>CAVFWT010000066.1:0-10473 GCA_963626305.1 bacterium | reverse complement strand
GGTTGGTAAAGGTTTTGCACGCAGTAATCGGCGCGTTCTCACCGAAGAGCGATATCTCATGAGCTGCGGTGCCGGTGCTGGACTTTCGGCGGCGTTTGGCGCACCCCTGGCAGGAACCATTTTCTGCTTGGAAGAACTGTATCACAACTTTTCGTCAGAAGTGCTCCTTTCGACCATGGCAGCGGCGACAACTTCGGATTTTGTTACCGCACATATTCTCGGACTTCAGCCAGTATTCGGTTTTGAAATCGAACATTCGTTGCCGCTGAAGTATTATTGGTTCGCCATGATTCTAGGCGTAATTCTCGGATTCTTCGGGACATTGTATAATCGGACGATTGCGAAGATGCAGGATATTTTTGATGCGGTCGGGAGATTCGGGAACGGAATCGCACAGCGATTGCTATCCGGTCAGTACATCAATACGAAGAGGGGACGCATTACGCACAAAACCGATGTTGCGACCTTCTCGAAATTGATGGTCGGAATGACGGTTGCATATGTTTGCTTTTTCTTGTACCCGATTACGCTGGGAAGCGGCAATAATCTGGTGGGGGAAATCGCGCAAGGGAGTTTCGCCTTAAAAGCACTCGTAATCTTGCTCATCGTCAAGTTCATTTTCTCTACGATGAGTTTCGGGACGACGGCGCCGGGTGGAATTTTCCTTCCGCTGTTGGTAATCGGTGCCGTTACGGGTGGCGTGTACTCACGGGCACTGGAAGCAATTGTTGGAATCAACAGCCAGTATATTGAGGCGTTCGTCGTCCTGGCGATGGCGGGATATTTTGCGGCAATCGTCCATGCGCCGGTGACGGGCGTGGTTCTCATCACTGAGATGACGAGTGATTTCCGGACACTTCTGCCGATGGTGATGGTGTCCTTGATTGCGTATGTAATCTCGGAAGCCATGGGCACGGAACCAATCTACACGCAGCTGATGAACCGCGGAAAATCTGCACAATACAAACTTTCGGGACAGCGGAAGACCATCGTGGACGACATCATTCATCCGGGTTCGGATATGGATGGCAGAATGGTAATGGAAATGGGGCTGCCAATTGGTACATTGATTGTTTCCGTTATCCGAGAGGAAGAAGAATTCATTCCCGACGGGCATACCATTCTTCGTGGCGGAGATGTGCTGGAGATTCTGGCTCGTGAGGCGGATCTCGCCGAAGTGGAACGATTGATTGAAACGCGCTGTAAGACGGTGCAGGGATAACGCATAGACGATTAATATATGCATAGATAATTCATCAAATTAATGAATCAACCGATGAGGAGGCGTTCAACTATGAACATTTTCGATTACGTTGTACAGATGCAAGCTACTTTTGACGAAGTGCCATTCGGACCGGTGGATAGCTTGGTGCTGAGTCAGCTCTCGTATTGCAGACTGGAATTTGCCATACCCGAAGAACGAGGCATTCAGGATTGGCTTCGAAATGGCTATACAGTGAAGGACTTCTTTCGCAACGAAAGTTTTGACAAGATGTTCTTCGATGGAATTACGGATAAAGAGAATCTGGATCTGATGGCGTTTATGTGTGCGAGCAGGCGTTATCGCGATGTGGTCATTCGGGATATCGTTGGCGATTCTGACGATAACCGCGAGATGCAATTCGGGGCAATGATTTTCCAGTTGTTGCCGGATACAGATTTCGTTGCATTCCGCGGAACGGATGGATCATTAATGGGATGGAAAGAAGACTTCAATCTCTCGTACATGAACGAAGTGCCTTCGCAGGGCGCGGCAGTGGCATACATTGAGCGAAATTACGGGGATGCGAACTTCCTTGGAAAGAAACGAAAACTCTATATTGGCGGACACTCGAAGGGTGGAAACCTTGCCGTCTATGGCGGGCTCATGTGCAATCCGTCCATACATCCGAGAATTCTGGGCGTATACAGCTTGGATGGTCCGGGATTTCGGGACGAAGTGGAAGAGAAGCTAAAACAGGTGAGAGATGCGAAGCAGATGCCGGTTCATAAGCTGGTACCGCAGTCTTCCATCATCGGCATGCTGATGCAGAATGATGACGATTATCAGGTTGTGCAGAGCGATGCGTTTGGCATTATGCAGCACGTGGCGTTCTCATGGCAGCTGAACAAAGCAGAGGATGGCTCCACAGATTTCGTTTACTTAGAGGAGATTGACGCGGGTGGAAAGTACATGAATCGTACCGTTCGCGAATGGCTCCAGAATGTCGATGATAACAAGCGCAAGGTGTTCATCGACGCCTTGTTCGATATTGTTCAGCAGAACGGAATCAACGATTTGAGCAACTTGAAAGTCTTGAACTTTAGCGAAATTGCGAAGATGGTATCATCACTCCGAGATCTCGATGAAGAAGAACGTAACATCATAACCGATGTTCTCAAATCCTTCGTTGGGGCCGCTTTGCCGAAATTCCCATCCATCGGAATGAAACCGGATGAAAATGTGACCGAGACGAAATAGTGTACCAGGTTACAAAAACCTTGCATATATTTCTGTACGAACCTTGAACAATGCACGCGAGGGGCGTACTATAGAAAATGTTAAAATAAATGGGAAGAATGTTGAAAGAAGGTAAACTATGAAAAAAGTCGTCACGTACATCATTCTTACCGCATTCTTGTTTGGCACGATGGAAATCGCCCTAAAAATTGCAGGAAGTACATTTGATTCGATTCAATTAACATTTCTGCGATTCTTTATTGGCGGTCTCGTATTGGCACCATTCGGAATTGCGGAAATCAGAAAGAATCACATCCAGATCTCGAAGAGCGATTTGCTATGGCTCCTGCTCGTAGGCATCATGGGAATCGCCATCAGTATGCTTTCGTTCCAGATTGGCGTTCAGCATTGCAATGCGTCGACTGCAGCTGCACTGATTTGCTTGAACCCACTTTTCACCATGGTGATTGCCCACATCTTCACCACCGAGAAAATGGACAAAGCGAAAGGCGTTGCCTTTGCCATTGGCATTGTTGCAGCGGTCTTCATGATTCGTCCGTGGGACGTACAGCCGGGAAATACGGTCTTCGGAATGGCAGTCATGTTGCTCGCTTCAGTTACATTCGCCGCATATACCGTAATGGGTAAAAGAACCATCGGTCGAATCGGAACTTTCGCACAGACGAGCATTTCTTTTATCCTGGGCTCACTGGTGCTTCTGGTTATCCTGATTGTAATGAAGCGTCCTGTTGTAGCGAACATCACCGTACAACCACTGGTATTGTTGTATTGCGGAATTGTGGTAACCGGTCTAGGTTATCTTTTCTACTTCCTCGCGATCCGCTATTCGGATGCGACGACAGGGTCGATTGCGTTCTTCATTAAGCCGGCGATTGCTCCGGTGCTGTCGATTCTGATTCTCCACGAGAGTATCTATTGGAACACGGTTGTTGGAATCGTATTACTGATTGGCGCTTCGATTATTACGCTATGGGACACTTGGTCGACGAAAGATCCGGAAATCGAGGAGACCGAAGAAGAAGTTCGCGAAGGTTTGGAAGCGGAATAATCCAGAGTTGCTATATGAAATAACTACTGTGAAATAATATAAAATAAAGCACTATAAAACGGTCTTCCGAGTTGCTTGCGAGCAACGAGGAAGACTGTTTTTTAATTACGAAAAAAGGATTCGGAGTATGTCCGAATCCTTTGATATTTAGCACGGTTAAGTTTTGCGTTTAGTTCTTCAAACTTTGCAGTGGTGCCGGAATACGTCCGCCGCGGCGAATCATTTTCGCAGGGGATGGATTCTTAAGATCCATAACCGGTCCATAACCGAGGAGTCCACCGAAATTCAGCTCTTCGCCACTCTTCAGACCGATAGCTGGAATAACGCGAACGGCGGTCGTCTTCGAGTTGACCATGCCGATGGCTGCTTCGTCTGCGATAATGGCAGAAATTGTTTCTGCAGAAGTGTCTCCCGGAATGACAATCATGTCAAGCCCGACTGAGCATACGGCGGTCATTGCCTCAAGCTTCTCGAGAACCAGGTTTCCACTTCTTGCGGCAGCAATCATTCCTTCATCTTCGCTGACCGGAATGAATGCACCAGACAGTCCGCCTACGCTAGAGGAAGCCATAACACCGCCTTTCTTGACGGCATCGTTCAGCATCGCCAGAGCAGCAGTGGTACCATGGGTTCCGCACTGTTCAAGACCAATTTCCTCGAGAATGCGAGCCACCGAGTCGCCAATCGCAGGTGTTGGTGCGAGGGAGAGGTCGACGATACCGAATGGTACGCCAAGTGCGGCTGCTGCCTCGGAACCGACGAGCTGACCGACACGAGTGATTTTAAAAGCAGTTTTCTTAATGGTTTCAGCGACTTCGTTCAGCGGTGCGTCATTCGGCAAGTCGTGAAGTACGGAGCGAACAACGCCCGGCCCCGATACGCCGACACTGAGAACGGTATCCGCTTCACCGACGCCGTGGAAAGCACCTGCCATGAATGGATTGTCTTCCACTGCGTTGCAGAATACGACGAGCTTTGCTGCACCCATACACTGATTATCTTTGGTCAGTTCGGCGGCCTTGCGAACCTGGTGACCCATCAGCGCAACAGCATCCATGTTGATGCCGGCTTTGGTGGAACCGATGTTCACAGAAGAGCAGACCAGTTCGGTCTCTGCTAGCGCTTCTGGGATGGACTCAATCAATTCATGGTCGCCGGCACTGAAGCCCTTCTGTACTAGCGCCGAATAACCACCGATAAAGTTAATGCCAACTGTATGCGCAGCGCGGTCGAGCACTTTTGCATATTTGACCGGGTCTCCGCCGGACACGCCAACCAGCATGGAAATCGGCGTGACGGACACTCTCTTGTTGACAATCGGAATGCCGTATTTCTTTGTCAAGGCCTCGCCTGTTGCCACGAGGTTCTCCGCTTTGCGGCAGATTTTGTCATAGACCTTGTCACAAGACTTGTCGATATCGCTGTCCGCACAGTCCAGCAGGGAAATTCCCATGGTGGTCGTACGAACATCCAGATTCTGATCGCGAATCATGGAAATAGTTTCCATGATATCCGCACTGTTCGTTGTATACATTCGATATTGCTCCTTCCTGTTCAAACCTAGATGCGGTGCATAGCTTCAAAAATATTCTCATGCATTACGTGTACATCCATGGTCGGAAGGGCTTCCTGAATAGCACTTTGCAGCTCATCCAATGTCTGCGTCATGCCATTCACTTCGATAATCATCATCATCGTGAAGAATCCTACTTTGACCGCCTGCGTCATCTCAATGACATTCGCGTGAGCCTCAGCGCATTTCGCCGAAGCGGCGGCGAGAATTCCCACCGTGTCCTTACCGGTTACAGTTAGTATTGCTCTTTCCTTATCCATTCTATTCCTCCTTCGTTGATGCTCGGAAATTCCCGTCGGGAAGCGATTCATCCCGTCGGAACTTGATGTTCATCATTGGATATTTTTCTTCAAAATAAAGCTTGTTCTCCGCTTTATTGCCTACCATATTAGAATACCATTTCCCGTTCGAAAATACATCAACTTTGCATCTCTTCTCGCTAAAAGCACATTTTCCCTCGCACAGGCTTTCGAGGAGTGCATCGATTCGCTCTCTCGCAATTGCGCCTTCCACCAGCTGCCGGAAAGCCGGGTGATACGTGCCACCGTTGATGGCGCCGCCATCCCCGATGATATCCGTGCTCTTCAGGCCGACACGCATGATGGTAATATTGGCATCGTCCAGAATCTTGTACATCTCTTTCGTACGCTCGACGGCTTCCTCTCGAGAAAGTGGCTGATACGTTCCATTCAGATAATCTTCGTAGAGCTTCGTCTCGTCCAGCACGATGGTGGGGTAGAGGCGACAAAGCTCTGGATGAAGGCGCGCGGTTTCTTTCGCCGAGAAAATGCAGCTCTCCATGGAGTCGCCGGGAAGTCCAATCATCAGCTGGATGCCAAGCTCAAATCCGTATTCTTCTATCAATGCAACCGCGTCGTAGACTTGCTGCACGGTGTGTCCGCGGTTACTCTTCCATAGCACCTCATCGTCAAAAGACTGGACGCCAAGCTCGATGGTATCGACACCGTGTTCACGCAAGTTATCTAGAATTCCTTCGTTAATATAGTCGGGCCTGGTAGAGAGATGTAATTTCTTAATTTTACCGGCGTTCTTGTATTCGAGTGCTACATCCAGGTAAGAATTCTGCTCTAGAATTGTGAGCCCGGTAAAACTACCTCCGTAGAATGCAACCTCCACCGTCGGCACATCATGAAGCGTAGTGAGCCAGGTGTCAATGGTCTGGCGTACATCTGCTGGTGTTACGTCGTCAGTGCGTGCGGTGATTTTTCGCTGATTGCAGAAGACACAATCGTTCGGGCAACCTTTGTGCGGAATAAATATCGGAATGATTGCGTGTTGTTTCGTTGAACGGTGGTTCTCGTTCGAACGTTCTTTTGACGAATTGCTTCTATCCAATGGTGAGTTCTCCTCGCAGATCCGATTCCATCCAAGCGCGAACTTCGGAAGAAGTGAATCCCTTGCTGAAGAGGTATTGCAGCTTGGTGACGGTCGCTTCGGTTGTCATATTGTAACCGCTGGCAGCACCTGCTTTGGCGAGTTCAGAGCTCGTCTCGTAAGTGCCGAGACGGACGGTTCCCTGCATACACTGGGTGCAGACGATGACCGCCGTGTCGTTCTCGATGGCCTTGCGAATTAGCGGAGGAAGTGCTTCGTCGTAATTCGGAATGTTGCCGGTACCGAAGGTCTCGAGAACCAAGCCTTGCAGGTCCTTGTTCACAATCGGCGCAAACAGGTCGAAGTGAATGCCTGGGAACATCTTGATGACGCCAATCGAAGCCGGTTTCATCTTCGTGACGCGGAATGGTTCCTTTGGTTTTGGAAGCAGTCGGGTCTGGAAGTATTCAATCGAAATTCCGGCCTTTGCCAGAATCGGGTAGTTTGGTGACGAGAAGGCGATGAGCCCATCGGCAGAATCTTTGACCGCCCGGTTTCCTCGCAGGAGATGGTTACCGAAGTAGAGGCATACCTCGCAAATCTCGTCATTTGCTGCAATCAAAAGCGATGTAATCAAATTGTCACGACCGTCGGAACGGAGCTCGCAGAGCGGAATTTGCGATCCGGTGAAGATGACCGGCTTGTTCAATCCCTCAAGCATGAAGGAAAGTGCAGAGGCACTATATGCCATGGTATCAGTGCCGTGCAGTACAACGAAACCATCGTATTTGTTGTAGTTCTCCTGAATGGTGTCCGCAATCTGATTCCACTGCTTGTATGTCATGTTCGAAGAATCGAGAAGCGGTGCGTATTCGATGAGATCCCAATCCGGCATTTTGTCGGAATAGAGGTCTTGAATTTTTTGAAGTTCGCCGAGGAAATATCCTTCTTTCGGCTGATAACCATCTTCACTTGGAACCATACCGATGGTTCCACCCGTGTAAATAATACATACTTTCTTTTTCATTTCGTTGGTGCGGCAGGGAAAATCGAAGCGGAGGAAAAACTCGCTCAATGGAAGCCTTGCCGTCGTCCTTTCTCTAATAGAATCTTCAATTAATATAGTGGGGCAACCGTGATACAGTCGACCATTTCTATCTTACTCCAAGCCTTGTAGATTTGGCAACATCCTTCCCGTGCATCGAAGGCGAAATACATAGCCGGAAGCGGATCGGTTTGAGTGGTATACTTGACAGTAGGAAACGGTTTCGAAAGACGCTGTAATCCGTGTACAATTACGATATTTCTCGATAGATTCTTCCTTGCATTCGGAATATGATTCATGTATAATAATTTAGCGACTTAGGATGAGTATGCTGCTGTGGCTCAATGGTAGAGCACTTCACTCGTAATGAAGGGGTTGCGAGTTCGATTCTCGCCAGCAGCTCCAATCGCAGAATCGGAAATGCATGGCACTTCCGATTCTTTTTTTATCAAAATTAATTGTAAATTGACACAATTTGAGGGGCGAAATTTCGAATTTTAATACAAATAACATCTTGAAATGCCTATATTAAGAGAGTATAATTTTCATAACAATTGATGAAAAAGCGCGTATGCGCATATATTTTATAAAGAGAGTAGGGGTTTTTATCATGAAAGAATTATTATCTAAGCCGTATGCTAATCTTGAAGAAGGATTCTTGGGGGTTATCCTGACTGCCGCTGCAGATCCGAACATCATTTCCTTTGCAGGCGGACTTCCTAATCCGAAGTCTTTCCCAATGGATGCATTGAAGGAATCTTGCAACAACGTCATTGACAAGTATGAATCCAGAGCGTTCCAGTACTCCAACGCACAGGGCCTGCCAGCACTGAGACAGCTGATTGCAGAGTCTTTCAACAGAAAGTATGGAACCGAGATGGATCAGGATAACATCGTTATCACCACTGGTTCGCAGCAGGCACTGGACCTCTTCTGTAAGCTGTTCCTCGATGAAGGAGACGGCATCCTGATTGAGAAGCCAAGCTACCTGGGCGCACTGAACGCATTTGATCAGTTCTCTCCAACTTATTATCCAGTTACACTGAATGAAGATGGTTTGGACATTGATGAGCTGGAAGAAACACTGGAGAAGTACGGCGATAAGATTAAGATGGTATACATGGTTCCGGAATTCCAGAACCCAACCGGATTGACTTATACAGAGGAGAACAGAGCAAAGGTTTCCGAAGTTCTGAAGAAGTACGATGTTGTTGTTATCGAAGACGATCCATATGGAAAGCTCCGTTTCGTTGGTGAGAAGCCATCCTACATCGGACTCAAGAAGCTGCCAATCGCTGCTCTGCTGGGCACATTCTCCAAGGTTGCTACACCGGGAATGCGTGTTGGTTATGTTGTAACAGAGAACAAGGAACTGGCTTCCTACCTGACAAAGGCGCTGGAGGCAGCGACACTGCACACGAACATTTTCTCGCAGTACGTTCTGTACGATTATCTCCTCAACAACGAGCAGGAAGAACACGAGAAGGAAATCCAGGATCTCTACAAGCAGCAGTGTGAATACATGCTGGATGCAATGGACAAGTACTTCCCGGATTGCGTACAGTACACCAGACCAGACGGCGGTATGTTCATCTGGGCAACACTGCCAGAAGGCGTTAGCGCTGCAGAACTCTTCCCAGAAGCTGCGAAGAGAGGCGTTGCTTACGTACCGGGCGATCCATTCTATGTAGACGAGAAAGATGTAAATACCATGCGCCTGAACTTCACCAACGCATCGAAGGAGAAGATTGACGAAGGAATTAAGATTCTGGGCGAATTGCTGACAGAGGCTTGTGCCGGAAAGTAATCGACTAGAGAGTTGAAGTTTGAGACATATTTTGCAAGAGATAGAGGCGGCCATCTAGTATGGCTGCCTCTATTGACTTTGGATAATTAGTGATGATAGGATAAAAGCATTATTTTTTCAGAACGAAATGGAACGGGGACAATACGGGAAGTGTGGATTCCCCAGAAGGAACACGGAGGAACAATGAAGAAACCAGCGCGTAGTGAATATTTCTTTGGCGTGGTACTGCTAATTATCGGTATAATGGTGGGACATCTCAGCATGGATTTTCTGGATGGCGATGAAATCAACAGCATGTCGGTCGACATCACGTTGTGTGCAGTCTTTATTTTGCTGTTTACTATCTTGATGGAAATTCTATATGTACTTTGGCGCCGTAAGAAGAAGCAAGACGAAGGCCGCGTAGATATTCCAGTTGCGACGATTATTCTTTTGCTCGTCAGCGGGTTCCTTATTTCGGTATTCCTGAATAGCGTTAACAGTGTAACGGGAATGCATGACTTTATCTTCGGAAAGGAGTTTCGATCATTCCTGTGGGAATACATTAAAGGCCGTTTCTAATGACAATTTAAAGTGACAACCTGGAGCTAGATTAGAGCGGAATTAGAGTTCGGAAATTGCACTTAGCACTCCGGGTGAGCTAGCATAATCATCCAGAGCCTGAATTAATAGATTGTCATAAAAACCACAAAATTCAAGGTCTATAGAGCGTTAGGAACATAACTTATAGAAGTGCGATAGAGTGATTCTGTCGCACTTTTTTTGTACAAAAAAGTGACCACACAAAATTTTTTAAAGTGGTTGATTATTTAAATTAGAGGACTATAATAACTAGTTGTGTAAAAGATGTGGCTTAGTTGGGGAGCCACATAATATATTTTGAAAAGAAAGAGGAGGAATACGATGAAGACTATTGCAATCGCAGTATTTTTGGTCGTAATACTGCTGATCATCTCAGAAAGAGTACATCGTACGGCAGCGGCAATGGCAGGCGCAATTGTGTTGATTCTGGCAGGCGTTATGTCGGCGGATAAAGCTCTTTCCTACATCGACTTTAACACCATCGGGGTTCTGGTTGGAATGATGGTATTTGTTGCCGTCGTGCGTCAATCCGGCATGTTCGAATACATTGCTATTCGTGCTGCGAAGGCGGCCCACGGAGACCCTTGGAAAATCATGGTTTCTTTTATCCTGTTTACCGCAC
>CAVFWT010000065.1:0-10887 GCA_963626305.1 bacterium | reverse complement strand
AAAGTGCAACAGAAACATTCCGCCGAAACGGGTAATGCCGTGGTAAGGTTGAAATGGTGAGGTAAGAGCTCACCGGCGTATTGGAGACAATGCGGCCGTGTAAACCCCATCCGGAGCAAGACTAAGAACGGGCCATTCGTGCAGTTGCCCGCTGCGGTCCTAAGGTAAGTCGCTGGATGCTGTAAGTAATTGCAGTACAAGATGGATGATCGTTTAATACAGAACCCGGCTTATGGTTTGCCCGTTTTTTTTAAAATAAAAGGAGGTATGCGATGCAGAAATGCATCGTTCTTGTTTTTAAATATGAGACTTGGAATTGACGTAGGTTCAACAACTGTAAAATTATTGATACTCGACGACAATGGTGAAATCTTCTATTCCCGTTACGAGCGACACATGTCGAACGTATTTGAGAAGGTCGGAGAACTTCTTCGTGATCTTGAGAACGAAAAGGGCGATATGGAGCTGGATGCAGTCATTACTGGATCGGGCGGACTTTCGCTTGCAAAATTATTTGGTATTCGATTCGAACAGGAAGTAATCGCTTGCAGCGAAGCGGTTCAGACTTTGATTCCTCAAACAGATGTTGCAATTGAACTCGGCGGTGAAGATGCGAAAATTACATTCTACGGTTCAACTGTTGAGCAGCGAATGAACGGTACATGTGCTGGTGGTACAGGCGCGTTCATCGACCAGATGGCTGTTCTCCTGAACACGGACGCTTCAGGTTTGAATGAATTTGCGAAAGATTATGAAACCATTTATCCCATTGCATCTCGTTGCGGCGTATTTGCAAAGACGGATATTCAGCCACTGATTAACGATGGCGCAAAATCTTCGGATATTGCAGCGTCCATTTTCCAGGCGGTTGTGAATCAGATGATTAGCGGCTTAGCATGTGGTCACCCGATTAAGGGTCATGTTGCATTCCTTGGTGGTCCACTTCAGTTCTTATCGGAGCTAAGAAAACGCTTTATTGAGACTTTGAACCTTACTGATGATGAAGTAATCTTCCCGCCCAATGCGAATTATTTTGTCGCTATCGGTGCGGCACTTCTCGCGAAAGAAACCGACCATACGTCGATTTCGACTTTGTTAGATAAAATCAATAACGCGGATTCTACGCAAATGGATGGAACCAAGCGCCTTCAGCCACTCTTCCAAAATGAACAAGAATACATCGAATTCAAGGAACGTCATGCGAAGGCCAAGGTACAGCGCGGTGATCTGCAGTCCGTAGAAGGGCCAGTATTCCTCGGAATTGATGCAGGCTCGACCACTACGAAAGCGGCATTGATTAACCGAAATAAAGAACTTATCTTCGAACATTATCAGAGCAATGAAGGAGATCCACTTTCGGTTGTTCGAAATATTCTGACGGAAATGTACCGTCAACTTCCAGAGAAGGCTTACGTGGGTCGTGCTGTTGTAACGGGATATGGTGAAGGCTTGATTCGTGCGGCTTACAAGATTGATGCCGGCGAAATTGAGACCATGGCACACTACAAAGGTGCGGAACAGTTTTTACCTGGCGTAACGTTCATTCTGGACATTGGTGGTCAGGATATGAAGTGCATGAAGATTAAAGACGGTGCCATCAGCAATATCATGTTGAATGAGGCATGTTCTGCTGGATGCGGTTCCTTTATCGAAACTTATGCGAAATCGGTTGATTTACAGGTCCCTGAGTTCGCCCGTGAAGCGCTTCATGCAGAAAATCCGGTCGACCTTGGTACGAGATGTACTGTTTTTATGAACTCTAAAGTAAAGCAGGCGCAGAAAGAAGGGGCAACGATTGCGGACATCTCTGCTGGACTGTCTTTATCTGTTATTAAAAATGCTTTGTATAAGGTAATTAAGCTGCGCAACCCGAAAGAAACTGGCGACAAAGTTGTTGTACAGGGCGGAACATTCATGAACGAGGCAGTTCTTCGCGGAATCGAAATGATTCTTGGTAAGAATGTCGTTCGTTCGGACATTTCTGGACTTATGGGTGCCTATGGTGCCGCAATTATCGGATGCGATGAATATGTGGAAGGCGAGAAGTCGACCATTCTTTCGCTGGATGAAATTGATTCGTTCGCTGTAACGACCAGCAATGGCCGTTGCCACGGGTGTGGAAACAATTGTATTCTTACGATTTCCAAGTTCTCGGACGGCAGTCGTTACGTGACGGGTAACCGATGCGAGAAGGGCGCCGGAATGGCTACCACGAAGAATGACCTTCCGAACTTGTATCAATCGAAGTTTGAAGCGCTATTTAATCGTCCCGTTCTGGAACCGGATCAGGCCCCGAAGGGTGTAATCGGTATTCCGAGAGTACTGAATATGTATGAGGATTATCCGTTCTGGCATGCGTTCTTTACCAAGCTGGGCTTCCGTGTCGTCCTGAGTCCTCCGAGCAACAAGAAAATGTATGAGAACGGTATGGATACGATTTCGTCGGATACAGCTTGCTATCCAGCAAAACTGGTTCACGGACACATCAAGTGGCTGGTAGAACATGATGTTAAAAGAATTTTCTATCCATGCATCAATTACGAGAATAATGAAGATGTGACCGCACCAAATCATTACAATTGCCCAATTGTTGCTACATATCCGGAAGTAATCGACAAAAACATGGCGGAGTATTTCTGCGAAAATGAAGTAGAGTTCTATCATCCGTTTGTTCCGTATGATAATGATGAACGTTTTGTTCGTGAGATGACCAAATTCTTCTCCGGAAAGCGTCGCATTGATAATGAGAGTGTTAAGAATATTATTGATACATATGATCTTGTGGATCATCGTGTCTACAAACTGTTCTCGCTCAATTTGACGAAGTCGGAAATTTCTAATGCCATGTTAGCTGGTCGACTTGCTTATCGAGAATTTAAGCAGACCGTACAGCGTATGGGACAAGATGCGCTGAAATATATGGAAGAGCACGATGTTCATGGTATTGTATTGTCGGGTCGTCCATATCATTTGGATCCAGAAGTTAACCATGGAATCGACAATGTTATCAACCAGCAAGGCATGGTTGTATTGACGGAAGATTCTGTCAGCGGACTTGCGGAGTTCCCACGTCCAATTCGTATTTTGGACCAGTGGGTGTACCACTCCAGACTCTATAAGGCAGCAGTGTTTGCTGGGCAGCGGGATGATCTCGATGTTGTTCAGCTCAACTCGTTCGGCTGCGGTCTGGATGCGGTAACTACGGATGAAGTTGATGAATTGCTCGGTCAGAATAATAAGCTATATACAGTGCTGAAAATTGACGAAGGGTCCAACCTAGGTTCAGCAAAGATCCGAATTCGTTCTTTGAAGGCCGCTCTTGATGAACGCCAGAAATCGGGCATTCATACCAGAAAAGAGTCGAGACCGTATGAACGCGTCCTCTTTACGAAGGAAATGAAAGACGAAGGATATACACTCCTCGTTCCGCAGATGTCCCCGATTCACTTCCAGTATTTTGAAGCGATTCTGGAAAAAGAAGGATACAAAGCCGTCCTCCTTCCAAAAGTAACAAAGAATGCGGAAGAAGAAGGTTTACGTTACATCAACAATGACGCATGTTATCCGACCATTGTTACTCTAGGACAGATTATTTCTGCACTCAAATCTGGAGAATACGATTTGAACAAAGTCGGCGTATTCATGTCACAGACAGGCGGCGGATGCCGCGCCAGCAACTACGTAGCATTGCTCCGTAAGGCACTTAAGGACCTCGGCATGGAACAGGTTCCGGTCATCTCCTTTAACATGGTTGGTTTGGAGGCAAACCCTGGTTTTAAGATTTCCATCAAAATGATGGTTCGGTTAATATATGCCGTATCTTATGGGGACTTGATGATGAAGTGTCTCTATCGCGTACGACCTTATGAAATGGTACCTGGTAGTGCGAATGCTTTGATGAATTCATGGTTTGACCGCATCATTAAGAACGTGATGGACATGAAGCTCGGTGAATTCAAGCGCAATATTGAACTAATCATTAAGGACTTCGACAACCTGCCAATTCACGAAGATGTGAAGAAACCACGTGTAGGTATTGTTGGTGAAATTCTGGTGAAATATCATCCGAATGCGAACAACAACTTAGTTGAATTGATTGAATCCGAAGGTGGCGAAGCCGTTGTGCCGAGCATGATTGACTTCTTCGAATATACTTTTGTCAATAAGATTTTCAATTATGACAATTTGTCCGGCACACGCAAAGAAATGGTTGTCAATAAGCTCCTGCTAAAAGCAATTGAGTTCTACCGCGATAACGTTCGTAAAGCGTGCCGTAAGAGTAAGCGATTTGATGCGGATGCGTACATTGAAGAAACCGCTGCGAATGCTGAGAAAATTATTTCGGTTGGTAACCAGTGTGGCGAAGGCTGGCTGCTCACGGGTGAAATGGTCGACTTGATTAATGAAGGTGTCAAGAACATTCTTTGTCTTCAGCCGTTTGCTTGTCTCCCGAACCACGTCGCTGGTAAGGGCATGATTAAGGCTCTTCGAAGCTATGATAAGGATGCAAATATTGTTGCGATTGACTACGATCCGGGTGCGAGTGATGTCAATCAGCTCAACCGTATCAAGATGATGATGGCAACTGCATTTAAGAATCTTGAAAAGGAAGAAAAAGATGCATAATGCATGCCTTCCTTGTAATCAACAGTATGTTGATGTATAATTAAACAGAAATTAAGGAAGATAGGAGGTCCACCATTGGGTAGACATGGTACAATCGCTGGCAGAAAGTCAGCACAGGATGCTCGCAGAGCAGCAATGTTCACGAAGTATACAAGACAAATTATTGTAGCAGCAAAAGAGGGCGGAGATCCGGAATTCAACTCTTCACTCCGTGTTGCAATTGATAAGGCAAAGTCCATTGGCATGCCGAATGATAACATCAACCGTGCCATCAAGAAAGGTACCGGAGAATTGGAAGGTGAGTCGTATGAAGAACTTACTTTCGAAGGATATGGTCCTTCTGGTGTTGCAATCATCGTAGAAGCACTGACAGATAATAAGAATCGTACTGCAGCATTCGTTCGTTCCATCTTTGATAAAAATGGTGGAAATCTGGGAACACCAGGATGCGTATCGTATATGTTCTCCCGTAAAGGAACCATCTATATTGAGAAGAAAGATGGTATGGATGAAGAAGAAGTTATGATGGAGGCACTCGAAGCTGGTGCAGAAGACATGATTGTCAATGAGGATAACTTCGAAATCCGTACAGAACCATCTGATTTCCATGCAGTATTGGAAGCTCTTCAGAATGCCGGTTACGAAATCGCTGATTCTGACCTGGAGTTCATTCCTTCCATTGAAGCAACCGTTGATCCTGAAGTTATGAAGCCACTCACAAAGCTGATTAATTCGTTGGAAGACAACGATGATGTTCAGAAGGTTCATTATAACTGTGAACTTGATGAAGAGTAATTCGAAGGAATAATTGCTTCGACTAATTACAACATCTGTAGTAGTGTATTATATTCTGGAGTATGCGTTGGTTCGTGTAAATTGAACCTACACAATTGCATTGGGATTCCGAGTTCGGAAGTGGATGACATGCCCGGTATAGGGACCTCAGAAGCCATGACAGGTTTTACCCACCTTATCGAATCGATAGGGCGTCAATTTCAGGTTCTGACGGTACTCCGGTTTATTTAAAAAAGTACAATTGCGGATAAAAACCTATCGTTTGAGCGGTAGGTTTTTCTTATGTTTGATTATTATCAAAAAAAGGTGGCTACTTGATTATATTTTGTATATAATTAATTTTAGGTTTTTATCGATATTGAGTCCATAAAGGAGTCGCTATGTTTACGAAAATTGATATTGATGATATTAAAGGCTTTCGAATCGGAAACGCAGAGAATGCAGAAGCCGGAACTGGATGCACAGTAGTCATCGCGGAAAGCGGTGCGACGGCTGGCGTTAGTGTTCGTGGCGGTAGTCCAGCGACGAGAGAGACAGAGCTTCTTCGTTCCGAGAATACGGTAGATAAGATTCAAGCCGTCGTTTTGAGCGGTGGAAGTGCGTTTGGATTGGAAGCAGGTTCCGGCGTTATGCGTGAGCTGGAAGATATGTCTATCGGACATCAATTTGGCAACATTCGTGTTCCCATCGTATGTCAAGCGTCTCTCTTTGACCTCAATGTTGGAGATTCGACGGTTCGTCCGGATCGAGCAATGGGCGTTCGTGCTGTTCATAATGCGTATAACGGCGCGCCACTTCGTCATGGAAACTACGGTGCTGGAACTGGGGCATCGGTTGGAAAGTATTATGGTATTAACCGTGCAATGAAGAGTGGACTCGGGGCATTTGCTTGTTCAGATGGTGAAATTCAAGTGGGTGCGATTGCTGCAGTCAACGCTTTTGCGGATGTATATGATGGAAATAATAATTTAATTGCAGGACTTCTTAGTGCGGATCGGAAGCGCATTGACGGAACGATTCGCCCGCTCAAGAACAACATTTCAATTCATCCAGCCCATGTTGAATCTATTCGTGTGAATCCAATTTTTAAGCCAAAAGCAAATCCGTATAATTCAGATGTTGCCAAGGATGCAGTTAATCCGGATGAGAATTCTGGTGTGGACTCTGAAAAGACTGTGGGACTTTCACTTTCGAATGCAGATTCGGAGACTGCGGAAACGACCGTTCTTTCGCCATCTTCTCCAGAATCAACTTTCGCTGAATCGGTTGAATCGATTGGAACAGCAACTGAGCATGTTGCTGAGCAACCGGAAGAAACAGAATTGTTTAAAACAACTCAAGAAACTCCTGCTGAATATTCAGTAAAAACAACATCTGAAGTAATCACAGATAATGTTATTGAACGCCCATTGAAAATGGACTTAAATGAGGATTCGTCACTACCTGCTGATGAAATTCAAATTGAAACCGGTGCTGTTTCGGAACAACTTGCTTCAGACTACGATATCACACTGCCGTCCGAAATCGAATTTGAAGATGATGACGAAGAACCAATCTCCCCGGAAAATATGGGATATGATATTACTTTTAACACAACAATATCTTGTCTCATCACCAATGCGAAGTTAACCAAGACGCAGTGCAATCAACTTGCAAGTATTCTGCACGATGGTTATGCTCGCGCAATCAAACCAGTACACACTACTGTAGATGGAGATACCATTTTCGTCATGACAACGGGCGAGAAGCCGGTGAACTTCGATGCTTTTGCTGCGCTGGCAACGGATATTCTTCAGTTCAGCGTTATCGATGGTGTGATTTCCGCAACAAGTGCTTATGGCTTGCCTGCAGCATCGGAATTCTTGAAGAAATAGAATATGTATTTTTACTAAGGAGATTTAAATAAAATGAAACGATTCGTTGCAATCGACGGAAACAGCTTGCTGTTTCGGGCTTTTTTCGCCATGCGTGAGATGGTCACTAAAGACGGAATCTACACGCAAGGCGTTTTTGCTTTTATTAATATGTTGAACAAGATTCTTTCGGATTACAAGCCGGACTACATTGCGGTTGCCTTCGATATGAAGGCGAAGACATTCCGTCATGAAGCGTATCCGGAATATAAGGCGGGGCGCTTGAAGACGCCGATGGAACTGCTATCGCAAGTTCCATTGATGCAAGATGTGCTTCGCGCGATGAATATCGCTGTTCTTCAGAAGGAAGGTTTCGAAGCGGACGATATCATCGGGACCCTCGCTTCGCATGCGGAGAAATCTGGGCTAGAGACATATATTATTTCTGGCGATAAGGATGAATTGCAACTGGTGGATGAAAACACCTATGTGGTTATCAATCGAAAAGGAATGACGGAATTTGACATATACGATGTCGAAGCCATGAATGAGCGATATGGTCTCTCGCCCAAACTCTTTGTTGACTTGAAAGGTTTAATGGGGGATAAATCCGATAATATTCCTGGAATTCCGGGTGTTGGCGAAAAGAAAGGCTTGGCACTTCTAAAAGATTACGGAAGCGTGGAAGGTGTAATTGAACATGCGGACGAAATCAAAGGAAAACTAGGGGAGAACGTTCGTGCAAATTTAGAGTCGGCGAAAATGTCGAAATGGCTCGCAACGATTAAGTGCGACGTAGAACTCGATGTAACGCCGGAAGATTTGGAATACACAGAACCAAACTACGAACAGCTAATTGAACTCTATAAAAAATTGGAGTTCCACCGTTTTCTTAAGAATCTTGAAGAACAGCATGAATCAGAGGCAGAAGCCTCTGTGAAAATTGATCTTCTGGAAAACGTATCGGAAGTATCATACGAAGAATTCTTAGAAAAAATGGAAGCAGGACAGGATGTTGCTATCGAACTTCAATCAGATGCCAATCATCAAGGCTTTTCGAATATTAGCGGCCTTATTTTGTATAATCCGAGCAATGGAATGATTACGAACACAATAGTGACGCCGTTAGATTGTTCGGTGCGACTTTCGGAAGTGCTTTCGAAGAATCCGCAACTAATCGGCAGCGATTTGAAGAGTGTTGCGTATACATTCCTTCAATATGGACTTGAAAATTTCAACCTCAAACATGATATTGAAGTAGCAGAATACTTGCTAGACCCGAATAAGAGTAAATATAATCTCGAGAACATGTACCTTCGTTATACCAATGATACGCTGGATGCATCGGATGGGTGCAAGCGAATGGTCGCTATGTCGGTTGTCGCAGAAAAACAGCAAGAATCACTTCGGTGTGAAGGAATGTTCGAATTGTTTGAGACATGCGAGATGCCACTGGTCACTGTGTTAGCTTCTATGGAAATTCATGGAATGAAGGTCGACCAAAGTGTACTTCGAGAAGTAGGAAAAGAGTTAGAAGAACGCATTGAAACGCTGGAGTCGGCAATCTATGCGGCGGCAGATTGTACTTTTAACATTAATTCCCCGAAACAACTCGGAGAAGTCCTTTTCGAGAAAATGGAACTCCCTTATCCAAAGAAAACGAAAGGGAAGAATAAATTTTCCACTGCGGCAGATGTCCTCGAGAAGCTGGAAGATGAATATGAAATCGTTTGTGATATTTTGCAATACCGCAAAGCGACGAAACTCAAGAGCACGTACATTGATGGCCTTCTTGGTCTAATCGGTGACGACGGACGAATTCATCCGCACTTCAATCAGACGGTTGCGGCGACGGGACGTCTGAGCTGTACTGAGCCGAATCTTCAGAATATTCCGATTCGTGATGAGTATGGTCGCAATATTCGCAAAGCGTTTGTGGTATCGAAACCAGAGAATATTTTTGTTGGTGCAGACTATTCGCAGATTGAACTTCGATTGATGGCGGCGTTGAGTGAAGATTCTGTTATGCTTGATGCATTCCGGACCGGCGTGGATATTCATGCTCTAACGGCTTCTCGTGTCTTTGAAATGCCACTGGAAGAGGTGACACCACTTGATCGCTCTCGCGCAAAGGCGGTAAATTTTGGCGTAATCTATGGCATGAGTGGTTTTGGCCTCAGTGAAAATCTTGGAATTACTCGCAAGGATGCACAGCGTTATATCGATGATTACTTTACGAAGCATGTTGCGGTAAAAGAATATTTGGATCGTCAAATTGAAGACGGCAAAGCGAACGGTCAGGTAACAACGATGTTCGGACGCATCCGCCCGATTCCGGAATTCAAATCCAGGCGGTACATGGATATTCAGCTTGCAAATCGACTTGCAATGAATAGCCCGATTCAAGGCAGTGCTGCGGATATCATCAAAATTGCAATGAATAAAGTTCATGCAGAATTGACGGAACGTAAAATGAAATCCAAGCTTGTCCTTCAAATTCACGATGAATTGATTGTAGAAGCGACCCCGGATGAACTTGAAGATGTTAAAGAACTCCTTCAAAGAAATATGGAGAATGCAGTAGAAATTAGTGTGCCGCTAGATTGCGATATGCGCTGCGGAAGCACTTGGTATGATTTGAAATAGTTTTAACTTACAAATATTTGAAATAAAGGAATATCATGTTAACAATCGCTATTACCGGTGGAATCGGTTCCGGTAAGACTGCCGTAACCGATTACCTCCGTGAGAAGGGCTTTCCAATTATTGATACGGATGAGATGTCACATGCGATGACCGCTCCAGGAGGCAAAGCAATTCCGTACATTCGAGATAATTTCGGAGAAGCGTATGTTCTGGATGATGGTTCGCTTAATCGCAAGGCAATGCGGGACCTAGTGTATCAGAATCCGGAGAAAATGAAGTTACTCGAGAAGGGAACCACTGAAGTCATTCAAGCAGATGTTCGAGAATGGATTCAAGAAGAGAAACGAAAAGGAAGCGAAGCTGTATTTGTAGCAATACCGCTCTTCTTTGAAGCAGAAGAGAATCCTTCTGCTTACGATGCCATCTGGAGTGTAATTGCAGATTACGAAGTGCGTATCGAGCGAGTAAAGGCACGAGATGGATTATCCCGATCGATGATTGATAAAATTATGGATAAGCAGGTGGACGATGCGATTCGTTTTGAGAAATCTACGGATATTATTGACAATTCGGGATCGCTAAGCCATTTGCATCAACAAGTTGAAAAACTTTTGAAAAAATATGCCATAATCTAACAAAAAAAGACTTGATTTTATCCAAATGACTTGGTATACTAATGAAGTCATGTGGCTGTGGCGGAATGGCAGACGCGCATGCTTGAGGGGCATGTGGGAGACCGTGCTGGTTCGAGTCCAGTCAGCCACACCAAAACCTCTTGACTGAGTCAAGAGGTTTTTATCTTAATAATACTGTTTGAACAATGCTCGACAGTGTGCTATAATTACCGAGGTTGTTATGCCGGCGTGGCGGAATTGGCAGACGCGCGGGATTCAAAATCCCGTGATAGCGATATCGTATGGGTTCGACCCCCATCGCCGGCACCATTAACCAAAATATACTATCTCGA
>CAVFWT010000064.1:0-11061 GCA_963626305.1 bacterium | reverse complement strand
AAACAGAAGTAAGTGTATCTGGTTCGGAAACTCTGGCGGAAGCTGCACCAGCTGCGGGGACGCTAGAAGCTCCGGCAGAGACTGCGCCGGAAATTGGACAGAGAAGCGAAGCCGCTTACGGTTCGGTAACTCACGATACAATCATGTACGGAGATAAGTTCTAAGAACGAGTCCCAGGTTGCTCGATATGAGATCTGATGCATATGCGCGGATTTGACCACGAATTACGGATGATTCCGGATAAGACTGAGATCGAAGCAAGACAGGTATGACGGACGAACTTTAGAATTTAAATAAGGAAGCTGAAAATAAATCAGCTTCCTTTTGCTATTATTAGAAATGAATTCGGGTTACTTGAAGAATCTACCATTGTCATCTTGGAAGACGAAATCGGTTGATCCGCCGCAACGGTTACAGAATGCGCTTTTGTACTGGAAACCGGGTGCATATCCGCCAAAGCCTTCTTCGAGATCGTCGGAGCCACAGAACGCACAGATTCTAGGCGCGAGACCTTTTCGGTCATCGACTTTCTGGTGCTTCTTGTAGTTGGGAAGTTCGTCGTGGTTGCGTCCTTGGAAACCGGTTGCAACATTATTCAATTCTTTTTCCGTCATCGACCATCTGCCGTCGGCCATGGGGTACCTCCATTCGTGTTTTGAATTCTTTTCAATAATTATACAACTGGAGATGGCAGAAAAAAACAGGCGGAATGAAAAAGAACTTGAATTTTTATGCATAACCATGTATTATCATACCATCGTATAAACTCGGAAGAGCTTTTTCTATTTTTATCAATGAATGAACACGCTAATGAAGGCGTGGAAATATATCAGGGAGGAACGAGATGAGCACAATTAAAGTAATCGAAGGTGGCGTTACTGCTGCGAAGGGATTTAAGGCAACGGGCGGATACGCTGGTATTGGAAAGAACGCAGAGAAAGGTGATTTGGCGCTGATTTACAGTGAAGTACCGGGCAACGCTGCGGCTGTATATACGAAGAATAAGGTGAAGGCTGCACACATCGCAGTGACCAAGAAACATTTGAAGGATGGTGTCGCACAGGCAATCATTTGCAACAGCGGAAATGCGAACACTTGCACACCGAACGGTGAAGAAATCGCACAGCAGGAGACGGAACTCGTAGCAAAGGCACTGGGCATTAAGGCAGACGATGTTCTGCCGGCAGCAACCGGCGTAATCGGTGTTCCGCTGGAAATCACTCCATTCGAGAAAACCATTCCATCTCTTGCGGAATCACTCAGCGAGACAGGTTCGGCAAAGGCTGCACATGCAATCCGCACAACCGACACTTACATTAAGGAATGTGCGGCTCAGTTCGAAATCGGTGGAAAGACGTGTACTGTCGGCGGTATTGCAAAGGGTAGTGGCATGATTCACGTGAACATGGGCACCATGCTCAGCTTTATCGGAACGGATGTTAAGATTTCGAAGGAAATGGTTCAGAAGGCTCTTTCCGATGAAATTCTGGACAGCTACAATCAGGTCAGCGTAGATGGCGATACTTCCACCAATGATACGGTTGTTGTAATCGCAAACGGCTTAGCAGAGAATGAAGAAATCACTGGTCCGGGAGAAGCTTACGATGCATTCTGCGAAGCACTCCACATCGTAGCGGTGGATCTCTCCAAGAAAATTGCCGGAGACGGCGAAGGCTGCGAGAAGCTGCTGGAGGCACACGTTGTTGGTGCGCCAGACAAGAATGCGGCAAGAATGGTATCGAAGAGTGTCATTTGCTCGTCGCTGTTCAAGGCTGCAGTATTCGCTGCGGATGCGAACTGGGGTAGAATCCTCTGCGCAATCGGTTATACGGACTGCGATTTCGACGCATCCAATGTGGACGTTAGCGTGACATCGGCTGCAGGAAGCGTAGAAGTATGCAAGGCATCGGCATCGGTTCCATTCGACGATGACTTCGCGACGAAGGTAATGTCCGAGAAAGTCGTTACTGTCGAAATCGACCTGCACGATGGGGATCAGGAAGCGTACGCTTGGGGCTGCGACCTGACTTACAAATATGTAGAAATCAACGGTTCTTACCGTTCCTAATAAGCTTTATCAGCTTTGCCAAAACAAGTTTTATAAGCTGGAAACTGCGAGGAGAAGCGTAAGAACGTTATACGAAGGAGGAATACGAAAGTATGGAGTTGGATAAATACCTGGAGAAAGCGCAAGTCTTGATTGAGGCACTTCCTTACATTCAGCGTTTTAACCGCAAGATTATCGTCGTGAAATACGGTGGCAGTGCAATGCTGGATGAGTCGTTGATGAATCACGTAATTGAGGACGTTGTGCTTCTTAAGTTGTGCGGATTCAAACCGGTCATCGTTCACGGTGGCGGAAAGGAAATCAGCCGCTGGATGAAGAAGACGGGCATAGAACCCAATTTCTACAACGGACTTCGCATTACCGATGCGGATACACTGGAGATTGCGGAAATGGTTCTCGGTAAGGTGAACAGTGACCTGGTAACATTAGCTCAGAATCTCGGTGTGCGCGCTGTTGGAATCAGCGGCAAAGATGGACGCTTAATGACAGTAGATAAGGCAATGCCAGATGGCAGGGATATCGGATATGTGGGAACTGTTCGCGAGGTCGATGCCAAAATCATCTATAATTTGCTGGATGATGACTTCCTGCCAATCATTTACCCAATTGGAATTGGCGATGACGGACAGAGCTATAACGTCAATGGAGACTCTGCGGCAGAAGCCATTGCAGAGGCACTGAAGGCGGATAAGCTTGCGTTCCTGACCGATACTTCTGGTGTATACGAAGATATTAACGACGAGGACTCTTTCGTATCCGAACTATATACGGATGAAGCCGAGAAGATGATTGAAGATGGCATTATCACGGGCGGCATGATTCCGAAAGTCAAGAATTGCCTCAAAGCAATCGCGGGTGGCGTTAACCGTGTACATATCCTGGATGGTCGTATTCCTCATTGCTTGCTCCTCGAAATCTTTACGGACCGTGGATGCGGTACCGCAATTATGAATCACGAAGAGCAAAGATATTACAACAAATAGATGGCTTTGCGTGGAATTGCATATGGCGTGGGCGTTGGCCCGGGCGATCCGGAGCTGGTGACACTGAAGGCAGTACGTCTTATTCGAGAGAACGAAATCATCGCTCTTTCGGGAAGCAATCCGAAAGAGACGACGGCTTACAGAATTGCTGTTCAGGCGGTTCCGGAGCTTGCGGAGAAAAAACTCCTCGGACTGCCATCCCTGATGACAATGGACGCTCGTACAAGAGAAGAGGGACACCGCCAGTCGGCGGAATTAATCGAAAGCTACTTGGAACAAGGTCAGAATGTGGTGTATTTGACGTTGGGGGATTCGACGGTCTATTGTACGTTCACTTATATTCAACATTTGCTGGAAATGGACGGATATGAGACCGAACTGGTGAACGGAATCCCATCCTTCTGTGCAGCCGCATCTCGATTGAACATTCCACTGGCGGAGTGGAACGAAGCAATTCACATCCTGCCGGGAATGCATCTGGACCAAGCGGTATCCCTTCCTTCGGATGGCACGATTGTGGTGATGAAATCCGCTAGTCGTCTTCAAGTGGTTAAAAGCAGATTACAAGAAGCGGGGCTATCCGTTCAAGCTGTTGAAAAATGTGGCATGCCGGATGAACAACTGTATCATTGCACGGAAGAAATTCCGGATGACGCTGGATATTTCACTTTAATAATCGCCAAAGAAAATATTGCGAACGACGGGGAAGTGTGATATCATTCATCCGATAATTGAAAAATACCCTATGAGGGAGTAGCAGGCGCGAACGCGCAGCAAGTCGTCATCACGGCTCTATTCGAAAGACCCGGCTTGCTTTAAATTGCAAGACTCATAGCGACACTTTTGACGTGTCGCTGTGGGTCTTTTTTGATGAAAAAGTTATTTTAGAATGAGTAATTCTGACGGGAAATCATGCAATGAATCCGACAATGCCTGGATGACCCAACAGAAGAATCTTTCGGATAAGGTCGGGCGATAAAAAACATGTTCCAACCTTACAAGAAAAATGCAAGAAGAGGAAAGAGAAATGGAAGAGAAAAAGAAGTTTTACGCGCAGAATTCAGAGGATGTCATCGCGGAACTTGGTACATCCCAGGCGGTGGGTCTCACGTCTGATGAAGTGGAACGCCGTCAGGCGACGTTCGGCATGAACAAACTAGCAGCTCCTCCGGGCAAAAGTCTCGTTCGTCGTTTTGTTGAACAGATGATTGACCCGATGATTATCATCTTGCTGGTGGCAGCACTGGTCAGCTTGGTGCTGTCTGTCACACAAGGGGAGAGCTTTGCGGACACCATTATCATTTTGGCAGTGGTCATCATTAATGCAATTCTTGGCGTGTACCAGGAAAGCAAAGCAGAGAAAGCAATTGAAGCTCTCAAGGAAATGTCGGCAGCAACGTCGCGTGTCATCCGTGATGGCAAACACATTTCTGTTCGAAGCGAAGAACTAGTGCCTGGTGACATCGTGCTCTTGGAAGCCGGCGATGCAATTCCGGCAGATGGACGCATCATTGAGTGTGCTGGACTTCGTGTGGAGGAATCGGCACTGACGGGTGAGTCGGTACCGGTTAATAAGCTGCTGAATTTAATTTTAGCAGAGGAAAACAAAGATGTGCCGTTGGGCGATCGCAAGAATATGGTATATATGGGCAGTACAGTTGTATTCGGACGCGGGGCTGCAGTGGTTACCGAGACGGGTATGAACACGGAGATGGGCAAAATCGCCGAGGCACTGACGCAGGCAGAAGAGGGCGAGACGCCGCTCCAGAAGCAGATGGGAGAACTTTCTCATATTCTCACCAAGCTCGTTATCGGAATCTGCGTAGTGGTGTTTGCCGTGCAGCTCCTTCGCATGGGCAAGTTCAACTTCGAGGTGGTGCTGAATTCCTTCATGGTAGCGGTATCGTTGGCGGTTGCTGCGATTCCGGAAGGTTTGGCAGCGGTAGTGACCGTGGCACTTTCCATCGGCGTTACGAATATGTCGAAGCGAAATGCAATCATTCGTAAACTGACTGCGGTGGAAACACTGGGATGTGCGCAAATTATCTGTTCCGACAAGACAGGAACGCTGACCCAGAATCGCATGACCGTAGTCAAGGAATTTACGGATGCAGAGAAAGAGCTCAGCTTAGCGATGAGCCTGTGCAGTGATGCATATATGGAAGAAACCGGAGAAGCAGCTGGTGAGCCGACCGAAGCTGCCCTTGTCAAATGGGCGTTCGACCGTGGAGTGGACAAAAATACATCCGCTTCTGCCTACGAACGTGTGGGCGAAGCACCGTTTGATTCTGGTCGTAAAATGATGTCCGTTGTATGTACGGTTCCGGGCAAAGATGGTAGTTTTGTCCAGTACAGTAAGGGCGCGCCAGACGTGCTTCTGTCGGAATGTACGCACGTGATGCGTGATGGTGAAATTTGTGAATTGACGGATGAAATCCGTGCAGAAATTGCGACGGCAAACCGTGCGATGGCAGATGAAGCACTTCGAGTTCTGGCAGGCGCTTGTCGACTATGGGATTCGATGCCGGATTGTTCGCCAGAGAATCTGGAACAGAAATTGGTGTTCTTGGGACTCTGCGGAATGATCGATCCGATTCGCCCTGAAGTCAAAGCTGCGATTACGGAGTGCCGTGAAGCGGGAATCTCCCCAGTTATGATTACAGGTGATCACGTTGATACCGCAACTGCAATCGCAAAACAACTGGGCATTCTGGATGATGGACGCAAATCCATTACCGGTTCGATGCTCAGTGAAATGAGTGATGAAGAGTTTGAAAAAGAAATCCTTCATATCGGGGTCTATGCGCGTGTGCAGCCGGAACATAAGACAAGAATTGTAAATACATACCGGAAGCTTGGATATGTTACCGCAATGACAGGCGATGGCGTGAATGATGCGCCGTCCATCAAGGCGGCAGACATCGGTGTGGGTATGGGCATCACTGGTACTGATGTTACGAAGAATGTAGCGGATATGGTTTTGGCAGACGATAACTTCGCAACGATTGTAAATGCAATCGAAGAAGGTCGCCGAATCTATTCCAATATTCGGAAATCGATTCAGTTCCTGATAGGGTCCAATATGAGTGAGGTGCTCAGCATCTTCTTTGCAACACTGATGGGGTTTACGATTCTGAAGCCGGTTCATCTGCTATGGATTAACTTGATTACGGACTGCTTCCCAGCATTAGCACTTAGCATGGAACGAGAAGAACCGAATATTATGAAGAAGAAACCGCGTGACTCCAAGGCAGGCGTTTTCGCTGGTGGAATGGGAATTGATATTGCTTACCAGGGCGTTATTGTAACCATTTTGATTCTTATCTCGTATTTCGTAGGACATTACGTGCAGACTGGTGTCTGGGAGATTACCAATAGCGCGGATGGAACGACGATGGCGTTTGTGACTATGTCGATGGCAGAAATCTTCCACAGTTTCAATATGAGATCTCAGCGTGAGAGCATCTTCAAATTGACGAAACAGAATTGGTTCCTGGTTGGTGCGGCAATCGTATCCCTGCTGGCGACTACAATCGTATGCGAAGTTCCGATTCTGGCTTCGGCATTCTCCTTCACTGGTGTGGAGCTGCATGAATATCTCATCGCAATTGGACTTGGATTTATGATTATTCCATGCGTCGAGGTGGTGAAATTCTTCCAGAGACGAAGTGACAAATAATAATAGAAGGACGAAGAAACGTCCGCACAAATCACAGAAATACAAAAATGTAACTGCATGTATGTGGATTGTGTGATTGCAAAAGTGGTACTGCCTTTGGCAGTGCCACTTTTTGCAAGAAGACTGATTGAAACATCGTTCTTTTCGAACAAGAAAATTTAACCAAGGCTGTTCTGGTAGAAACTTTGCTTAATTATGGCGAAACAGTCCTTGTATGGTGCAGAAGGTACCTTATTGAGTGGTCGACCAAATTTCAAATAAGGCGAAATGCATAATTTTGAGCGCGGATTGTGAAATATGTAAAAAAATACAATAAATATTGTCAATTATTATAAAAATATCGCTTTTATTTTTATAATAATGTGGTACAATGTCACCGTAGATATGAATAACGATTGAAATGATATGGGAGTGAATATGAAAGAGAAAATTTATTTAACCGATGATATGGCGATTTTGAACTTTGATCTAGCCTATCCGGAATCGCGTTCGGGATTGCTGAAGTCGAAGGAGTTTCATACTTTTATTGCACATTATATAGACTATTTGAAGAAGAATGATTCGAAACTGTACCACTGGGCGGTACGTGATATGACTGATAAGCAAGCGGTAGAATCACTTTGCAAATTCGGACGCGAACTTCTCGTGTTCAACGCAGAAGAAATCGATATGCCGTATATTGAAGATCGCGAAATGGCATTGGAATTTGTTGAAAGCTGCTATGACTTCTGGAAAGGTCATGCGCGCTACTCCATCACAACGGATCGCCGCAGAGATGCAGAATCTACCGCGTTCGTTACGAGTGACTCACAGCACAATCAATTGATTCTTTCCACGTTCCGTCGCCTAGAGCAGACGGTAATGGGAAGAGCCAACAAGGTGTATCGTCAGCAACCGGCAGGCACGAACGCCAGCTTGGCGCTGTATCGCAATGATGCGTTCATGTTTGATTCCAACTACGATGCGCTGCGCAAGGTGATGTTCATCGATTCCGTCATGCTGCGTACGCCGATGATTCTGTACACCAAATCGAATAAAAGAGAGTGGCCGTTCGAGAAAGTGGATGTGAATCCGATTGATACTTTTAATGGAAATCGGGAAGAATTCTTCTGCTTCCCAGCAAAAGTCGGCGATTTGACTATCTTCATCTACTTCCACCGCGACTTTATGGCGAGCGGTGTTGCTTGTGCGAACCTGTTCGAACTGGCAACGAAGAAAGAGGCTTCTAAGAAACCGGATTGCATCTTGATTTTCGGAAACCAGGATGGTAAGGAACAGTGCTCGTTCTATTTTGACGAAGAGAGCGACCTCTGGGTAGGAAGTGTTTCCTATAGCGAGAAAATCTCCTATTTCGGATACATGAAGAAGAGCGTGCTCACGCTGCATAACGTAGCGATGATGCAGAGAGGGTGGCTGCCAATTCACGGTGCATTCGTGAACATTACACTCAAGAATGGCAAGAAGAAAGGCATCTGCCTTATGGGGGATTCCGGTGCGGGCAAGTCGGAGACCATTGAAGCTCTCAAATCGCTCGGCGATGATAAGATTAAGAACATTGAAGTAGTCTTTGATGATATGGGTACATTCCATATTCATGACGGCAAAGTATATGCCAAGGGTTCTGAAATCGGCGCATTCGTTCGCCTTGATGATTTGGATCCAGCGACACCGTATCGCGATATGAACCGTTCGGTATTCTTCAACCCAGATAAGGCAAACGCTCGTGTTATCACGCCAGCGGCACCGTATTCGGTAATCACCGAGAGCCATCCGGTGGACCTCTTTGCGTATGCGAACAACTATGATGATGGAATCGGTCTGCGCCGCGTGGAAGACATGGAAGAAGCGAAAGCAATTTTCATCGAAGGAAAGCGTATGGCGAAGGGAACCACGCAGGAAGTGGGTATTTCGACGACGTATTTTGCGAACCCGTTCGGCCCGATGCAGGAGCAGGAGATGTGCGGAACGATTATCGACGAAGTCTTCGATTGCCTCAACGCAAATGGCGTATTTATCGGTGAAGTCTTCACGCATTTGGGCTGTGCACCAGAAGATCGCGGTGGAATCGTAAAAGGCGCTGAAGATTTGCTGCGTTTCATCGAAGAGAATTAGTATAATTCTCCGCTAAAAGCAAATTCGTTATAGCGTCAGGCACCGATTTCGCAAGAGAAACCGTCTTGCTAGAATGCACCGCGAGATTAATGCGGAAATGATACAATAAACAAATAGGGAGAACATCGTTGTGATGTTCTCCCTATTTGTTTTCTGCTATTTATATCCGTACCGTGTCTTCGAATCTTAAAACAAAAAATAAAAAAGACATCCAATTGGATGTCTTCGTGGTGCGCGATCAGGGGTTCGAACCCTGGACACCCTGATTAAGAGTCAGGTGCTCTGCCAGCTGAGCTAATCGCGCATATCTCTTAGCGACTATGTTAGTATAACGCTTACAATCGGATGTGTCAAGCAAAAAATATAATTTTTTTTAGAAAAATTGAAATAAAGTTTGCGTGAGCATTATTATATCATAGATGAGTTGAAAAATACAGGAATGTTAACCGTGCGGTAAGCAAGATTGGTGCACTTTCTCGTGAAATTTGACTTTGTTCCAATCCCCAAAGCCTTGAAAAATACGGATTTAAGGATAAATATGGCGTAAAAGATTGAATTTTAAAAGATGGTGTTGTATAATTTTCAATGAGTAATTATGAAAAAGAAACTTTTTTAAGTAAGTTATTATATATCGGGGAGGTATACTAGTGTTCTGTAGTAAATGTGGCAGTAGAATTGCTGATGACGCCAAGTTCTGCAGTGTATGTGGAGCGAGAACCGTTTCGACGGGACTCGAATCAGCAACAGAGCATCCTGTAAGTAGAACTCAATACAGTGAAAAGAATGTAGCACCGAAGGCCAACCATACGTTCAGTTTGGATTTGGATTGGGATAGCGTAGAGAGCCAACCGGCAAAGAAATCCAGCAGCATGAACTTTGACTGGAGCTCTGTAGTGGAAGAACGCAGACCAAAGAAGAAAGTGACCAAGAATATCCGTTCTCCGTGGGAGGATTCTTCGGATTCTTATGAAATGACACCGAGAACGCCATCGGCATCCTCGTATCGTGCTCCGGAGAAGAAGACTTCGCTCGAAGAGGAACTCTTTGGAAAAGAAGAACCATCGAGAGACCGCAGCCGTACGATGAATTTTATCGATGTATTGAAGCAGGAGAAGGACGAGCAAGCTCGTGCAGAGTATGAGAAAGTTCGTTCCGAATCGGCAAGATATAATTCAGTACCACCAACCGCTCATCCGGCAGCACAGAAATCAGTTCTTCCGGAAAATCAGAGAGAACATACTCAGGGATATACTGATTTGAAAGACGATATCCTTGCTGGCTTGGAACAGAGCGAGCCAGAAGAACTCAGCTTCGAGGAGCAATTAGCGAGCATTCGTGCAGAGCGTCAGGAAGCACAGCGTCAGATGCAGAGTCGACCGGTAGAACCAGCGGAAGATTCTGAGGCTGCTTTTGAGAAGATGCTGAGTGGTATGAAGCATGGATTTGATGATTCCGCAGAAGAGGAAGATGAGCTTTCTTCTATTTTGCAGAATAATAATGAGTACTTTGCGGATCCAACTCCAGCAAAGGATCCGGTTCGTGGTAGAAACACAATGTTCCGCGAATATGAGAATTCGTTCGAGAGCATTGATGATTACGACGACATTCAACTGAATAATTTGGAAGATGACGTGGAACCGGCTCAGGCTGCTCCCGAAACTTCTTCCGATGAACCAAATGTTTTCTTCAATGATTATTATGGTGAAGACGATGTTGTCCTGAACCCTCAGGAACTGGATGACGAGTCGGAAGCGGTTACTTCTGATGTTGATCTTTTCAGCGATGCGCCGTCTGCATTGGATTACAAGATGCCGAATGAAGAGGAAGCAAATGTTGAGGATGCATATTCAGAATTTGATGAATATTTGGATTACATGGCGCCAAGAAGAGCATCGCGCACTTCTTCCAGAGCTGCTCGTGCACAGGAAGAAGCGGCTTTCGAAGATGACGACGATGAAGATTTTTATGACTCGTTCGATGTTGCGTTGAAAACAAATGACGATGATTCGGATGAGGACGAGACACCAAGCATTACTGCAGAACCACCAGCTGATACAGAATCGCTGGCAAGTATGCCGAGCGATGACACAACGGAAACGGTAGACGATGAGATTGCTGCACTTCAGAAACAGCTCGAAATGCTGATGAAGCAGAAGGCGGGCGAGACAGCTGCAGAGGAACCAGCAGCTGTTGCTTCAATGGAAGTCACAACGCCATCG
>CAVFWT010000063.1:0-11135 GCA_963626305.1 bacterium | reverse complement strand
CTCCTTTATCTAATACTTATTATATTCTTTTTAATTCAGCAATCCACTGAGCATCTGCGAAAATGTTTGATACTTCCATTATTTTTCGAAAGCTTTACAATGCTACATCAAGTAGCGTTCAATATATTCACATGACTTACCTGTTTCTGATCCCATGTATGGTTTACAAATATTCAAAAAGTCTTTTCCTGAAGTAATGATATTTTCAAGAATTGATTAATAACATTTTGCAGTCTTGGATTTTTTGCTTTTCCCTGAAGAGCGGTTCTTCTACTACTTCCTATCCAATGTTCAAATTCTTTGGGAAGTGCTTTCCCGTTTGGTGCTACAAAAAAATCTATATCGAGTTCCTTCTTGATGCGTTCTTCATTCGCTTCGGAAGTAATTTTTACTTGCAAACTGTGAAATGTAAATCTGTTTTCATTTTCAATTTCCCATATATCATCGTAAAGAGAGTAATCTGGTGCAATTACAAATTTAATTCCTGAATATCTGCTCTTATATTTCTCTAGTAAAGTCGTGTTACTATAGTATATTGCATTGTATAAACCATCAAGCTTATCAAAGCTTTTATCATAAGTGTAAAACCCTAGAGCAGTTGCTGGAGTCTGATGGAACACTTATGAATAGAGATATTCAGAGAAAACATTTCGCAATCCATTGATATGGTTTGCGAAGTGTTTTTTATTAAGGAAGGATTCTTCCTCACTAACAGTAACATACCATGTCCTCTACAATAATACGCCCCAAAATTATTCTTAATAAGAAAATAATCTTGAGGCGCGGCTTTTTTTAGGATTAAAATTTCCAATCATTATCTTCGAATCTTCTGAACTCAGCTACAGATACTTATCCTCAACACTCTCTCCACTGTAGCGGTCTTCCACTTTGCTGTGGTCTTTCTTATCGACGTCGCTCCCCAGTACGTGAATGGAATCCGAATCGGAAATGTATTTGGACTCCGGAGTGTGGTCCGAGTTTGCAGCTGTAGTAGCAGCGGAATTCATATTCATGTCTGACTTCGAGCTAGCATTTGCATCGGGTTGCTTCGCAGAAATCACACTGGATAACGGTTCGGTTTCCGTATCAGCTTTCTTTGACTCTTTCTTTACCGTCTTCGGCGCACGGCTCTTCGTCCAATTTCGAATCAATACAATCAAGGCAACGAGGCAGAGGAGTCCTCCATACACCAGTTCAAACGTAATGATACTTCTCTCCGAAGCGGTGATGACATTACTTCCTGGAAGCAAAATCGTGAGTGGTGCTAACCATAGAAAATATAGTATCGTTGGCCACAGGATGCCGCCGAATACACGGCCACGCCACATGCAAACAGCCATTACAATCAAGGTTGCCGCTACGCAAACCAGCGATGTGATGCGAACGGTGTAACTCAGTACGCCTCCACCGAGGAATGTCGCCAAGCAAATCGGAACCTCAATTCCCAATGTTACCCAGAAACCTACGCCGAAGTACCCACGGAATTTCGCCTTCTTAAACGAAGGTTTCTTCGATGCACTTAAGATATATCCCCAGCGGAATAAATTCTCTAGAAATGCGATAAGGAATGCCAGCAGTGCACCACCAACAATCGAGGTTTCCGAGAGTCCCAACATGTCGTTAATCAAATTATCTCTGCACACGCCTTCTGCTACCAGAAGAATTACTCCGAATACCAGTCCGAATACGAGTGCCCGAAGCACGCCTAGGAACAGACGAGAAGCTGCTGACGGTTCTTTCTTGGTTTTCGCTGCTACGGCTGTATTTGCAGCATTGACACTATTTTCAGTATTTACAACTGTATTGTCTTTGTTTTCTTTCTCTTTCAAACCCATGGAATCTGACATACTTTGTCTCCTTTGCATGATTACAAAATTCTACCGCAATTATAACCTATCCCCCTTTCGAACGCAAAATTGCAAAGCTTATATGACACTTTAAGCTGCAATGCAAAAATTAAGAGCGCACATTCATCCGAATGCACGCTCTCAAGATATAGAAGGTATTACTCGGCTCGTCCCATATGACGAATCGAGTCCTGTGAAAGGCTTTATTTGTTTTTAGCCGCTCCAGAATTTGATTACTTCTTCAGTTCTACGAATTCGTAACCGGCATCTTCGACCGCCGCTTTGACATCTGCCTCCGAAATATCGCCCGACAGTGTAAGAACTGCCTTGTTCTCTTCGTGGCTTGGTGTCGCTTCTTCTACACCCTCGAGCGCTTCCAGTGCCTTCTTCACGTGTGCCTCGCAATGTGGGCACATCATGCCCTTGATACCTACTTCTGCTTTCATTTGATAACCCTCCTCTTTGTCTTGAGTATTAGAATCTGTATTGTCCGACGCGTTCATTCCAACGCCCGAAATATCGCCTGCGCGATGCTTGAGCGGTCTATCGCGATGCGCATCGTGCATTTTGAGCAAGTTGAGTCTTAGTGCATTCATGCACACGGTGAAGCTCGAGAGTGACATTGCGGCTGCACCCCACATTGGATTGATATCGATGCCCGGGTAGAGCCCTGCTGCCAGCGGAATCAATAGGATATTATACGCAAATGCCCAGAACAAATTCTCATGAATGTTACAAAGTGTTCCTCGGCTCAGACGAATTGCCGAAGCAACATCCGACAGGCGAGAATTCATCAAAACAATCTGCGCCGAATCGATGGCAACGTCTGTACCTGCGCCAATGGCAATCCCAATATCGGCACGAGTCAGTGCCGGCGCATCGTTGATTCCATCGCCCACCATGGCAACCGTTCCCTTCGACTGCAGTTGGCGAATCATCTGTTCCTTACCTTCCGGCTGCACACCAGCAATTACATGGGTCACGCCGGCTTTACGACCGATGGCTTCTGCCGTATTCTGATTGTCTCCCGTGAGCATTACGACTTCCAGCCCCATGTGCCGAAGCTGTGAAATCGCCTCTGCAGAGTCTTCTTTGATCTGATCGGCAACCGCAATAATTCCGAGCAAACTGCCCTCTCGTTCGAAGAAGAGCGGCGTTTTTCCTTCTTTTGCCAGTGCTTCGGATTGCTTCTGCAAGTTTTCGTCGACTTCGGTAAAAGCACGAATGAATTTACCGGAACCGCCCCGGACCAGCTGACCATCGACACTTCCCTGCACGCCGTTTCCAGCAAGCACCTTAAAGTCTTCCACCGCACTCAGCGGGATTCGATCTTTGCAAGCTTCTACAACAGCTCTTGCCAGCGGATGCTCACTTCGTTCTTCAAGCGCATAGGCGCATGTGAGGAGTTCCTTCTCGCTCACGCTCCCCTGCGGAATCACGTCTGTCACCACCGGGCGACCTTCCGTAATTGTTCCGGTTTTATCCAGTGCAACAATCTGAACTCTGCCCGCATTCTCCAGGGACTCAGACGTCTTAAAGAGGATTCCGTTCTTGGCACCCATGCCGTTTCCGACCATGATTGCTACCGGCGTTGCAAGTCCCAGTGCACAAGGGCAGGAAATAACCAGTACCGTGATTGCATGACGCAACGCAATCGTCAGCGTCGCGCCATGTAGAAGCCAACCACCGCATACAACCGCTGCAATCAGAATGACCGCTGGCACAAACACTGCCGATACACGGTCTGCAATTCGAGCAATCGGTGCTTTCGTACCTGCAGCGTCGCTCACCAGCTGAATGATTTGGGCAAACGTCGTATCCTTGCCTACACGCGTCGCATGGCATCGAATATACCCCGATTGACTGATAGTCGCCGCCGAGACGTTATCTCCCTCTTCTTTATCGACGGGGATGGATTCTCCGGTCAGTGCAGATTCGTCCACCGCAGCTGTTCCTTCCAGAATTTCACCATCGACCGGAATCGATTCGCCCGACTTCACGACATAAATATCGCCTACTTGCACTTGGTCAATACTCACTTCGACCAGTTCACCATCTCTCTCGACCCTTGCGGTCTTCGGTGCCATGCCCAGAAGGTTCTTCAGCGCATCCGTCGTCCGTCCCTTCGAGATGGACTCCAGCGTCTTTCCAACTGTAATCAATGCTGGAATCATCGCCGCCGACTCATAATACAGCTGATCGTGATAATAGGACATCAAGCTCATGTTGTCCGCGCCCTGGGTAAAAAGATATGTCATTTCAAATGTGATTCCGAGCGACCATAGGAATGCAATTCCTGATCCCATTGCAACGAGTGTGTCCATGTTCGGTGCCCCATGTCGGACGGACTTGTAACCCGATATAAAGAATGCACGATTGATATACATCACGATAATCGCGAGAAGCATCTCCACAATTGCCAAACCGATATGATTGTGTTCGAAGACATTCGGTACTGGCCAGCCAAGCATATTGTGGCCCATCGTGATATACATCAGCACGAGTAAAACCACAATGGATAGTTTCAATCTTCGGAGTAGCACTGGTGTCTCGCGGTCCTTGAGCGCATCTTCCTCCGCAGCGTAATCGGTGCCTGTGCTGGATGAACTGCTTTTATCCGAAGTAATACCACCTTTCGGCTGCGCGCCATATCCGGCGTCTTCAACCGCTTTGATAATACTTTCCGGCGTTGCACTTCCCTCGACCGTCATGGAATTGGTCAGGAGCGAGACATTCACCGAGTCCACGCCTTCAACGGCTTCGACCGCTCGTTCCACGTGAGACTGGCAAGCTGCGCAAGTCATTCCGCTCACTATGTACTGTTTCAACGTTATTCCTCCATATCTCTATTTCATCAATTTCTGGAGAAGTTCGCAAAGTTCATCGACTTTGTCTTCTTTGCCATCACGGATATCTTCTGCAACGCAGGTGCGAATGTGACGACCGAGAAGAACCTTGTTGAAGCTGTTGAGTGCACTCGATGCCGCCGAGGATTGGGTGAGAATATCCGCACAATAGATGTCATTCTCCACCATTTTTTCGAGTCCGCGAATCTGCCCTTCAATCTTCCGAAGGCGATTCAGTAAGGCTTTCTTCTCAGCGTCACTACGTTCCTTATGGCGTTCACTACAACAACAGCATTTCTCTTCCATATACTTCTCCATATCTTATGTTCACAAATTCCTCAAAACACATTATTGAATACCCCTAGGGGGTACCTCTTGATACCAACATCCTATACCCCCCAGGGGTACATGTCAAGTCTTTGTTTGCATGAAAAAAGGGAACAGTTCTTATAAACTGTTCCCTTGTGCTTATTTATTTTCGTTGTATAACTCCTGCAGCAACTCATACAATTTGGAATCGCTGTTTCGAACGGTATACGTTACGTCTGTTTGGTTGACGTGAAGTTCCCCATCATTGTTAACCGTTACCGTCATCGTATCGTCCTCCGATGAAATCGTCATCGTGTAGAGAACGTCTTTAATCTCCATCCCCTCTTCAGTGCGAACTTTCTTCAGCTTGGTCTTCTCAATTTCCTGAACAAGGGATTGGTATGTTGCAGAGCTGCTCTTCACATCATGGACAATAGGATTCTTATCACTCTCCATCTGTTCTACTGACTGAACCGTCCACTTATCTGATGAAGACAATTGCTTATCCATCTGTTTTGACAACGAAGTGAAACTCATCGCATATATTATTACGCACAGTGCTGCAATTATGACGACACAAACTGCTACCTTCTTTCTCATTTAATCATCCTCTCTGCAATCGCATATAATTTCAAATTCAGCATATCACGCTTTTATTTTTTTGTCCATTTTTCGGTTAACAATTCTGAAGATACTCTCCAGACCTCCTTAGATTTATGACTCTGATTAACTAAACACCGTTTTAGATTTCTTGTTTTATTTCCATAATACTTTGTTTGAACTTTAGCCTTACTTTTTATTTTTTTAGAATACGTTGATTTTTTAAAACCAACACCAACAGGATGAAATTCATTAAAAACGTCTGCAACGCCTTTTTCATCAATCAAAGCAACCTTCTTCACTTTTTTCTTTCTGTCTGCATAATAATATATTTCCCGTGTTGTATATTGAGTTTGGAAAACATATGATGAATAAGATTTTTTATAATATTTCACATCATCGTTTTTAACTAGTCCTTCCACAACGTCAAATGGAATTGTGATATATCCAACTCCAGCGGAATCCAACGCAAACGATACAACAAGCTTAACATTACCCTGCATCCAATCGTTAAGATGCGATCCAACTGATTTTCCTTTCTTCTCAATCCGCATCTTCTTTGTTTTAGATACGGTGTAATAATATGTTTTTCCTTTATATTTTCCGTATTTAGAAGCAGCAGAAACAGACATTTGACTAAAACACAAGCTAATAATTGTCACCATCAAAATAAGGATATAACGTTTTCTTCTCATCACTACCCTCCTCTTGAACAATTTTATTCTAGTGTACCCCCCCATTTTGTCAACCATTTCTATCGAAACTGGATTCTAACGCAAAAGAACCGGCTAACGATCAACGTTAGCCGGTTCTTTACATTATTAATATTCTCTACGCATGGTATCCGCATTGCTTACCCTAGCGCATCGACTTTCTGCGAAGTACGCCTACACCTGCCAGTCCCAATCCGCTAATCAGCAGCAGTCCTGTATGGAGTGGAAGGTTCGAACTATCGCCTGTCTCTGGCGTGTTTTTCTTCGTAGTCTTCTTCGTCGTTTTCTTTGTAGTCTTATTCTTGGTTCCCTTCTTCTCTGTATCCTTCGTGTTGGTTACAGTGAATGTCAGCGTATCGTCACTCGAATCCGACTGCTCTACTGTCGAAGTATAACCGTCCACAGCAACTTCTTCTACAGTGTAAGTATATTCATCGCCATCGTTGTCATACTTCTCCTGCTCGCCGAAGGACCAAGTCCAGTCGCCATCGCTGTCCGGTGTAACATCGACAGAATCGATTTTCTCACCGTTCTGCAGCAGGTTGAGTGTAATTTTCTCTGGGCGAGTGTTCTCGCTGTTTTCATCATCGTCCCATACTTTGGTTCCGCTGATGGTTACCATCTTCACTGCCGGAGCAACCTTCTTAAAGGTGTTCACGAACACAGACTTTGAAGCATTCTCTTCGCCATTGCCATTGTCATATGTTGCAGTGGCCTTTAGGTTCTCGCTACCGTTGAAGGATACCGTAACAGTTACATAATGTGCATTGCTGTCGTTAACAACATCCGCAACGCTGCCGCTCTCTGTAATCTTGTACTTGTAAGTCTTCTCCTTCGCACCGTCCAAGTCGCTTCTGCTAAAATCAATTTTCCCGAAGCTGAATGTTTCCGAGTTTCCAGAGGTAGGATTGATTGTTACTTCTGTATTCTCTGGCATTGGTGCACCATCGGTTACAGCTTCCAACTTGAATGTCCAGCTGTCGCCGTCCTGGAAGTCGCGATTCTCAAGCTGTTTCTCACCCTTGAGTTCAACGCTACCGGTTGCCTTAAGTTTGTTGGTTACATTGAAAGTGAGCTCGTCATCCGTCGACTCCGTCTGCTCTACTTTCGAAGTGTATCCATCTACTGTAACTTCTTCTACAGTGTAAGTATATGCATTACCATCATCGTCACACTTAACCTGTGGATCGAACGACCAATTCCAGTTGCCATCGCTATCCGGTGTTACATCGATGGAATCAATCTTCTCGCCATTCTGGAGCAGATTCAATGTGATTTTATCCGGGCGAGTGTTACCTGCATTATCCAGGTCATCCCATGTCTTGGTTCCGCTAACGGTTACCTTCTTGATCGCTGGTTCTGTCTTCTTGAATTTGTTCACAAAAACAGCCTTAGAAGTATCTGTATCAGTATCACCATTATCATACGATGCCGTAACATCCAACTTTGTGGTGCCATTATCCTTAACAGTAACGGTTACGTAATGGGTGTTGGAATCGTTGGTAACGTACTCAACCGATCCAGACTCGGTAATCTTGTATTTGAATGTTGCTTCCGATTCGCCGTTCAGGTCCGACTTCTTATAAGTAATCGTATCGAAGCGGAAGGATTCCGAATCGCCAGAAGTTGGCTTAATTGTAACTTCGGAGTTATCTGGCATCGGTGCACCATCGGTTACAGCTTCCAGCTTGAACGTCCAGCTGTCGCCATCCGTGAATTCGCGACCTTCCAATGTCTTCGAGCCTTCCAGATTAATGCTGCCCTTAGTGTCCACCTTGAATGTCTTGTTGTTCGGATACTTTCTCTTAGTGAGAGCGTAATGCCACTCACCGTTGCAAGTGATTTCTCCACCCGTTACCAGGAGTCCGCCGCCATTTCCGCTAACAACCTTTGCATCCTTCTGAGGGATTAGGAATGTACCACCGATATTGTCAACAAATTGAACACTTGTTGCATTTGGCATATTCCAGATAATATGCTGAATCGCATAAGAGCTGTCACGAACAGCTACAGATTCACCGTCAACGTTCAGGTTGACTTTTCTGATTACTACATCCTTTCCAGCATAATTAAAGACAATTAGCTGGTTCTTCTTCATGTTAATATTGTAGTTGAGGTTCGAGCACGTATTATACTCGCTGTCTTCTGGGAAGTTGACATAGATAACTGCATCATCCGCATATTTAGTCGCATCGATAGTCAGATTGTTCATATCAATAACTTTCGACGGTAACTGGATTGTTGCAGTCTTCGATGCCAATGCTTTGGACTGTTCTGTCACGTGATTCTGCATCGCAGTAATCTGGCTGTCAATTTCATCTTCAGTCAGGAACGAGAAGTTAATCTTGCTGTTGTTATCCGTATATACAAGATCTTTCGCGGTATCCTTATATGTTTCATTCAAATAGAAATCGAAAGCTTTAATTGCAGTGCCGTCAATAGTGCTGCCGTCAATCTTAAATCCGTTCTGCTTCGAATCAAATTTTCCTACCAGGAACGGGGTTTCCCCATCACCGGAACGGTCTGGTGAAATATTAGGGTTATTGATATAGCAATACTTCGCTGCAAAGTTGGTCTCAGTATGTCCGTTCTGGGTATACTTATCCGCAACAATACCGTATTCCATTGCATCGCCGAGAATTTCCTCGTAATTCACACTGCTAGTGGAATCCTTTGCGTCGTTATAGACAATTTCATTGCTGCTGTCCGTATCAGCATATGTCAAAGACGGTGCGTAGCATACAGAAATCAGCAGAACCATTACCCATGCTGCAATTCTCTTCACTGCACCGACCTTACGGAAGTCTTTTCCGAACAGTGGATTGGCGTAGTTCTTCATCGTCAAACTCCTTCCCATTACATTATGTCCTTCGATGATTTGTTGTTTTAATGTCTCAATCTAGAAAATATAGACTTGAATATAAATTTAGACCTGAATCTAAAAATACATTCAACCTTTGATATACTATTCTATTAAGGTACAGTTTTCAATAGGCGCCCCCCCATTATTAAATCTAATTGATTGTTAAATCTGTCTAATTTATTTTTTTTGAATTATTTTAGTAAGATGTTGGACTTTTGTCTGAGAATTTACGGAATATTCTGCACTATATTTCGTACATTTTTCGTTTGCTGGACTTAGATTGGAGTTTGCTTGTTCTTCTCGATTGGAAGTTTACGTAAAATGCATTGAAGATTTTGCTCCAGTAATGGATATTAATGATGTTATATGCAATATTGTCATCGTCTTAATCGGTTACATGCTTGCGATGTTCTACCGGCAAGGACCCCGAGATGATGCGGACAGGAAAAATTAGATTAGAAAGCGAGCAGTTACCACCGTCTCGCTTTTGTCTTATGCAGAACATTTATTTATAAAGTGGTAGAATAATTGTTATCTATTAGTTCTACATAAAACAACATCGAAATGAAATGAGGAAATTATGGCACTTCGAACGGTTGAAATTACAAAACCATCAGAAATTCATATTCAAAACGGTCAGTTGACGATTGAGCAAAAGGCAGGAACCGCAAGCATTCCGATTGAGGATATTGCACAAATTACTGCGATTGGTCCGAACATTCGACTCTCGACAATGGATTTGTCAATTCTTACCGAACATAAGGTCGCCATCATGACACTGGATCAAAAGTATCTCCCTACTGCACTTGTATTACCATTCGAAGGAAATGCTCGGCAATCCAGACTCATTCATCAGCAGGTAGAATTAAGCAAAGACAAATATTCCGAAATCTGGTATCAGGTGATTCAGCGAAAAATCAGCAACCAGGCTCGTGCTCTTTCCATTCTCGGATTCGACGGTGCAGAAGCGGTGGCACACTATGCGAATACTCTTTCCATGGAAAATGTCGACGCTCATGAAGCACTGGCGGCCAAAGAATATTTTACCAAGTATCATGAAGGGCTGAATCGTCGCAACTCCGATCCGGTCAACAGCCGTCTGAATTACGGATATGCCATTGTTCGCAGCGCGATTGCACGCGCAATTGTCACGGTCGGATGTCACCCTGCTTTTGGCATACATCACAACAGTCAATTGAACCCTTTCAATCTTGCTGATGATCTGATTGAGCCGTATCGGCCTATGGTTGATCTGGTTGCACATGAAAATGTGGGGGCTCAAGAATTTCTAAGCCGAGCTGAGAGAAAAGCATTGGCCGCCGTGTTACACAATGCTTGCATGGTTAACGGGACTAAAATGAGTTTACTTTCAGCCATAACAGCGACCGCCGAAAGCTTCAAGCGAATACTCGGTGGGGACTCAGCAGAGGAATTGGTACTTCCAACCATTCTTCCGATTGAAGAGATGGAGGTGATTTCAGAATGAGAATCTTGGTTATCCTCTCCCCGACTGACAAATGGGGAACGAAAACTGAATACACCAAGCTTCGAAAATTTCTGGTGAGCGATGGATATCTTCGGATTGCACCAGAGGTTTTTATGAGAATTGTTCAAAATAGAAAAGCCGCCGAAAAACATTATCGGCGACTCAGTGATTATGCTCCTCAGACTGGAACTGTACGTGTGCTTCGCCTCACCGAGAAGCAGTACGCCAACGTGTACACGCTGACAAGTGAATACAATTATCAGGAAGATGTGGTTGGCACGAAAAGCCATATTGTGTTATGATTGGCGTACAATAGAGCATACGTTTGCAAGCAAATCTATATTTTGTGGCAAGGTAAAAATCCCAATGCAAGATGTAATGGTTGAACGATGGTACGAAAATGGTGCATCGTTCAACTTCGCACCAGAGCGAACGAAATGTGGCGAGTTACCTGTGCCGCGGACTACGGTA
>CAVFWT010000062.1:0-11353 GCA_963626305.1 bacterium | reverse complement strand
ATAAGATACCCTCGTTGCTGCGCCGTCCGGATGGATGTCGTCCAACTGTGCGTACAGGAATGCGTTTGGCTTATCCGCAGTGAATTCTACGGTAAAAGTAGGATATCCCACGATTTCCAGTTCTTCCGATAGCACATCCGAATCGAAGCACAGTGCCATTCCGTCATCGCATCTCATATCAGCCGGACTTTCGCCTAAGACACCAGCACCCATCCATTCATTGGCAAACAGTCCGTGATTCTGAACCGTGCTGAGCTCCACAATTTCTTCTTTGTCATTTGCTTCTTCCTGAAGTTTGCCGTAAGTCATGGACAATGTCTTGTCGTTCACATCCTTCGATGGCCAGCTATCCAAAGCAACCCAGCGTCCATCGGAAATTGGGTGAACCGTTTCTGGCTTCATCGAGTCTTCGAGCCATACCTGCACCATCGGGCAATCTAAGGTGTCGTTGTCAATTCCTTTTAGCCACTTATCCCACCATTTGGTTGCTTCTCCTAAGTAATCGATTGCCGGCTGTGGCATGCCGTCATGCTGGAATACGTGAGCCCATGGACCAATCAAGGCTTTCCTTGGAACGTTCAGACCATTCATCAATGTCAGTACACTGTTGGTATACGAATCTGCCCAGCCATCCAATGCAAATACCGGAATCTGAATATCATCGTAATTTACGCTGACCGAACCGTGTTTCCAATAGTCGTCTCTGGTCTGGTGGCGGAGCCAGTTCGCTTGCCAGAGTGGCATCTCCTCCAGGCGGCGAAGCGATTCTTCATACCAAGTGTCTGGCTTAATTTCCGGATCGATTGGACGGCACATATATGCAAGCATGATGTTGCCCCACCAGAAGTTATCGTTGAGAAGACAACCGCCCTTGTAATGAATATCCTGTGTGTAACGGTCGTCTACGAATCCAATACAAATGATTGCTTTGAGTGGTTCTGGTCTTCTTGCAGCGACCTGCAGCGAATTGAATCCGGACCAGGATTTACCTTGCATACCGACATTACCATCACTCCATGGCTGCTTTGCAATCCAGTTAATCGCATCAATCGCATCATCCTGTTCCTGCTTCAGATATTCGTCGTAGAAGCAATCATCCGATTCCCCGGCACCTCTCATATCTACACGTAGAACGTTGTAACCCATACCAGCGAAATAACCGTACATCGGTTCATCTCTACCTCTCATACCATCTCTCTTGCGATATGGCTGCGTTTCAAAAATTGTTGGTAATGGCTTGTCCGATTTTGGCTTCCACATTCTTGCGGAACAACGCTTTCCATCCGACATTGGAACCCATACATTTTCTATCACTTCCCACTCGTAAGGAAATTCATCTCTCGACATTACTCTTTTCTGTTTAAATTCTTGCTTTGCCATAATCTATTTCCTCCTTCAATGAAGCTGTCTGATATGTTGTGCTTAAGTATATTCTAAGAAAAGTGAGATAATAATCCAGAGTGCCAACTTTTCAAATACGAAAAATTGGCACTTGTTTTTTTGAGTAATAATAGAATTATATAGTGAATTCGTAATTTAAAAACTAGAATTCGTTATAACAATAACGATTTTGAAACTTTTTTCTACTATATTGAAACAAGTTTTGACGTTTTGTTATGCATGGATTGTGTTTTTTGCATGGCATTTTGACTTACGCATTTTCGTAAGAAAAGCAATTATGCTATAATTTATTTGACTAAGAGAAGAAAGGTATTGAATATGGGATGATGTAATGAGAGGGGCATCGCATCGTCCGGATGAAAAGGAGATTAATGTATGAGTACGACTAATCTGTATGTTGATCTTGGTCAGCGAATACGAGCATTTCGCAAAGCCAAGCACATCACACTTCAAACACTTTCCAGAGAAGTAAACCGAAGCATCGCCACCTTATCGAAGTACGAAACCGGTGAAATTGCGATTGGCATCGATGCACTGGTGGACATTTGCACCTATCTCGGTGTAGATGTTTCCATGTTACTTCCAAGCACGCTCAGTGTCGGAAACTCGGAAGATATCGCTGCCCACCCGAACTTCCAACATTCCATCTTTCTTTACTGGTACAACAGAGAAGATGACAAGGTTCGCGAGGCAGTAATTGAAAACCGAAAGGATTCGTTTGAATCCATCCTGTATTTCGACACTGCAGCCGGAACGGATTACCACAAATCCAACTATCTGTATACTGGAACAGCTTATTACACGGACGTATCTACCGAGTTCTTATATACAAACGTTACATCCCCACATGATAAAGTATTCGTACGACTGCCATCTTTCTTCAAGAAAGAAGCACAGCGAACGGGCATCATGTCCTGCGTTACTACGTACTACCAGAACGTCACCGTGAAACTGGTCGCGCTAGAAACACGCATTAAGGATGCAGACTCTTTGAAGAAAGATCTCATCTATTCCAACGAAGAAATCAAGACACTTCGTGCAACGAACTTCTTCATCATTGAGTAATCTGCAACTTATAACCGCTGAGTTGCATGAAGCAAAAGTAACATAAAAGAGTCTGGAACTTATGTTCCAGACTCTTTTCATATAATGCATATGCAATGAAACGAAAGATTAATTCGCTTCCGTAAGCTTTGCTTTCTTGCCATATGTACGACCCCAGATTACCGAAATGATAATTCCGGCAACTGCAAGAATAAGCATGTATGCAAAGTACATATAATATCCCTTAATTCCTGGATATTTATCCAGGAGCGATCCTGCAATCAACGAGCAAATAACTTCTGGAAGATATCCCAGCGTACAAACAACACCAACACACGTTCCAGATAGTTCGACCGGAATGCCCCCTTCATTCATGAAAGAGTGGTGTAATCCGAAACAGAAATACATTCCGATATACATTACAATCAATCCAGCAATCATGCATACGGCAACAAGCGAACCAGACACCTGACCAGCCCCCATTACCCCGCACATTCCTAGAATCATCAGAACAAAACCGATAACCATGAAGGTGCTCTTTCCGAATTTATCGGCTAAGAATCCAGCGATTGTCGTTCCGAACGGACGAATGTACTGCGTTGATGTCGAAGCAATTACGCCAACGACGGCGGATGCCCCCAGAATCTGCGTTGCATATGGGTTAAAATACGATGTCGACATATTAAACGTATAACTGCAGAATACCATTCCAACAATCAACCATACGGATGGCATCTTCAGTAGTGAAACGATATCCGAAACAGATACATTCGAATTCCCGTCACCATCTTTCTTAATCATATCCTCGGATACTTCCATCGTATTCGGATTCTTCAAGAAGATTGCCAGAAGGATTCCAGCAACTAGCGGGCATACCGAGTAGAAAATAATGCCGCCATCAATCCCCATCGCTGGCATTGCTTTTGCTTCAAACACTGCAAAAATTACGGTAGCGATTGCCAGATGACCCGCGTTCAATGCACCCCGAACGCCTTCAAAGATTCCATATGCACGACTCTGCTCACTTCCGCCGCCTTGCATACGAACCATCTTCACGCACGCTGGCCAGAATGTCAGCAAGGAAGTAATTCCCCAGATAACATAGATGGCAATGAGGACGTAATAATTAGATGCGAACAAGTGAAGGAATCCGCATCCCCCTGTCATCAGCAGTGAAGCAACGACAAGATATTTCGCATTGAACCGATCCGCTAGCACACCACCCAGAATGTATGATACCAAGCCAAGCATTCCATATGCACTTCCGAGCATGCCCATCTGCACGTTCGTCAGATGATACACCGAGACATATGAATCGTAGAAATAATAACGGTAATACGGGAGTCCATATATCAGCGACCCCGCAAAGGATAGCAGGAGCACCGTAAAGATGTTCCGTCTCAGCGTTGATTTACCCTTTTCCATTTGTTCCTCTTTTCCGGAAACGAAAACTTAACCGTTTCCTTTGACGTTTTCTAGATTACAAGCACTCCATATAGACAACGCCTTTCGAGAACATAGTAGACCTTCTGTTTGCATTTGTCAATCATGATTGAAATTTCAACTATGATTATTTTTCAGGCATGTTTGTTTTTCTAGCAAAATTGCATATAATATAATCAGAATCTATCATAGAATGGTAAAAGTAAATTCACTAGCAATGAGGTATACGGATGGGCACTAGCGATATTCGCAAGAAAAGAACATTAATCTATTTTATTGAAGCGGCACAGGAACTCACGGATGAAGAAGGCTCTGAGAATCTGACCATCCGCAAGGTCGCTGCACGTGCAGGATATAACAGTGCAACGCTTTATCATTATTTCGATAATCTAAATCAACTAAAGATGTACGCATCCCTTCGATATGTCAGCTTATACAACAAGGAATTCTTTGAATCCGCCAAAGGACTCAAATCCGAACGGAAGAAGTTCGAACTGATGTGGGATATTTTTATCCGGCACACGGTAAAGCATCCGGAAGCGTTCGCAAGTGTATTCATGTCGCGCTCTCACGATGATGCGTTGTCGACGATTTTTAGCCAGTATAACGAATTATTTCCAGAAGATTCCGTATCGCCGATTGGTACTGTATATACATTCGATCAGTATGCGTCGTTGTCCGAACGGAATTTGACGGCAATCCAGTTAATTCAAGAAGAAGAACACCTTGAAAATCCGAATTTGAGTACAATCAACGACCTGATGATTTATTCTTATCTGGGAATGCTCCAGGAACTTCTCGATGCAGATGATGATGGAAAGAAAATGATTGAAGAGAAAATGTCGAAAGGGATTCATTATCTTCTTGCGAAAATATAATTTTCATTGAGTGATATTCGCTTTAATCCTTACAATTGTCATAAGTTGGATTTATCTAATTATTTACATTTCTTTCTACAACATTCTATATCATGGTGTTATAATTCTATTATAAACATTGGGTAGAGAGATGATATTATGAAGATACGAATGCGAAATATTATCATGATAATTTTCATAATAATCTGCTTGCCGACTTTTGCATTTGCTGAGGACGCGGAGCAGGATGCTTCGAGTGAGTCTCTTTCGGATGCACAAGCCGCCTATGAATCCGCTCAGACCGCCTACGACAATGGCCCAATCACATTCCTCAATGAGCGAATGTCCAATTCCAAGTATTACGTCCAAAATCAAGAAAATCTACTCTCAACAAGTTCCGATTCTACCGTTTCTACGGCTTATTCTAAATACAGTTCCCGTCTGCATGCATCATTTACATTCGATAACCTTCGCAAGCAAGCCGATTGGCTCGATGAATTAAATAGCCGTCGCGCCAATGATGATAATTTTACCAGTACACGAAATCATGCTGCACTCAAGCTTTCTCCAGAACTCGTGGCAACTTCCATGATGTCCACCATGGTTTCTTATTCGAATTACTACCACGCCCTCTTCAACTCATCGGACAAGTCACTAATTAACCTCGGCTATGCGGAAAATCTGGCATGGGGATATTCGAACCCACTTGAAGGCTGGTACGATGAAGAGAAAGAAATCTACGATAATGATGAGGCTGGAGAGACTGGTCATTATCTGCTATGCATAAAGGCCTGGCCGAGTACGGCGGTGGTTGGTTTTGGTATGACCGGAAGCTGTACTGCACTGCGCTTCGATTTCAAGCCGGTTGGAAATTCCTACACAGCCGATGAATGGTGCACAGAAGTAACTGAGTACGAATCCGAATTGGAAGCAACTCTCACGGAAGCGAAAGAGAAATACGAAACGCTTCAAGAGGCACAGAAGAGCAAGGAAACAGAATCTGGAACGGACAATTCCGGGAACACCGATATTGACTTTAAATCTGGAAAAGATACGAGTACTGAAACAGGAAAAGATACAAGTTCGGAGACCGATCAGACTGGTAACATAACCGATCAAGGTTCCACAGGCAAGACCGAAAACACGGACAACACCGGAAGTACCGATACGAATAATACCGGTAACGGTAGCAGCAGCACCAATGGAAATACAGACACGAGCAATACCACTGGCGGTAACGAAAGCTCAACCAGTACTAATTCCACGAAGAAAAGAATCTGCTGCACAGCGCCTTCCAAAGTTGCAAAACCTTCTGTTAAGGCAAAGAAAGCAAAGCTGACCATCAAATGGAAGAAGCCGAGCAAGAGCACCGGCAAAGTGTATTACCAAGTTGCCATTAAACGCACCGGTAAGAAGTATAAGAAATATAAATACTATTATACGACCAGCACTTCGAAAACAGTGAAACATCTAAAACGTCACAAGAAATACACGGTAAAGGTTCGTGCATATGTCAAAGATGGCAATCACAAACACTACGGTGCATGGAGTAAAACGAAAGTAACGCGAGTAAAATAAACACAAAAAACAAGCGGGCCGAGTTTGGGCATTCTCCCTCACTCGGTCCGTTTTTTCATTCAATCTTTCTACTATCAGAATTCTATTATCGAATTTTCGACGTTCTGCTTATATACTACCGATTATTCTGGCAGTACGATTTTACCAGCCAACGCACAGTGCGCTGCAGTCACTGGAGATGCGAGATAAATCTGAACTTTGCTCGTTCCCATTCTTCCGAGGAAGTTACGGTTATTGGTTGCAACAACGACTTCATTATCCGACAGGATTCCGCCCGCACGGCCACAGCAAAGACCACAGCCTGGCGTGGTAATCATCGCACCGGCTTCCGACAATGTCTCCAACGTTCCATCTGCCAACGCTTCGCGATAGATGGAACGGCTCGCCGGCGTTACAATCAGCTTCAGGAATGGAGCCACTTTCTTGCCCTTGAGAATTGCTGCTGCTGCACGAAGGTCCTCCAGGCGTCCATTGGTACAAGAGCCGATAAAGACTTGATCTACCGGAATTCCAACTTCTTTCTCGACTGGACGAACGGCATCTACCTGAGATGGACATGCCATCACGGGCTTGAAGTCCTCTGCACGATAATTAAGCACACGGTAGAATTCGGTACCCGCTGCATCGGATTCATAGCAAAGGCTGCCCGTTTCACCACCGATAAAGCCAACGGTTCCAGGCTGATGTGCTCCATTCTTGGCATCTTCCGATGCCTTGGCAGCAACGTCACCGTTCAGCACGGTCTCGAAGATTTCCTTGAATTCATCCTTGTGATCATCACCGAAGATTCCCTTACTCATCGGATGCGCTTCGGTGAAGTGCAGTGTCTTGCGATCTGGATAGCAGAGTCCGCACTTCGCACCAGCTTCCACCGTCATGTTCGACATGGTGAGTCGGCTCGCTACCGACATATCGTTAACGGTCGATCCCGCAAATTCGAGGGAACGATAGGTCGCACCACTTGCGGTGATGTCACCGATTACGGTCAAGATGACATCCTTCGATGTCACGCCTTCTGGAAGCGTTCCTTCAATGTTGACACGAATTGTCTCCGGAACGCGAAGCCACAGTTCGCCGGTTCCAAGTATTCCTGCCATTTCAGTGTATCCGATGCCCGTAGAAAATGCACCCAGCGCACCATAAGTAACGGTGTGACTATCGGTTCCGAATACAACATCACCCGGCTGCACGTATCCCTGCTCTGCCATCAGCTGGTGGCAGATACCATCTGTGCGGTGTACATGTTTCACGCCATACTTTGCGGCGAACTCATCACCACGGCGAAAATGTCTCGTATCATCCACCTGGCTAGCCGGAACCATGTGATCATACACCAAGACCATTTTGTCTGGATCCCAGATTTTCTGAAAGCCCATCTCTTCGAATTTATCCGCAACGAACGGGATAAAGATGTCGTGTACCATTACGCGGTCTACCTTCGCGGTGATGATATCGCCCGGCTTTGCGTTCTTGTTTCCGGAATTTCTCCGGAGAATTTTCTCAATTAATGTTGCCATGTTTCCTCCTATTCCAGTCCGTTCCGCTTGCGCATTGCAGGTACCAAGCCACCTGCATCCAGAATTTCCAGAAGGTTCGCCGGAAGCTCCGCGATTGGATAAGTCTCACCGTTCACAGTGATGCTTTTACCCACTACGACATCCATCACATCACCTTCCTGCACATGATCGTACAGGTCGCTCTCGATGAGCAGCAAGCCGTTGTTGATGGAATTGCGGAAGAAGATTCGTGCGAAAGATTTTGCGACGATACAGCGAATGCCCATCGCCTTGATGACCTCCGGTGCCTGTTCACGCGAAGAACCGCAGCCGAAATTCTTACCGGCAACGATGCAATCGCCTGGCTGAATCATGCCCGCAAGCTCCGGACGAAGCGGCGAGAAGGCATACGGCTTCATGTCCTCCACCGATGGGAGCGCGAGATATTCGGTCGGCATGATGATGTCGGTGTCGATATCATCGCCCATGGTATATATTTTAGCGCTAAATTGTTCCATTCTATTCTCCTCTCTAGCTAAAAACAGCCTCTGTGATTTCCCCAGCGACTGCCGACGCCGCAACCGTTGCGGCATTCGCCAGATAGACAAACGAGTTCTTGTCGCCTGCACGGCCCTTGAAGTTACGGGTGCCGGTGCTGACTAGCACTTCGCCTTCGCCGATAACGCCCTGACAACTTCCCCAGCATACGCTGCAGTTCGGGTTCATCACGATTGCGCCAGCTTCCATAAAGATGTCGAGCAGACCTTCTTTGGCAGCCTGATTGTAGACGTCGCGGCTTGCCGGAACGACGAGAAATCGAACGCCATCCGCCACTTTCTTCCCTTTGATAACCTCTGCACCGAGGCGAAGATCTTCAATACGTCCATTGCTGCAAGAACCGAGGAAGGCTTCATTGATCTTCGTTCCTGCCACCTCGGAAACCGGTGCCAAGTTGTCCACGAAGTGTGGTTTTGCAACGACTGGCTCGATTTCGGAGAGATTGATATCATAGACTTCTGCGAAGGTCGCATCGTCATCGCTCTGATAACATGCAACCGGTTCTCTGTCGTGTTCTTCCAAGTATTCGAGTGTCACATCATCGACTGGCATCAATCCCGTCTTTGCGCCCGCTTCGACTGCCAAGTTGCACAGCACAAAGCGATCACTGATGGATAAATTCTTGAGTCCTGGCCCGTCGAATTCCATTGCCTTGTAGTTGGCACCGTTAGCGCCAATTTTACCAATAATGGAAAGGATGACATCCCTTGCGGTAACACCTTTACGGAGCTCTCCTGTCAGGTTAAAACGAAGTGTCTCCGGAACCATCACCCAAGAGGTGCCGGTTACCATTGCGTAGAGGTAATCCGTGCAACCAACGCCAGTACCGAACGCACCAAGACATCCGTATGTGCAAGTGTGACTGTCTGCACCGAAAATCAGCTGACCTGGGCGAACGTATTTCTCAACCATTACCTGGTGGCAGATACCTTCACCTTCATAGAAATCAATGTCGTGTTCCCGAGCGAAATCACGCATCTTCTTCTGGGACTGCGCCGTCTTTACACTGTCACATGGCACATTGTGATCGACAATCCATACGAGTTTCGACGGATCAGCGATTCTCGGATTCTTCAATTTGTTGTACATATCGATGGTGAGGTGGGTTGTTCCATCATTGCTCAACATGTGGTCGAGCGTTACGACATGGATTTCCCCTGCATGCACCTGTTCCTCGCCAGCCGCTCTGGCGATAATTTTCTCTGCTATTGTCATTCCCATTGTTTTATCTCCTTATTTCTCGATATCTCTCGATAATTCTCGACATTTCTCGATTTTTCTCGAAAATTCTCGATAAGTTTTCATTCAGCAAATTATTCTTCATTCAGCGACGCAATCAATCCGCCCTGATCGAGAATTTGCTGCATATAAGGAGGCAATTTGGTGCAGGTATACTCTTTGCCACCAGCGGTAACGATGCCGGATTCCAGATCCAGTTCCATTTCATCTCCGGTCGCGACGTTTTCGTGCAAATCCTTACAGACAATAACCGGAAGTCCTATGTTGATGGAATTGCGATAGAAAATTCGTGCGAATGATTTCGCAATAACGGCACGGACGCCCAGTGCCTTGAGTACGCTCGGTGCCTGTTCTCTCGATGAGCCACATCCGAAATTCTCATTTGCAACGACGTAATCCCCTGGCTTTACCTTCGCCGCAAAATCCGGATCCAAGGATTCGAATGTGTGGCTCTTCATCTCTTCAATCGTTGGATAAAGCAGGTACTGCGATGCAATAATCTGGTCGGTATCCACATCCGACTCAAAACGATACAGTGTTCCCATGTTCTTTCCTTTCCAATACACTTCATATATTAATAATTGAATTTAATCAACAAAACTCGCAAATAATTATATCAAATATCACAAAGATTGTGAAATGGAAATGACTTCTTCCAGCACAGCGAGTAATTTCTCATTTCGGACTCGATCCATCACCGCTACTCGGTAGTGATGATTCGTCAGTCCGTGGAAATCATCGCAAGGTCGTATGAGTATGCCCTTCGAAAGTAATTTTAGCGAAAGGTCTGAATCCTCTGCACGGAAGAGAATGTAATTCGCATCCGATGGATAGACTTCAAGGCCGAGTTTTGTCAGGCCGCTTGTAAGGTAAGCACGCTCCTTCGCCACGAGCTTCGCTGACTCTACAACAAAGTCACCGCACGCCAGGCAGGCTGCGCCCGCCTTCTCCGCGAGAACCGATAGGTTCCACTCCGGGAGCGGCACGCTGACGCGAGCCGCAAGCGCTGCGCCGGAGGTAATCGCATACCCCACGCGAACGCCCGGTATCGCAAAGGTTTTCGTAAATGCACGGAGAACGATAGTCTCTGGCAGTGATTCCGGATTGCGGTGAATGAGACTCCGCGCTGCATCCTCCCCAGTCAGCGCGAGGAAGCACTCATCCATCAAGAGAATTGTTCCGGTTTCCTTCGCGGCAAGAAGCGTCTCTTCGAGCACGTCTTGCGGAATCAGAAGGCCATTCGGGTTGTTCGGATTCGTCAAGATGAGCAGGTCTGGTTTTATCCTTCGGATTGCCTGTAGCAACGATTCTTTCACAGCAAAGCCATCTTCCGGAGCGAGATGAACGTGCTGAATCTCACACGCCGGGAGATTCTGACGGAGGACGTTCTCATATCCCGTGTAGGCTGGGGCGGTCAACAGGCAAGTCTTCGGGCGAAGCGAAAGAATTGTCGCCGTGATGAGTTCCGATGCACCGTTTCCGAGCAGAATTCGGTCCTCCGGCACATTCCAGAATTTCGAGAGTTCGTTTCGAAGCGTCCGATATTGAAGGTCTGGATATTCCGAAATGTGCGAAAGTGCCTCTTGCAGAGCGTCGTTCACTTCGCTCGGTATCCCAGCCGGATTAAGGTTGACCGAGAAGTCATATTCCACTTTGTTGCGATAGATGTCTCCGCCATGCATGGGCAAATTCCTTTCTATTGGCTATAGGATGCTCTGAAGTTAACACTTGTCACAC
>CAVFWT010000061.1:0-11426 GCA_963626305.1 bacterium | reverse complement strand
TATGAGAGCTGCGCACTCAGCACACAGCTCTTGCACAGTTATCGCCTGCAGTTCCATGACTGCGATGGCGTGCTGGAATATTTGAACGGCAAGGAGTTCATCGCTCCACTGCCGGAACAGTTTGAAAACATTTTGGAGGAACTGAGCTAAATGGCGAAGAATAACGGAGAAGAACCGAGTCTAATTGTATGCTTGATTAAGGATGTCTTGGTTGCACTGGTAATCGCAGGCGTGGTCCTGTATTTTATCCGTCCGACTATAGTTAAGCAGACATCCATGCAGGATACCATGAATCCAAATGATTATCTGATTATGTACCGTCAAGCGTATCGGAGCAAGTCACCGAAGCGTGGCGATATCATCATCTTCCAGTCCGATTTGACGGATGATGACGGGAACGATAAGCTGCTCATCAAGCGTGTGATTGGCCTGCCTGGTGATAAGATTCAGATTAAGGAAGGTAATGTCTACATCAACGGTAAAGAGTATGAAGAAGATTACCTCAAAGACGGTTATACAACCGTAGATGGAACTTGGAAGGTGCCCAAAGGAAAGTACTTCGTGATGGGCGATAACCGAGTCGTCAGTGTGGACAGCCGGTACCAGAGCGTGGGATACGTCAGCAAGAGCCAGATTCAAGGAAAGGTTGTCCTGCGGCTGTTCCCATTCAACAAGATTAAGACGTTCTAGAAATTCTAGATGCAACTAAAGCAATGCACGGAGGGAAAGAGGAATCCAGATGGCAAAGAGAGCAAAGAAAATCATTGCGAATAACAAGAAGGCTCGCCACGATTACTTCGTGGAAGATTCCTATGAGACGGGCATTGTGCTGACTGGCACTGAGATTAAGTCCATCCGTGCCGGTCGCTGCAGCATCAAGGAAAGCTATGTCTTCATCGACAAGAATGGCGAGATGAAAATCTGCGGAATGCACATCTCTCCATATGAGCAGGGAAACCGCTTCAACGTGGATCCGCTCCGCGAACGTAAACTCCTGATGCATCGCAGAGAAATCAACAAGCTCATCGGACGAATCAAGGAATCCGGATTGACCCTCGTACCATTGAATGTGTATCTCAATGAAGATGGTCGCTGCAAGGTTGAAATCGGCGTATGCCGAGGCAAGAAGTTGTACGATAAGAGAGATACCATTGCGAAGCGAGATGCGGATCGCAAGATGGATCGTGCGATTAAGGAGAGCCGATACCGTTAGGAAAGTCGGCAGAAGCTTGGCCGGGTGGCGCTTTTTTTAGCCGGCGAAGTGTAGTATGATATAGTAAGTAGCAAGAATCCGTGTGGACAATCGCAAGGGGGTTGCATAATTACATTCTGTGGGGATGTAAAGGTTTCGACAGGAATGTGGAACAAGGATAAGCGAGCCGTGGCGCCCAAGTCCACGTAAAAATGGGCCGTTAAATACAAACGCTAAAAAGAACAACAATTTCGCACTGGCTGCATAGTTCAGCCCCGCGCGCTGGCTCAGGCTCACCTGCAGGCTTGAAATCCAGCGTCACTCATGCAGGAAACCGTTACGCGAGCTCCTGGTAGCGTAGGGGAATTACAGGATAGCAGAACCGCAGTGTGTCAACGTCACGACGGATTCTGTGAAGATTAAAGCATTGACTGCGCTCGGAGAAAGTCCTTCGGAAATATTTCTGGACGTGGGTTCGACTCCCACCATCTCCACCAACGAAAGCCTTGAACCGTAAGGGTTCGGGGCTTTTTTCGTGGAGCAGATGTAACAGAAGCGTAACATTCTTGGCGGAATAGAAGCCACATCAAAAGGATGTGACTCTACGATGCGTAGATTAACAGGGATCGCTTCATCTGTTATCATAAGAAACGTAATGAGGCGCGCTAGGTGATTATGGTAAGGCTTTATAATCTTGAATGATTATGAGCAACCAGAAATAAGATTATAAACAGTATGACTACAAGTAGGAAAGCCGCTCCATCAGATGCGGAATGGCTTCGACGAGAAATGCTTGCCAAAGGAAAAGGAGAAGAATAATGAACAGTTATGTGACAGGCGAAATTATAAAGAAATTACGAGAAGAGAAAAAGATGACGCAACTCGAGTTCGCGGGAAAACTTGGCGTCAGCGACAAGACGGTATCCAAGTGGGAGAATGGCAAGGGATATCCCGACATCACGCTGATTGAGCCGATTGCAGAGGCACTCGGCATTTCCACGATTGAATTGCTATCAGGAAACAACATTGTGAATGCGAATCGCAACGCGAATATGCTTCGTTCGAAATGGTATGTATGCCCCATCTGTGGCAATGTGATCAATACGACCGGCGAGGCTGTAATCAGCTGCTGCGGCGTGACACTTCCGTCCCTCGAGCCGATGGAAGCCGATGTGGAGCATGCCATTCATATCGAGAAAGTCGAAGATGAGTACTACGTGACCATTGACCACGAGATGACGAAGTCGCACTACATTTCGTTCATCGCAGCACTCTCGGGTCAGACGAATCAGATTGTAAAATTATATCCGGAAGGCGCAGCAGAAGCGAGATTCAAGACAAGGCTGGTGAAGAGAATCGTGTTCTATTGCAACCACCATGGACTGTTCGAAGTTCGTGTGTAGGGTAAAAATATTCTTGAAATGGGCAAGGGCTAACGGCGTGGGCTGTTAGCTCTTTTCTGTATGTGAGTTTTTCTTATGTGCAGGAATGCCGGAGATGTGGAGGATGGGAGAACCGTAGAGCAAGGAACGTAGAAACGGCGGTTGAAATCATGTTCGTGATGCGGAGTATTGGGGCAAAATCTACCCATTGAAGAATTTAAAATAAAAAAAATATTGTGGACTGCACGCGGAATAGATAGAATGAGAATGGAGAGTTGGATGAGAAAGTGTGTTAATTCTAACTCATAGAAGCATAAAAAAAGAAACCCACTTTCGTGAGTTTCGAATCCACATCTTTGTGGGCTCTTACGAGCGGTTTGGAAAATTCTTTATTTGAACTTTGCAGTGTAATCTCATATGGTAGTCAATTGAGATTGGTTACATGTTACCTCAAGATTCAAATGATGTCAAGAGAATGGATGGAGATGTTATGAAAAACAATGTGAAAGATTATTATCTTGGATTAGACATTGGAACTAATTCTGTCGGATGGGCAGCAACGAATGAGAACTATCAGCTTTGTAAATTCCGCAAAAAGGAGTTGTGGGGAATTCGCCTGTTTGAAAATGGTGATACTGCGGCAGAACGCAGAACAAACCGGAACACGAGACGAAGATTAGATCGTCGGAAACAGCGAATCAAACTTCTACAGATGCTTTTTGCAAATGAAATAGCGAAGGTGGATGAAACCTTCTTTATTCGTTTGAACGAAAGTCGTTTGCACACTGAAGATAAAAGTACCGATTTCAAATTTCCACTATTTGTTTCGAGTGATTACACGGAACGGGATTATTATAAAAAGTATCCGACGATTTATCATTTGCGTAAAGAATTAATAGAGAACCCGAATCCTCATGACATCCGATTCGTGTATCTTGCATTACACCACATCGTTAAGAATAGAGGTCATTTTCTGATTGATGGAGACTTGAACGCTGCAACAGATTTTGAGGTATCGTTCAACCAGATGATGGAAAATATGAATCATTCAGAGAATGATTCATTCCCTTTCGATTTGTCCATTTGCGAAGATGGAGTATCTCGGGCGAAAGAAATATTGGAAAGTAAAGATGCTAAAAGCAATCGTGCGAAAGCATTAGGTAATTTGTTTGCTTACCCGGATTTTGATGCCGATAAAAATGAGTTGAAACAACGAAAGACTGCAGTAGAACAAATTTGCAAACTTCTAGTTGGAAATAAAGGCGATGTTACTAAAATCTTCTACAGAACAGATTTTTCTGAAAGCGAACTTTCTTCGTTTGCCTTTGGTAGTGCAGATTATGAAGAAAAGATTTTGCCAGAACTGGAATCAAATTATCCCGATGAAGCTCCAATCGTTCAGAACATGAAGATGCTTTATGATTGGAGTAAACTGTCTGAAATCCTAGGGAATAGCAAGTTCCTATCGTTTGCTAAAGTTAGTCAATACAATAAGCATAAATCCAACTTGCAAAATATTAAGAAATTAATACTGAAATATCTTCCCAAAGAAGATTACGATAAGGTCTTCAAATCCATGGAGAAGAATTCGTATGCCCATTATGTTGGAAAGGTTACTTTCCCAGATTCGGCTTGCGATGAAGAATCGTTCTATAAGAACTTACAAAAGTATATTGATAAAGTTTCTCCTGATAACGAGCAGGACACAAAACTGAAAGAAACAACACTAGAAGAAATTCAGAATCGGACACTTCTTCCACTCCAGCGGGGTAAAGGTAATTCTGTTATTCCAAGACAGGTAAACGAAGCAGAACTAAAAGAAATTTTGAATAATGCAGAGAAATATCTTCCATTCCTCAAAGAAAAAGATGATTCTGGCATATCCACAAGTGAAAAAATAGTTTCTCTCTTTAATTTCCGTGTTCCATATTACATAGGTCCGCTTAGTGACCGACACAGAGCAGAAGGTGCAAATCAGTGGATGGTTCGTAAGAAAGATGGGAAAATCTATCCATGGAATTTTACTGAAATGGTTGATGAGAGAGCGAGCAACGAGCAATTCATTGCCCGCATGACTAACAAATGTACCTATTTGCCAGAAGAAGATGTCTTACCAAAGAATTCTCTCCTGTATTCGAGATTTATGGTGCTGAATGAACTCAACAATCTTCGGGTTCGTGGACACAAGATTCCAGTGGCATTGAAACAAGACATTTATCATAATCTCTTCGAGAAAAAGAATAGAGTAACAGGAAAAAGTTTACTGGAATATTTGCAGAAGGACGATGCAAGTCTCCGTATGGAAGATTTGAGCGGTTTTGACAAAGATTTTAAGGCACAACTTAAAGCTTATAAGGATTTTGAAAAGCAAGTATTCGGTGCTCGAATTGCGGAAGAACCTGTTCAGAAGATTGTAGAAGATATTATTCGCTGGTCGACCATATATGACAAAGACTCTAAGATGATTCGTCGAGCAATCGAAGAAAATTATGGAGAACAACTCACACCAGAAAAAATTAAACAAGTTATTAAGTTGCATTATTCAGGATGGGGGAACCTTTCCTATAAATTCCTGAATGGAATTGAGGGAGTGAAAAAGGATACTGGCGAAATCTTCACTATTATTCGTGCGCTCTGGGAAACCAATGATAACCTGATGGAGATCCTAAGTAGTGATTACACATTCCAAGATGAAATCAATAAGATGAATGCAGCGGTGACTGGTGAGATTTCCGAGATATCTTATGATTCCTTAGTGAAGAATCTTTATGTATCTCCGGCTATTAAGCGAGCGATTTGGCAAACGATTCAGATTACAGAAGAAATCCAAAAAGTTCAAGGTGGAGCTCCAAAGAAAATTTTCGTCGAAATGGCTCGTGGTGGGGAGAAAGATAAAAAGAATGGCGAAAAAGGCTCGGTTCCAGCTTCGCGTAAAAAAAGATTATTGGATTTATACGAGAAGTGCGAATCGGATACACGCGATTGGGTCAAGGAAATCGATAATCGTGAGGAACGAGAATTTAGCAGTATCAAATTATTTTTGTATTATACCCAAATGGGTAAAGATATGTATACTGGTGAACCAATTGATATTGAGCAATTGATGAATGGTAACTCCAACTGGGATCGAGATCACATCTATCCGCAGTCGAAGATTAAAGATGACAGCCTTGACAATCTTGTTCTGGTCAACAAGAAAACAAATAATGAAAAACAGAATGCAGCATTGTCACCAGAAATTCAGAAGAAGATGAAGCCTTTCTGGAAACAACTTCATGACAAGCACTTTATTAGTGATAAGAAATACGCTCGATTGACTAGAAGCGGCGAATTCAGCGAAGAAGAATTGTCTGGTTTCATTGCCCGTCAGTTGGTGGAGACCCGTCAGTCAACCAAGGCAATAGCCAACCTGCTTCAGAAGATTTATCCTGATTCGGAAATTGTGTACGTTAAGGCGCGACTTGCTTCCAATTTCCGACACGATGATCTTGCAATGCTGAAATCCAGAAGAGTTAACGATTATCACCACGCAAAGGATGCATATTTGAACATTGTTGTTGGAAATGTATATAATTCGATTTTCACTTCTGATCCAAAACGCTGGTTAAAAGAAGGTGGTGAGAATGCGAAGACTTATAACATCCAGAAAATATTCCGTCGCAACTGGAACCGAGATAAAAAAACAATCTGGGAAGGTCCAACTCTGATTGAAGATGAGAATACAAAAAAGAAAAAATATCTCCGCAATGAAGATGGTGGATTGATGGGTGGAACCATTGACACCGTCCGTAAGACGATGATGCAGAACAATATTCTTTATACAGAGTACACATATTGTGATTCAGGACAGCTATACAATGCAACCGTCTACAAAAAAGGAGATACATCCTTAACTATTCCTTTGAAGAAAGGACTCTCAATTGAAAAATATGGCGGTTACAAGAGTGCAAATACTTCATATTTTGCCATGATTGAATATGATGGCAAGAAGGGAAGAGAACGAATGATTCTTGGAGTCCCAATCTACGTGGACAATATGCTGAAACATAATCCAGATGCTTTTATTGAGTACTGTGAGAACGTGAAAGGATACAAGAACGTTAAAATCCTTCGTGCAAAAATTAAGAAGAATGCATTGATTAGCGTTAATGGTTTTCCTATGCGGATAAGGGGAGAAAATGAAAGAGACTTAAAATTAAAAAATAACCTTCAACTAAAATTATTGACACCGTTTGAAAAATGTGTTCGAAATATTGAAAAATACCTCGAAAAGAATGCTTCTTTTGAAGTCGATGAGGAAAGAGATGGCTTGTCAGACGATGAATTGAATTGTTTATACGATTGCCTTCTTTCGAAGCTTGAAACAATATATAAAAATCGCCCAGCAAACCAAAGCAAACTCTTGCAAGAAAAAGAGAAGTTCTTTAAAGATGAACTATCCCTGAAAGAAAAAAGCAAATGCTTGAATGAAATCTTGAACATGCTCCGTTGTGATATAGCGACATCTGCAAATTTAGATATTCTTGGAAAAGGAAAAACTACAGGAAATATTGCAATAAATAAAAATACTTTTTCCAATAAAAGTGAATTAAAATTCATCAACCAATCAGTAACGGGAATATTTGTCAATGAAGAGGAATTGTAATTATGAGTTGGCGTACTGTTATTGTTACCGGTAATGCGAAGCTTGATTATAAAATGGGCTATCTAGTCGTTCGCAAGGTGGACTCCACAAGGAGAGTCCACCTTAGCGAAATTGAAATGCTGATGCTTGAATCAACAACTGTTTCAATTACGGCATCGTTAATCTCCGAACTTGTTAATAACAAAATCAAGGTTATTTTCTGCGATTCCAAACACAATCCACAATCAGAATTGATGCCGTATTATGGATCTCATGATAGCAGTGGAAAGGTTCGTGAACAAATCAAGTGGGATGATGAAGTTCGAAAATTAGTCTGGACAGATATCATTACAGAGAAGATTCGTCAGCAGATGTTCCATCTTCGAGATTGTCATTTACTCGAGCAGGCGGAAATGCTTCGTCAATACATCGAAGAAATGGAACCTGGCGATGAAACGAACCGAGAAGGTCATGCGGCCAAGGTCTATTTCAATGCACTCTTTGGAAAAGACTTTACACGTAGTACGGAATGTGTCGTGAATGCTGCGTTGAATTATGGTTATGGGATATTATTATCTTATTTCAACAGAGGTATCTCGTACAATGGATATCTTACCCAGCTGGGACTCTTTCATGACAATCAATTCAATCCGTATAATTTGACATCGGATTTGATGGAACCATTCCGAATCCTCGTAGACCGAAAAGTATACCATTCTGGTTTTACAAAATTCGATACTGAGGAGAAGCTTGCGATGGTCGCACTAATGAATGAAAGAGTTAAAATTGACGGCAAAAGCAACACGATTTCGAATGCAATTCAGATTTACACGAAGAGTGTCTTTGATGCGATTCGTGAACGCGACATCGCAAAGCTGAAATTTTATCGTTATGAGTTATAGATATATGAGAGTCATGGTTTTCTTCGACTTGCCGACGGAGTCGCTGGCAGACAAAAGAGAATATCGGAAATTCAGGAAATTCCTTATCACAACAGGGTTTCTAATGCTTCAAGAATCCGTTTATTGCAAATTGGCATTAAATCAGACCGTTGCTCAATCTGTTGCGAATCAGGTTCGGAAAAACGTACCGCCAGAAGGAAATGTCCAAATGATGCTCATAACAGAGCGACAGTTTGCACGGATGGAGTGTCTGGTTGGAGAAAAACAAGATTCTGTTATTGAAAGCGATGAAAGTCTGGTGATTCTATGAGAATGGATATATTGTCTGAGGAGTCGAATTTTCCATTGATACCGAATCATTTGAATGAAATCACGATAGAATCACACTCTTTCTTTGAGAAACTAGTTCAATCGATGAACGATACCATCCATGGATTGGATGAATCCGTTCGCCTCTGGACTGATGAAAATGAGAAAATCGATTTGCACAAAAACGCAACTTTAATTGCATCGCCATTTGATTTGACATTCTCAACAAATGAGTTTCGAAAGAAATTAATTCAGAATCTCCTTCCTGAATTAGAATATGAAAATTTTACATATTCCATAAATCAAGGCGTGTTAGAAGGCATTGATTTATTGATAAAAGTGTCGTTGATGTCGGATTACGACATCGAATTTGATTCAATAATCAGGGCGGAAAATTTTCTTAAATTACTAGATGTCCGCCTGAAAGAACCTGAAGGTCCATTTCGAGATAAATTGTGTGAGTATATATTGCAATCCAGAAATCTATTGGGTAAAGAAATTTGGATATTAGCGAATTGCAATGCTTATCTGAATAAAGGCGATTCAGAACTCCTGGAAGAGTTCTGTAATAACGAGAAAATCTGTATTATTAATGTATGTGCTGGTGCTGAAGATGATAATTTAGAATATTTACCAAAAGATTATATTGTGGATAATGACCTTTGTGAGTTATACTTATAAGGAAATTGCTGTGATGCCATGTGAATTACAAGCAGAATGCAGTGCTGCTTGCTCGCAAATTGAGGTTTGAGAGCAGTGTAATTTCATATGGTAGTCAAACTGGTTTGAGGATGAAAACACGGACATTGATGTTTGAGAGCAGTGTAATTTCATATGGTAGTCAAACGCTCCGTGCCTCTCTCCATCCCTCCGCGCGGTTTGAGAGCAGTGTAATTTCATATGGCAGTCAAAACAATTCATAATTATGATAAAAGCAAAAGGAGCTAACGGCATTCGCCGTTAGCTCCTTTTTAAAATATCTTTAAAAAATATCTTATTCCCTCTTTCCCTTCCATCCTTGCCACACATCCACAACAATCACCATCGGAACAGTAATCGCCAGTATCGGATAGAATTTAGCGATATCAACATTTCCGTACAGTATGCCACCGATGATTGGACCGAGAGCCATTCCGATGTCGAGTCCGACATAGTAGGTGCTGTTCGCAAGACCGCGATTATTTTTATCCGCTAAGAGCATGGCGTGCGATTGACACACGGAACACATGATGCCGGAACACCCTTGTCATGGACGAACTGAATGATAATCATCGTCATCAGCGCGAAAGCGGTCGACAATGCGAATGCTTGATGATATCCAAGGTGCTGATACAGAGAGACACCGATAGCAGGGGAGATTGCCATCGCCATGGCATTCATGGTGCCGTACAGACCCATTCCGGAGCCAATTCGGTCGCGTGGCAGTAGGTTCGTCATCTAAGTGGAGAGGCAGACGGTGCAGCACGAGAATCATTCCCAGTTCTATTCGAACTCTTTCTTCAGCATCTCCGCGAAGGCCTCCACATAATATCCTGAATTTTCCTTGAGCCAGAATGCACAGTAGTTACGGCGTAGTGGCTGGTTCTGCTTGTACAGTGGAATCCGAGTGATACTGCTGTCATAGTAGACGTCATTACGAATACCTTCAATCGGAAGGAATCCTTGACCGGCTGCCACGAGCACGCGAGCGTCTTGCAAGGAATTCGCGAAGCAGAATTCACCGCGGAATCCCACGATGTCTCGGTAATACGAAGCTTCATTTTCTTGCTGCTCGGGGTCGGCAATCAGAATGCAAGGTGTGTTCTTGAGCTCGGATGGTTCAATGTGTTCGAGTTTTGATAACGGCGATTTCTTGGAAATTTCAATGTAGCAGTGGCTCTTCACGAGCTCGAAGTTGACGTAATCTTCGGAGAACGCACGCCGCTGATCGTTCAGGATGATATCAACCTTCTCGGTGCGGAGCGCATCGTACAACGTCTCGTGGTTCCCGTTGATGACGGAGAGTTTGACTTCTGGATATTTCTCCGCAAAAGCAGCGGTCGCATCTTGGAATTCACTACCACCATAGCATTTGAGATAACCGATTCGAAGCACCGCATTCTCCTTATTCGCAATTCGGGAGACGTCGCTCCGTAGCTGCTGGATGTCTGCGGTGATGACGAGGCTGCGCCGATAGAAAAGTTCGCCTGCTTCCGTTAGCGAGAATGTTCGGTTGTGTCTCTTCAGGAGCTCTACACCAAGATCTGACTCAAGCACTTTAATCTGCTGCGAAATTGCTGACTGCGAGATGTGACAGCGTTCGCCGGCTTCGGAGAAGCTGTGCGTCTCGACAACTGCCTGGAAATATTTGATTTGTTTTAGTAGCATCCGAATCACCTCACTGCAGTTTTTTTTCTTTAGTATAGCACATATTCATAAGTTTTACTTATCGAAAACTACAGGAATCGAAATTGATTGATTAGCATTCTGCCGATAGAATACAGACAGAACATGAGATAGTGCATAGAACAATGTATGAATAACGTCGGAAATTACGTGCGAAGTAACGCATGGAATGTTTCATGCATCTATGCGCATGGCAATGCACGAAAGGAGCATCTGTATGGCAAAGAATCTTGTAATATATTACTCCCGGAAGGGTCAGAATTACGTGAACGGTTCGATTCAGAACCTTGCGAAGGGCAATACCGAAATCGTCGCGGAATACATCGCGGAGGCAGAGCAGGGAGACCTCTTCGAAGTGGAGACGCTAAAAGAATATTCCACCGATTACCACACTTGCACCGAAGAGGCAATGGCGGAACTCAAGCAGAACGCGCGACCAGAGCTAAAGGCGTATCTCGAAGATATCAGAGAATACGATAACATCATCGTTGCAGGTCCGTGTTGGTGGGGCACTTATCCGATGCCGGTATTCTCAGTACTCGAGAAACTTGATTTTAGCGGAAAGAAGGTATTCCCGGTTATGACGCATGAAGGCAGTGGTATGGGCAATTCGGCTAGGGATTTGAAGAAGC
>CAVFWT010000060.1:0-11567 GCA_963626305.1 bacterium | reverse complement strand
GACTGGAGCAAGAGCGTTAAAGAAGCATATGTGAACGGTAAGAAGTTCAAGAGCAATACGAACTATCTAATCTGGCTCAGCAAATATACCCAGAAAGTAAATGTGTTTAAGAGAGCCAATAAGAACAGTAAGTGGGTTCTGGTTAAGACGTACCGTTGCTCAACTGGTACATTTACGCACCCAACGCCAACTAATATGAATTATTTGATTATCCGTAAGCAGCCTTCTCGTCACCGTGTGACAAATACTGGCTTGAGATATTACTACAAGTATCTCTCTTGCTTCGGAAAGAAGGGATCCTCTGGCCACGGTATTTCCTTCCACACCATTTGCTGGAATGAAGGTACGAATAAGCCACAGAAGAAGGTAAAGGATCGTCCGGATACGAAGGGCTGCACAAGAATGCTGACAAACGATGCGCTTTGGATTTACAAGAATGTTCCAAATAAAACTCGTGTAGTCAGCTACTAGTTCGAATTATATCGAATGACTAGTGTTGAATAATTGAAATACTGACGTGCTGAAATCTGTGATTGCGACAACGCAATCTACTATGAAGACCGCACCCATTAAATGACATATAATAAAGTCGCATGAGAGTAGTCTTGTGCGACTTTATTTCTATGATAGGCGAATTTATCAAGGCTAAACGATTTGTACAAGCCATTCCTTAAGAAGTATGGTAGAATATGCATTAGACTATAAACAACAATCCGTAGGTTTGTTACAACAAAATTTGTTGAATATAACCAGAAAGGAATTCTTACATGTTCGATAAACTTCAGAAGAAAGCAGTTAATGTATTGCTGTTCTTCGATCTATTTAAACTGAATCGAAAGCGTCCCACCGAGCAGGACTTTGTTCGGCTCAAGAAAATACAGGAGAAGAGATTGCGCAAATTGATGAAGAAAGCGTACGAGATTCCATTCTACCGCGAACGTTTCGATCGTGCAGGTGTGAAGCCGGAAGATATTTGTACCGCAGAGGATCTCGTGAAGCTCCCACCACTGACGAAGGATGAGCTTCGCACATGGATGAGCCAGGAAGCGAATAATCCGAAGTATAAGGATTGGTTTCACGATACCACGAGCGGTTCGTCTGGCGTTCCGCTGATGCTCTTGTATTCACCGCGAGAGAAAGCGTATACGATGGCGAACTGGTTCCGGGTAATGTGTATTGCGGGATATAATCCGTTCTTCGGGAAGACCATGAGCCGTAAGAGTGCACATAGCACCTCTGCTGGCGCGGACACATTCCTTCAGAAGCTAGGAATTTTGCGCCGCGGTTTCTTGGATCAGTATGCGCCTGGAGACGAAATGGTTCGTCAAGTGAATGAATACAAGCCAGATTTCTTGTATATGAATAAATCGGAACTCATGCGTCTGTGTCTCTATTGCAAGGAGAATAACAGTAAAATTCATCAGCCGAAGTTCTATTGCCCGACGGGCGAAATGACGGATCCGGCGGCAAGAAAGCTGTTCAAAGAAATCCTCGGAGATGGCATTATCGATGCTTACGGCAGTGCAGAAACGGGCTCTTGCATGCTGAAATTATTTGACAGCACCGAACACTTCATTCATTATGATTCCTTTGCAATCAACATATATGACGATAATGATCAGTTGGCAGACGTGGGAACGGTTGTCATTACGCCTCTTTTCAAGACGGATATACCGCTGATTAACTACAAAATCGGCGATAAGGCCGCATCGGAGACGCGTAACGGTATTCGTTATATAACGAGCCTCCAAGGCCGTCTCAACGACTTCTTCCGTTACGATACGGGTGAGGTGACGACATTCTTCGAAATTACACCAATCATCGCGCATTGCGAGGATATCGTGCAAATTCGATTCATTCAAGATTCTTATACTCATATTCGGGTGCAATGTGTTCAGAATCAGGAATCGGAGAAGACCAAAGAACAGGTTGAACAGGAACTGGATACCGCATTGAATGCCAAGTTCAAGCACCACTTCGATATCGATTTCGAGTGGACCAATACCATTCCGCCAGATAGCAATGGAAAGCTGCGCATGATTGTATGTGAGGTGGATGAACATGGCAAAAAATAAATTTGAAAAACTGCAGTGTCCGGCGGATATTGTGTTCTTGTTGTGCTGCGTGGGAACGTTTCTGTCGGAAACCTTCCTCGCATACAGGCAAATCGTTTTATACAACGGGAAATATCTTTCGGATTTGTCATTGCATATCGCGATTGCTCGGCGAGATCAATATTATTATCGGATGATTGGATTCCTCGTAAATACGATGGATCACATTACGACAAACCCATGGGCATTGGCGTTGTCGATGGGCGTTCTGGTGCTGCTCACCGTAATTGGGAATTACTTCTTGATTCGATTCTTCACCAAACGATTTACCGAAAGCCGTATTCCGGCGCAAATCATGGCAGTGCTGGCTCTGTATACAGGTCCAATATACATCCCGAAATTTATGCCATATTTCTATGCGAAGACCCAGAGCAAATATGCGTGGCAGAACCCGACGCAGATTATGGTAACCGTCTTCTCGGTATTTGCGTTGCTCGCGTTCTATAAGGCGTATGAACACTACATGGAGAAAATCAGCACCAAAGGATGGGCTATGCTCGCATTGGCATTTCTGGTATCAGCTTATGCAAAACCAAGTTTCATCATGGCGTTCTTCCCGGCGGCTGCGATGATTCTCCTGGCGGATTTATTCCGCAAGGATACTGGCCTAAAACCGATGAGCCGGTTCCGTCAGATTTTTATACTTGGAATGACAATGCTTCCGGCGTGCATCTACTTTTTGCTCCTGAACAATACCGTGTTTGGTGAATCGAGACAAGAAGTAACTTCATCGACGGGAGGAGAAGCTTCGAAGGTTGTGATCGATCTTGGACGAGCTTATTTTAACCAGGATTTCTCAATTACACTCAGTATTTTGGCGGGGCTTGCTTTTCCGTTGTTTGTGCTTCTCTTTAACTTGAGGGAACTCAAGAAACCAGAATACGCAGTCAGCTGGCTGACGGTGTTGTGGGGCTATGCAGAACACTTTACGTTCTCCGAAACGGGCCCACGTGCAACTCACGGAAACTTTGCTTGGGGAAAGAAAGTTGCAATTTATCTAGTGTTTGCGGTCAGCATGGCGAAGTTCGTTGAGAATTTATATAATCCAGATTTCCTCAAAGGCAGTCGGACTCGCAAAATTGCTTATGGAACTGTAGGGGCAGTGCTCCTCTTCTTGCATTTTGCTTCGCAAGTCGTATATCTTGTGCATCTCGGTCATGGCGGTAAATATATGATCTAATTTTATCTAATTAATGCGGAAACTAATCAATAATCGATGTCGAAACAGATAATATTACTTAACCGATAATATTATTTGTATTGACATCGATTTTTTGTGTGGTAGAATATCCATACGAAAATAATATTATTGGTTAAGTCGTAAAATTGAGCATTCTGTAAAGAATGCAAATGGAGGGAACAATGTTCGTAATTAGAAGGCGTGGAATTCGCCGCATCGCTGTATGGCTGATAGCGGTGAGCTTGGTGTGCAGCACGTTCGCACCGGCTGGATATGCGGCGACGACAGCAACGACAACAAAGACGGTCAAATTGACGACTCAGAATGCGACAGGCAAAGCAAATCGACTTCTGGGTGTTGTAATGCGTACTCAGCCGAAGTCGTCGGCAAAGCAAGTCGTTCGCATCCCCAATAATGCGGATGTGACGATTATTCGCATGCATTTTACAACGAAGAAGAAATATTCGCGAAGCAAACGCTGGGATTACGTGCAATACAAGAATTTCAAAGGCTACGTTCCGGTAACCCAGATTGATAATGTTCATTACAAGTATCAGGAAGTACAAGCAAAGAACAAGCTCTATTATTATAAGGGTGCTGGCACCAGCATGAAGATTGCGGGATCGCTGAAGAAAGGCGCAACGTTGCGCCTGTGTTTGTTAGCGAAGGACTACAATACCAGCAAAGTTTGGTATCGATTCCGTATCGGAAATAAGTATTACTTTGTAAAAGCAACTGATTTGGTCCTGACAAAGAAGGTTACCGTATCAACGAATACCTCTACCGTAGAATCGACCTCGGCGAATTCATCGGAATCGAGTGAAACGACCGATTCAAATGCGACGGACTCAAGCTCAGTGAACACGAAAATGCTTCAGAGCAATGCGAAGCCGCTTGCGATGACCATGCCGAGCACAACTCTGACGACGTGGTATAATGCACTGATTAAAGTGGCAGATCAGATTGAGAAGAATAATCTGAAATATAATTCGAAAAATGGTGGTGGCAAGACATATTCCGCTGGACTAAAGAATAAGAAGGTAAACTGTGCGACATATATTTCTTGGGCAATTCAGGAGGCGGATTTTGAATCGTCTGGATTCTATTTCTACCTCGGAAATGGCAAGATTTATGAACAAAGCATGCCAAAGAATTATTTCATTAAATCTCCGGAATACCTAGTGCAGACGGGTCTGAACAAGAGCGTTGCGGATCTCGTAAGTAAAGGTTATTTGAAGCCGGGAGATATTGTGGGTAAACAGAGCGGATACCACACGATGGTGTACAAGCATTGTAAGAATGGAAAGTACTATTTCTTTTCAGTAGGACCGACAAGTGTAGCAAACAAAACGATTCGAGAGAATGCCTATTCGGGAAGTTACAAAATCGGTGTAATCATCCGTAAGGTATCCTAGTTGAAACTTTTTGAATCTTCACAATTCAAATATACCAATCGTGGACGGAATATGTTATACTACCTTGTATTGTTAGAGTAGTCTTTCTATGGACTGAGAAACAACGAGGAGTAGTAGATGAAGAAGGTTCTGAACAGAAAGAACAAGTTAATATGGCTGATTATGGTGATATTGATTATCGACATCATACTGCTGTACAGTATTCTGCGTCCGGTTAGTGCCGCAAAGAAGACAGAAGCGTACACGCTTGCTGCTGATGTGTCCACTTCCTGCAATGTGATTGCGCTAGAGACTCAATTATCGCTCAAAGATCAGAGCAAGGAAATTGTGAAGAGCGGCAAGAAAGAACGTCTCAAGACGGAGGGAACGGAGAACTGGCTGAATGAGTTAGAATCCATGGAGAGCAAAATCTTCGCTCATGGAATCACTTACAGCTGCTATCATCCGGCTGCTTCCTACGAGGGAGCAATCAGTGGAAACCACAAGGTAAATTGTGCGACATATGTGTCTTGGTCCTTGCAGCAACTAGGACTTCTCCCGAAGGGATATGCATTCTACATTTCTAGTGGTTTACATGGCAAAGCAGCTAGCTACATCAAAAGCTCGGAAAACTTTACTGTAAAGTACAATGTAGGTCGTGTATCTTCGGCGGATCTCCAGCCGGGAGACATCGTTGGCTGGAAGACGCATACTTGTGTATATGCCGGTAAGGATAGCAATGGGAACATGCTCTGGTACACTGCCGGTGGTGGTGATGTCAGCAGCAAGAACCTAGGACCAAAGACAAAGAAGTACGGCAATAAATACATTACGGTTTTGATTCGCATCAATTATGAGAATCTCGCTTCGTAGAGGAAGATGAGTAGGTAATTTCTTTTGAAATGCGAGATGTCTTTGCACAAATATATATTGCCTATGCATCGTACCGCATAATAATAAATGAATAAATAACCCGGAAAGTCTATTGTGGATTTTCCGGGTTTCGTGTTATCGGTGGAGACGCGTAGACTTGATTCTCAGTAGCAAACATATTAGAATAGACTGGTATAATTGTGAAAAGAGGAATATTTATGTCATATTCATTTGTCATTCCTTGCTATAAATCTTCCCACACAATTCGGGAAGTCGTGGAATCCACCATGCAGGAAATGAATCGGATTGGAAGAACGCCATATGAATTTATTTTAGTTGATGATCACTCGCCCGACGAAGGGGCGACGCTTCAAGTGCTCAAATCACTTGTGGACGATTACGATTGCGTCAAAGTTGTGGAACTCGCAAAGAACTCTGGACAGCACAACGCGTCCATGGCTGGACTCAACTACGCACAAGGCGATTATATCATTTCGATGGACGATGATTTGCAGACCCGTCCGTCACAACTGACGAAATTATTTGATGAAATCGAAAAAGGGTACGATGTGGTCTATGGATACTATCCGCAGAAGAAACACAGTGCATTTCGAAATTTCGGAAGTTGGTTTCATTATGAATCGGTACGAATCATGCTGGGAAAACCGAAGGGAATGAAGACATCGAGCTTCTTTGTGATGAAGAAGTTCGTTCGAGACTACATGATTCAGTACAAAGAGCCGTATACACATTTGCAAGGACTCGTGCTTCGAACGACACGAAATATTTCATCGGTGCCGATTGAACATTTTCAGCGTGCATATGGTGAATCGGGATATACACTGAAGAAACTCATTTCCCTGTGGTTCAACATTGTGGGATATTCGGTTGTGCCACTGCGCTTGGCGACTTGGCTCGGCGGATTTTTTTCGCTGATTGGTTTCTTTGGCGCCCTCTTGATTATTGTTCGCAAGATTATTGAACCAACAACCATGATGGGCTGGTCGTCGATTATGGCTGCGATTTTCTTCTTCTCTGGAATGATTATGATGTCGCTAGGATTAATTGGAGAGTACATCGGAAGAATGTTCCTCAGCCTTGGCAATAATCCACAATTCGTCATTCGGGAAGTGCATTCGCAGCGTTTGGATAATTTTAATAAAGGCAATAGTGATGATGCCAATCAAGACACCATCGATGGAAAGCATTGCGGATGTGATTCGCAGAAAGGATTAGAAAATGATACCATTTAACATTCCGCCATATATCGGCAAAGAAGATGAATACATGAAGGCGGCAATCAACAATCACAAAATCTGCGGGGATGGTGAGTTCACGAAGCGTTGTAATGCTTGGATTGAAGAGCATACCGGAACGAAGAAAGCACTTCTGACCACGTCAGGAACTCAGGCACTGGAAATGTCTGCGTTGCTGAGCGAAATTCAGCCAGGCGATGAGGTAATCTTGCCATCGTACACGTTCGTATCGACGGCAAATGCTTTTGTCCTTCGCGGTGCAAAGTTGGTGTTTGTCGATATCCGTCCGGATACTATGAACATCGATGAGAAGTTGATTGAAGAAGCAATTACGGATAAGACCAAGGTAATTGCACCGGTTCACTACGCAGGTGTTGGTTGCGAGATGGATACCATCATGGATATTGCAAAGCGCCACAACTTGATTGTAGTCGAGGATGCGGCACAGGGCGTAAACGCCTTCTATAAGGGCAAAGCACTGGGCGCAATTGGTGATTACGGTTGCTTCAGCTTCCATGAAACAAAGAATTACAGCATGGGCGAAGGTGGTGCAATCCTGATTAACAATGAAGCGCAGATTGAAGATGCGGAAATCATCCGTGAGAAGGGTACCGACCGCAGCCGTTTCTTCCGTGGACAGGTAGACAAATACACATGGGTAAATATCGGTTCCTCGTTCCTGCCAAGTGATATCAATGCGGCGTATTTGCTCGCACAGCTCGAGATGGCGGAAGAGATTAATGAGAACCGACTGGCAAGCTGGGCACGTTACAACGAAGCACTCAAAGATTTGGCAAATAAGGGCGCTATCAAGCTGCCTTACATCCCAAAAGAGTGCAAGCACAATGCGCATATGTTCTACATTAAGACGAAGGACATGGAAGAGCGTAAAGCACTGATTTCCTTCCTCAAAGAACGTGAAATTTCGGCAGTATTCCATTACGTGCCGCTTCATTCAGCGCCGGCTGGACTCAAGTACGGCCGCTTCTATGGCGAAGATAAATACACCACCAAGGAGAGTGAGCGTCTCCTGAGACTTCCGATGTACTACAACCTGTCGCAGAGCGATCAGGAGAAGGTTGTCGAGAGCATTTACGAGTTCTATCGCAAATAGGTGGCATATGCTAAAAACAATTAGAAACAAGCTCGAGGCGACGAACAATATCGATCGAAGCACGTATGCTTGGAATACAATCAATGCGATGCTCAGCGCGGGGGAATCCCCCGTCATGACCCTTGTCATGACGCGCAGCCAAGGCGTCTATGATGCCGGTATTTTCAGCATCGCCTATGCGGTTGCGACACTGTTGCTCTACGTGGGGCAATACGGTTTTCGTAAATTCCAATCCTCGGATATTCGGGAGAAATATTCTTTTGCAGAATATTACGGAATACGAATTCTCACTTGCGTCGTGATGATGATTGCAGCTGTAGTCTATTGTATCTTCGGCGTTATCTGCCGCGGATATGACATGGATAAGTTCATCGTCATCTTGCTCGTAAACGCCCTCAAATGTGTACAGGCGTTTACCGATGTTGTGCATGGCAGAATGCAGCAAATGGGTCGCTTGGATGTTGCGACAAAGGCATCCTCCGCTCGTTATTTGATGGAGATCCTGTCATTCTCAGCTGCGTATCTGGTAACGAAGAACTTAGTATTTGCCATTACATTGTGTGTGATTGTTTCCGTTTTCGTTGCAATGGTGACATCCATGAATGTAGCTACAGACTTTTGCCGCTTGCGTCCGACTTTCCATTTACAGCGGATGTGGGCGATGATGGTGGAAGGCTTTCCATTGTTTCTCAGTCTGTTCCTCAACATGTATCTGAGTAATGCACCCAAATATGCGATTGATGCGTACCTGACCGAGGAAATTCAGGCAACATACAATATTATTTTTATGCCGGCCTTCGTCGTGCAACTCGTGGTTCACTTCATTTTCAACCCAATTCTCACATCATATGCGGAAATTTGGGCGAAAGGTGAAGTTGCCAAGTTCCGGAAACTTATTCATAAGCAGATGCTTATCGTACTCGGGTTGACGATATTCGGACTCATCGTGGCAGCGACCATCGGCATCCCGGTGCTTTCCTGGGTATTCGGAATGAACCTGAAGGGACATCGACTGGAGCTGATTATCGTAATGCTTGGCGGTGGAATGCTGGCATACTCTGTGTTCTTTAACACGGTCATTACCATCGTACGAATGCATCGGACGTTGATTTTCAGCTACGGTGCTGCAGCGATTGCCGCCTTTGCGCTGTCGGGCGTATTTGTTCGAAATTACGGTATGCTCGGCGCGACGGTTCTATACGCAATCATTATGACGATTCTGACCGCGATACTAGGTGTAATTCTATGGATCAAAATTCGAAAAGAAAGTAGGAAATTATCATGAAAGGAATCATACTTGCAGGGGGAAAAGGAACCCGTCTCTATCCGATGACGAAAGCTGTTTCGAAACAGCTCTTGCCAATCTATGATAAGCCGTTAGTGTACTATCCGATTTCGGTACTGCTTTTGGCTGGGATTCAAGATATTCTAATTATCTCTTCGCCAGAGGCAATCGGAGGATATGAAGAGCTTCTCGGTGATGGCAGCAAACTGGGTGTCAACTTTGAGTACAAAGTGCAGGACCAGCCAAGGGGCCTTGCCGATGCGTTCATCCTCGGAGAGGATTTCATCGGTGATGATAACGTATGCTTGGTTCTGGGTGATAATATTTTCTACGGCCAGGATTTGAGTGGAATTCTCAAGCGTGCCGTTTCTCACAAAGAGGGGGCAACTGTATTCGGATATCCGGTGAAGAATCCGACCGCATTCGGCGTTGTCGAATTCGATGAGAACAAGAACGTTATTTCTATTGAGGAGAAGCCGGCAGTGCCAAAGTCCAACTTTGCGGTGCCCGGCTTGTACTTCTATGACAATGACGTTATCGAAATCGCGAAGAATGTGAAACCATCCGCAAGAGGCGAAATCGAAATCACAGCGGTCAATAACGAATATTTGAGAAGAGGCAAGCTAAAAGTAGAACTGATGGGGCGTGGTATGGCGTGGCTCGATACCGGTACGCCGGAAGGCATGCTCAGCGCTTCGGAATACGTATCCACCATTCAGGCAAGACAGGGATTCTATATCGCTTGCTTGGAGGAAATCGCTTGGCGCAAAGGATTTATTGACGATGAACAGCTGCGCAAGGTTGGAAACGAACTCAAGATGACACAGTACGGACAGTACATTCTCTCGCTAATTAAGGAGTAATTCATATGAAAATTCTCGTAACCGGCGCAGCTGGTTTTATCGGAAGCAACTTTGTATTTCACATGCTTGATGCACATCCAGAGGATGACATCATTGCGCTGGATTCCCTGACTTATGCAGGAAACCTGGAGACGCTTGAACCTGTTATGAACCACGAGCACTTTACTTTCGTGAAATGTGACATTACAGACCGAGATGGTGTCTGGGAAGTATTCCGCGAACATCATCCGGATATTGTGGTGAACTTTGCAGCAGAATCCCATGTGGACCGTTCTATTGAAGATCCTGGCGTGTTCCTGCGCACCAATATTCTAGGCACGCAAGTACTGATGGATGCTTCTCGCGAATTCGGTATTCAGCGCTTCCATCAGGTGGGAACGGATGAAGTATACGGCGACCTACCACTCGACCGCCCAGACTTGTTCTTTACGGAAGACTTGCCAGTACAGGCTTCCAGCCCATACTCCGCATCGAAGGCGTCGGCGGATCTCTTAGTAATGGCATATCACCGCACATATGGTTTGCCAGTGACCATTTCGAGATGCTCGAACAACTATGGCCCATATCAATTCCCAGAGAAGCTGATTCCGCTAATGATTGCGAATGCTTTGGCAGACAAGCCTCTCCCGGTATACGGAACTGGTGAGAACGTGCGCGATTGGCTCTATGTTGAGGACCACTGCCGTGCCATCGATATGATTTTGATGAACGGTAAGGACGGCGAAGTCTACAACATCGGCGGTCACAATGAGCGATCCAATTTGGAAGTGGTAAAAACAATTCTTCGTCAGCTGGGTAAACCGGAGAGTCTGATTACTTTCGTGGGCGATCGTAAGGGCCATGACCTTCGTTATGCAATCGACCCAAGCAAAATCCATCGTGAACTTGGATGGCTCCCAGAGACTAAATTCGATGACGGAATTAAGCAGACCATCGATTGGTACTTGAACAACGAGGCGTGGTGGAAGAATATCATTTCGGGCGATTACATGAAGTATTACGAGAAGATGTACGGAAATCGTTAACAGATTGAATGAAAGAAACGAATGGAAGTCGCTGGCAGTGATCAGCGACTTCCATCGTGCAATGATAACTAATGATGAGTAGAAAAGAAAGGACGAGCGAATGAGGTTACGAAATAAGCCTTTACAGGCAGACGTGAATAACCTAGAAGCGAATTCCAGATGGAGTATGAAGAAGCAGGTTCTGGCATATACGGGACTGTTTCTCGTTGCTGCGGCTTTGGTATATGCCGCTTTCTTTTTTTACAGCAAAACACTTCTAAAAGCAGAAGGTAACGTGGATGGCTTGATGCAGCACTATCCATCTTACACGAAAATCAAGCGTGTCCTGTCACAAGGTGGCGAGTCTTGGTCCTGGGATGTCGGACTGGGTGCGAGCTTCTTTGATACATTCAAAGGAAAATTGACCAATCCGTTAACGTATATCCTGATTGCTTTCCCGCAGAAGTATATTGATGTTGCGTAT
>CAVFWT010000059.1:0-11800 GCA_963626305.1 bacterium | reverse complement strand
GGAATCGTTGCAGAATTTAATCCAATACATTATGGCCACTGCTATCTGATAGAGGAGGCGAGAAAACGCGCCTCTGCAGATGGGGTGGCTTGTGTTATGAGTGGAGACTTCGTACAACGCGGTGCTCCCGCAGTCTACGATAAATGGACACGTACGAAAATGGCACTGGACTCCGGAGCAGATCTTGTTGTAGAAATTCCGACTATGTTCTGTCTAAGCAATGCTTCCTCTTATGCAAAAGCAAGTGTACATTTGCTTGAGGGAATCGGAGCGGTTTCTCATATCGCGTTCGGAAGTGAAACCGGAAATTTACGGGAGTTACAACACGTTGCAAAGTTTTTAAGCCATAACCGAGCTGAATTGGACCAAGAAATTTCGGCTAATATTAAGTCCGGAAAAAGTTATCCAGCAGCACGTCAAGAAGCGTTGCGACGCATGACTTCGATTGATATGACACAATTCTCTGGTCCGAATGATACGTTAGCACTAGAGTATCTTCAGAATGTTTCACGGCTCAAACCCATTGCGGTGAAGCGGATTAACTCTGGATACCATGATGTTGAATCCTACACCGAATCTGGCGTGAATCGATATTTCAGCAGCACCTCTGTTCGTGAACACATGCGAAATGGAGATAACTTGATTCAATCGATTCCATGGAAACCAGAAGATTATCCGAAACCAAGCTTTAATGACGATAAATGGTTCGATTTAATTCGTTATGCTGTTCTAACCAACTCGATTGATACACTCGAAGAGGCTCCTGGTGGCGGAGAAGGGCTGGGCAATCGATTAAAAGAAGTTGTCCGTACCGTAAGCAGCATCGATGAACTGATTCAAAACGTGAAATCGAAGCGTTATACATATACTCGGATTTCAAGATGGCTCTATCAGATACTTCTTGGAATTCAACGTAATGACCTGAAAATCGCTCCGGAATACATTCGAATTCTTGGCTTTAATGAGAAGGGGAGAGAAATAATACGATATTCCCAAAAGAATTCATTGAATTCTTTTCCTTTTATTGTTAATATTAACAGGCAGCATATAGATTCGAAGCAACTCGCGATGGATTTACACGCATCGGATATCTACAATCTCGCGTGTGGCAATTCAATTCGAGGAAATTCAGACTATTGCCAACAAATCATTATCAAATAATTGATAAAACGCTTGACAATGTTGTAGTGCATAGCTATAATAAGTTGTTGTAACGCGTAAATTATGAAACCAATATAGAGTAATAAGGAGGTGTCGACAGTGGCAGTACCTAAGAGGAAAACATCAAAAGCAAAGACTGGAAGCAGAAAGTCTGCGAATATGAAGATGGGCGCTCCTGGACTTTCAACTTGTCCTCAGTGTCATGAGCCTAAGCTTCCGCACAGAGTTTGTCCAACATGTGGTTACTATGACGGTAAAGACGTTGTAAACGAAAACTAATTGGATTGCAAGTGATTCAAGCTCGTCTTGAATCACTTTTTTATTGTAAAAATTTCGTGGCTTATGTTGTTATACTCTCATAATTCAACAATTTTGCATTCAGATCACGGATGGAGTATAATTAATGATATTTTGGGTTCGAATCGCCTAAAACAAAATCAATGGGAAACAGGAGGACAAGTGGTGGCAGGTTCCGCAAGGAAAACGAAAAATAAAACGGCATCCAAAAAGGATGTAACAACCCGCAGTGATAGTACCGCGGATAAAACACAACACATTCGCAATCTGCAGGAACAGCGGAAGCGAGACCACCGTATTCTAGATGAAATCTGGGGGATTACGCTTCTGGCTTTCGGTGTGTTTCTGGTCGTAACAACTCAGACGAACACCACCGGTACTTTTGGTGAAGTAATACACAATATAATCTTTGGACTTTTCGGAATAATGGCATATGTGCTCCCATATTATTTTATCGGAATGGCACTTTGCTTATTTTTCAAGAAAATGCAACACATCAGCTGGCGCACAACGTTCTTCTCGGCACTGATTTTCCTAATTCTCTGCATGCTTAACTCATATCGTTTCCTAGATGCAAACGATATCAGATTATCGCTCTCAGACATCGCATACTACTATGTTGCTGGTGTTCAGCAGGAATACGGCGGGGTGTTTGGCATGTGGTTCGGCGGATTGATTGTGAAATTAATTGGCAAGCCGGGATTGATTATATTTTCGCTGAGCGCAATTGCAATTTCTATCTTGCTCGTTGCCGATACGCCCATCTCGAAGTATGTTTCATCTGTTCGGGAGAAGCGAGAAGAGAAAGCAATCCTTCGTGAAATGATGGAAGAGGAGCGTATCCGCAACGCCGCTTCTTTATCCGAACCTAATGCCTTGGATCTTCTAAATGCAGAATTTGAATCGGCCAATAATGTAAACTCAACCAAGGATGGTATGCAGATTCTGAATCCGGTAAAAACAAGTTCGGATATCATTAACGTGAAAAATCGCGGAACGATGCCACTTGAAAATATGGATTCGGCTAGCCGAACACCTTCAGCATCCCAGGCGTATGATATTGGAAATGCCGATGGTCACTCTGATGAAAAAGCTTTCTTGGAATCGCTAAGTGGTGCTGATTTCAGCAGAGGGGAGTCGCCTTCTGCTGTAGATACCACTTTTCACTACAGTGACTCCTATTCCGATGCTTCTTTTGAATCACAATCTGCAACAAGTTACGGCCTTGATGGCGTTTCAACCAAACCAAGTAATGGTTATGGCCTTGAAGGTTCACTTGAATTCGTATCAGTGGATTCGGGCGATGCACTTACTGGTCTAGATTATGGCTTTGGCATAGAACCGGAAACTGTAACAGCTGTAGCCCCATCGGTTCCGAAGTCTGATAAGATTCAAATTCTGAACACTCCAGAAGAATCATCAAACAATACAATTAGAACGGATTATCATACAACAAGCGATTCGCAGAGTGAACGCGAGATTAAGAAAAACAACACGCCGACAGCGGAAGACAATGCTGAAGTATTTCGCCAAGTAGCGGCTTCTACACAAAATACACCTAAGAAATCTTATGCGTATCCATCGGTGAACCTCCTAAAGAAGCCAAAGAATACGCAGCTTCGAATGAGTGATCATCAGCTTGAAGAACGCGCTGCGCTTCTTGAGAATACGCTTCAGAACTTCCACGTGGATGCGCGCGTGATCAATGTAACACAAGGTTCTTCGGTAACGCGATACGAGATTCAACCAGCACTAGGGGTTAAAGTGAATAGCATCACAAAACTCGCTGATGATATTGCGCTCAACATGCGTGCAAAGAGTATTCGAATTGAAGCACCAATTCCGGGCAAGGCTGCCGTAGGAATCGAAGTGGAGAACGAGAAACCGGCGATGGTCTGCATTCGCGAACTCATTGACTCGAAAGAATTCCGAGACGCTTCTTCAAAAATCAGCTTTGTAGTTGGAAAAGATATTTCTGGAAAAAACGTAATTGCAAATTTGAAAGATATGCCTCATCTTTTGATTGCAGGCGCAACAGGATCCGGAAAGAGTGTGTGCATTAATGCCATCATTACAAGCCTTTTGTACAAAGCTTCCCCAGATGAGGTCCGATTAATTTTAATTGACCCAAAGGTGGTAGAACTTGGTAACTATAACGGAATACCTCACCTCTTGATTCCGGTCGTTACGGACCCAAAGAAAGCGGCATCCGCTTTGAACTGGGCTGTAAATGAAATGACACAGCGGTATAAATTGTTTGCCGAAAAGGGCGTCAAGGATTTAGATTCTTATAATGAACTGATGCGTGCAAATCAAGAAATGGAGAAGGTCCTTCCGAAAGTTGTTATCATTATTGATGAGCTTGCAGACTTGATGATGGCAGCACCATCACAAGTAGAAGACTCCATTTGCCGCTTAGCACAGCTCGCAAGAGCCGCTGGCATGCATTTGATTGTTGCAACCCAGCGCCCATCGGTTGATATTGTAACGGGACTTATTAAAGCAAATATTCCATCAAGAATTGCCTTTAGCGTATCTTCCCAATTTGATTCCCGCACGATTCTGGATGTCGGTGGTGCAGAGAAATTGCTTGGAAAGGGCGATATGCTCTATTCACCAGTAGGGGAGAACAAGCCGCTTCGAATCCAAGGTCCTTATATTTCGGATTCCGAAATTTCGAATGTTATCAATTTCGTAAAGGCACAAGGCGAATCGGATTATGATGAAACGGTTATTCAGCGAATTGATGCACCAGAGGAGTCGGGCTCGAATGCGAAGTCGGACGAGTTAACAGAGGATGCAATTGCTTTTATCTTGAAGCAGCAGAAGGCTTCTGTGTCCATGCTTCAGCGTCGATTCCGCATCGGGTATAACCGTGCGGCGAATATTGTAGATGAAATCGAAGCACGCGGTATTATCAGCCCAGCGGACGGCAGTAAGCCAAGACAAGTCCTCTACACAGAAGATGAATACTATAACGCAATAGATACGAATACTGATAAAACAGAGAAAGAAACGAATGAGTAAAAAAATCTATATTGATACGCTGGGATGTGCGAAGAACGAATACGATTCGCAAAATCTCGCAGCACAACTACTTCAGAAAGGATGCACCTTAGCGGATACGCCAGATGACGCAGATATTCTTATTGTCAACACTTGTGGATTTATCGAGGCGGCAAAGGTGGAATCGATTGAGCATATTTTTAATATGGCTGCACTCAAAGGAGAACACAAGAAACTTGTTGTTACTGGCTGTCTGTCGGAACGATACCACGAGGAACTGTCGAAAGAAATCCCAGAAGGGGATTTGTTTACAGGGGTAAATGACTATGATGATCTTCCGGGGCTTCTGATGGCAGAAACGGACGGGGATTGCGTTCTGGGTTCTGTGGAACGCGTACTTCCATATCGAAAGAGAGTTTTTCCAGAGGGAACTTATTCCGCAAGCCTAAAAATTGCGGAGGGATGCAACAATGCATGCGCCTTCTGTGCAATTCCAAAGATTCGAGGCGCTTATCGCAGCAAACGAATTGAAGATTGCGTTCAAGAAGCAAAAGATATGGCAGCGGCAGGTATTCGAGAATTAATCCTAATCGCACAAGATACATCTTATTATGGAATGGATTTGTATGGCAAACTGATGCTTCCAGAACTGTTAAGAGAACTATGCAATGTGGAAGGAATCCACTGGATTCGTTTGATGTACGTATATGATAATGGCATTACGGACGAATTAATTGACGTTATTCGTAACGAAGAGAAAATTTGTAATTATGTTGATATTCCGATTCAGCATGTTTCCGATTCGGTCCTCAAAAGAATGCGACGGAAATCAACAGGTGCATCAATTCGAGAAACCATTGCAAAGCTTCGTGCTGAAATTCCAGATATTCATATTCGAACCACCATTCTCCTCGGTTTTCCGGGTGAATCCGAAGATGATTTTAACGAGCTGATGGATTTTGTCCAAGAAACAAAGATACCACGTCTAGGAGCTTTCGCATTCTCCGATGAAGAGGGAACTGCATCGCATCAGTTAGATGGAAAGCTGGATGAGGATACCAAACATGCTCGCATTGAGACATTGATGGAATGTCAGGCCTACATCAGCCGAAAGCTCAATGAAGCAAAAGTGGGGCAGGTGCTCGAGGTGATTATCGATGAGGACATCACCGAAGATACGGATTTATCAGAAGAAGTGACCGATACGAATATTTCAGAATCGCCAGTTTTACGCCGCTATGTAGGGCGCACGCGTTACGATTCACCAGAAATCGATAATGCAGTAGAGTTTACTACAATGGAATCTCACAATCCGGGAGATTTTGTCTATGTTAGAATTACAGATGGGTATGAATACGATCTGTACGCAGAGGAGGTTATCAATGAATCTACCAAATAAATTAACAATTGCACGTGTTATCGCAGTACCTTTTTTCATCGCTTCGTATATGATGAAATGGTATCTTGTTGCCTTTGTCCTGTTCATTTTAGCATCGTTAACGGATATGTTGGATGGAAAAATTGCACGCGCACGCAACCTCGTTACGAACTTCGGAAAAATCATGGATCCATTGGCAGACAAAATCTTAGTGTATTCTGCCCTATGCCTTTTCGTAGAGAACGGAACAATTCCGGGGTGGACGCTGATCATCATTCTGGCACGCGAATTCGTTGTAGCAGGAATGCGTACGGTTGCAGCTTCGGATGGAACTGTAATTGCGGCTGGCATGAGCGGCAAAATCAAAACTGTTCTGCAGATGATTGCCGTAATTATCCTAATTATTGCGCAGGGTCCACTACCTCAACTTGAAATGATCGGAATGATTGCATTCTGGGCGTCTTTGATTATGACGGTTTATTCTGGTGTGGAATATGTTCTGAAGAATAAAAACGTATTCTCCATGTAATTTGCGCAATGTATCAATAGATAATATCAACAGGAGATTAGACAGAATGGATACTTCGATTATTGCCGTTGGAACCGAACTTCTTTTCGGACAAGTGGTCAATTCTAATGCGGCTTATTTATCTGAAAATTTAAATCACCTCGGATTTAATGTGATGTATCACTATACCGTAGGAGATAATGACGAAAGACTGGAGAAGACACTTCGTCAGGCGCTTTCTGACACAGATCTCGTCATTTTAACGGGTGGACTGGGACCAACGCAGGACGACATGACCAAAGAAGTGGTGTCAAAAGTAATGGATGCTCCGCTTTACTTGAACACGGATTGTTTGAAAGATATTAAGAGTTATTTTGAAACCAGAGGTCGCGAAATGGCTCCGAACAACGTGCGTCAAGCATATATGCCAGAAGGTGCTGTTATTTTCCGAAATGAAGCCGGAACTGCACCGGCTTGTGCCGTTCTTAAAGACGATAAATGTGTCATCTGCTATCCTGGTCCGCCGAGAGAGCTAAAATGGCTTTACGAAAACAGTGGAAAGGATTTTCTTCGTCAATTCCGGGATAAGGAACTTCATTATCAAGTAATTCGAACAATCGGTATTGGTGAATCGGATCTTGAAACGGTGCTGATGCCACTGATTGACGGCCAGACCGATCCGACCATTGCAACTTATGCGAAAGAGGGCGAATGTACGATTCGCATCGCGTCGCAACGAGATACAATGGAAGAAGCAAAAGCCGCTGTAGAAGATAAAATAAACGAGATTAATTGTTTGATTAAGCCTTACGTCTATAGCTATGATGACGAAGATTTGAATGAAGTTGTCGTACACAAGCTGCAAAAGAAAGGATTGACTCTCTCTTCTGCAGAATCTGCAACAGGTGGACTTTTCGTATCCTCAATTACCGATGTACCTGGTGCGTCGCAAGTATTTGCTCGTGGCTACGTTACATATGACGAAGAAGCGAAAATTTCGGTGCTCGGGGTTGATCAATCAACAATTACACAATATACAGTTGTAAGTGCTGAAGTTGCTAAGGAAATGGCGCGTGGAGCAATGCTTGCAGCAGGAAGTGACATTGCCATATCCGTGACAGGCTTTGCTGGCCCGACCGCAGATGAGGGCAGAGAGCCAGGAAATGCTTTTATCGGTTATGCCTATGATGATGTTGTTGGAAGCATTGAACTTAACACGAAACGAAACGATCGCAAATGGAATCGGAATTTCTTTAGACTTCGGATGCTCAAGAAGGTTAATGAAATTCTGGATGAAATGATTTAATCATCTAAATTTCTTGCAATTGTCTGATAGAATTTATAAGCAAACTGAATTCATGCAACGCTAAAAATGACTATTATCTCTGCATTGTAAACTGGCTCCGTTGACTCCCAAAAATGGAGCATAGTATAATGAATTCTAATGAAAGCTTTCACAGATGAACTAATCCAGCATTTACAAATTAGTTGACAGATTGAATGGGATGCATTAATATGTAAATAAGAACGAGTGTTCGTTTTTTTTTAGGAGGAAACATGGCAGGAAAGGCAACAAGTTCTGCAGCTGCAGATAACAAGGAGAAGGCCTTAGAACAGGCTCTTGAACAAATTCAGAAACAATATGGCAAAGGTGCCATTATGAAGCTGGGAGATGAAGGTTTCTCTGGCTCTATCGATGTAATTTCGACAGGTTCTATCAGCCTAGACTTGGCAACCGGTGTTGGCGGTTATCCAAAGGGGCGTATAATTGAAATATATGGTCCAGAATCTTCTGGTAAGACAACATTAACGCTACATGCAATCGCAGAAGCGCAGAAGGCAGGCGGAAAAGCTGCTTTTATCGATGCTGAGCATGCTTTGGATCCAGTATATGCAAAGAATCTTGGCGTAGATATTGATGAGCTTCTCGTTTCACAGCCAGATACGGGCGAACAGGCACTCGAAATTTGTGAAATGTTAGCACGAAGCGGTGCGATTGATATCATCGTTATCGACTCTGTTGCTGCACTCGTTCCAAAGGCAGAAATTCAAGGGGAAATGGGAGATTCTCATGTGGGCCTTCAGGCAAGATTGATGTCGCAGGCTCTGCGTAAGATCGCTGGAACGGTAAATAAGACGAATACATGTGTTATCTTTATTAACCAGTTACGTGAGAAAATTGGTGTAATGTTCGGTAACCCGGAAACAACCACGGGCGGTCGTGCATTGAAGTTCTACGCTAGCATGAGATTAGATGTTCGAAGAATTGATTCTCTAAAGAGAGGCGATGAAACACTAGGTAACCGTACTCGTGCCAAAATTGTAAAGAATAAGGTAGCTCCACCATTTAAAAAAGCTGAATTTGATATTATGTATGGTACTGGAATTTCTTTGGCTGGAGACGTTTTGGATACCGCTGTTGAAGTTAAAATTGTTGATAAGGCTGGCTCTTGGTATAGTTATAACGGTGAACGCATCGGTCAGGGACGCGAAAATGTTAAGGAATTTCTTCAGAATCATCCTGAGATACTTGAAGAGATCCGTAGTAAAGTCATGGCGGAATTTAAACCAGATACAACGGAAGATGATGATATTCAGGTTGATGAAGATGGTGTAGTTATTGAGAATTAGTTCTTAATAATATTAGAATTATATTGACATTAGATGCAATACGTGATATTATCCAGTAGTTAGCCGCTCGGGCAGGGTATTTGTAAGCTTTGGGCACCCGTTCCCGGCGAGTCTGGATAGAGGAGGAAATATTATGTACGCAATTATTAAAACTGGCGGTAAGCAGTACAGAGTTCAGAAGGACGATGTATTCAAGATTGAGAAAATCAACGCCGAAGCAGGAGACACCGTTACCTTTGATGAGGTTATCGCTGTAGGAGGAGATACTCTGACAGTTGGTACTCCACTCGTTGAAGGCTATGCTGTACAGGCTGAAGTACTGGAACAGGGTAAGAACGATAAGGTTATTATCTATAAGTACAAGGCTAAGAAGGATTACAGAAAGAAGAACGGTCACAGACAGCCATATACACTGGTTAAGGTAACCGATATCGTTTCTGGTGGAGCAAAGCCGGTTGCAAAAAAAGAGGCCGCAGAAGCTACAGCAGATGACAGTGTTAAAGCAAACATGTCCATGAAGAAAGATGAGCTTCTTGCTATTGCAGAGCAGAAGGGCGTCAAAGTGAACAGCAAAGCAACAAAGGCTGAAATTCTGGAAGCAATCGAAGCAAAGTAATTGACTTTATTTAGGAGGTGTCACAATGTCAAGTAAAAAAGGAGTAGGAAGTTCCAAGAACGGTCGTGACTCTGAGTCGAAGCGTCTTGGTCTCAAAATAGGTGCTGGTCAGTACGTAAGTGCAGGAAGCATTCTCGTTAGACAGAGAGGAACAAAGTTCCACCCAGGCAACAATGTTGGTATTGGTGGAGATGATACTCTGTTCGCTAAAATCGACGGAAATGTTAAGTTTGAAAGATTTGACAAGAAAAGAAAGAAGATTAGCGTATACAGTAACGAAGCTTAGTTTTCGAAAAGCCCCTATTGGTAAATAGGGGCTTTATTTTATGTTCAGAAACAGGAGAGAAAAATGTTCGTCGATAGAGCAGAAATTAAAATTGCATCCGGTAAAGGCGGAAATGGCGCTGTTACTTTTCGTCGAGAACCGTTCGTTCCGGAAGGAGGCCCAGACGGTGGTGATGGTGGAAATGGCGGAAGTGTAATCTTCGAAGCCGATAACAATCTGCGCACCTTGATGGATTTTAAATATAAAAAAGAATATAAGGCCGAGAATGGACAAGATGGTATGCGTCGTAAACGTTTCGGCAAGAAGGGACAAGATTTAATCATTCGCGTTCCAGTTGGAACAATGATTATCGATAAAGAATCAGGGTTATTGATGAAGGATTTATGCAATCCTGGCGACCAACTTATTGCTGCAAAAGGCGGTAAAGGTGGTAAAGGCAACGTTCACTTCAAAAACTCCGTTCGTCAAGCTCCGAATTTTGCGGAAGCTGGTGCACTCGCAAAAGAGCGTACGGTAATTCTTGAACTCAAGCTAATCGCTGATGTTGGTCTGCTTGGGTTCCCGAATGTTGGAAAATCGACCTTGCTTTCGGTTGCTACTAGCGCAAAGCCAAAGATTGCGAACTACCATTTCACAACGATTGATCCAAACCTTGGGGTTGTAAACATCCATGATAAGAGTTTCGTAATGGCTGATATTGCTGGCATTATTGAAGGCGCCCACATGGGATTTGGCTTAGGAATTCGTTTTCTGAAACACATTGAGCGCACGAAGGTGCTCATTCACGTAATTGATGTTTCTGGGAGCGAAGGAAGAAATCCGATTGACGATTATAAAAAAATTAATGCTGAATTGGAGCAATATGATCCAGTGCTCTTAAAGAAACCTCAACTTATCGCAGCAAATAAAATGGATTTGGTTTCTGATTCTCCAGAACTGGAAGACTTTATGAAATATATGGATGAGGAAGGCCGTAAGGTGTTCCCAATTTCTGCTGCAACTAGACAAGGCGTTGAGGAACTTTTAAATGAGGCACTTCACGAGATTGAAAGCTATGTTGCTCCAGAAGAAGAACCGATTGAATTGTTTGACTTTGACAAAGATGATTATGACGAAAATTATAAGAATATGGATGCATTCATCGATGAAGAGGACGGTGCATTTGTTCTTTCTGGTGGTCAGCTTCAGAAGATTTTCCGTTCTACAAACTTTAATGATGTCGGCTCCATGCGCTATCTGTATCGTTATATCGTCGATAAAGGTGGAATTCAGAAGCTTAAAGAACTAGGACTCCAAGAAGGCGATACTGTACGAATCGAAGATTATGAGTTCGAATATTATGATGATTAATAATGTGTATTGAATTCTTCAAACAAGATTGTGATGGAACTTTTAATTTGAAATAGACCTATGCATTCGAACATTAATTTGATATAGAAAATTTACAATTTACGTGCAATAAAAACACCATCTTTACTGAATAGCTGGTAAAGATGGTGTTTTTATTGCATTTTCAAACACAATATACATACATAATATTCATCCAAAATATTACATCTTGTACGAATGTATTCGTTTACATGATTTACAACTATCCTTATGGTAAGAAATAACGTTTTGCTAATTGTATTTTTTTATTTTCTTATGGATAAAAAACATTCGCTTTTATTCAAAAAAAGTTCTTCTAGTCTGTATAAAAGTACTTCTACACACGAAATGAATGCTTTTGAAGTTCATTCATTAAAAATATATGATTGGACTAAGGAGGTGTGTGATGAATATTAATAAACTTAAATCGTACATTAACAAAAATTCAAAATTAGTATTTAAAATTCTAGTGATTTTAGGCATAATATTTATGGCTATTGTTATTAATGTTCGGCAGAATTCTTCGAACGAAATTGATTTGAGTAAGAC
>CAVFWT010000058.1:0-11802 GCA_963626305.1 bacterium | reverse complement strand
CACTCATTTGACGCACTTGGCAATTAAAGTGGATCGCTCTTTGGTGCAAGAATTCTACGGCGATGGCGTTCTCGTCTCCACATCAGCTGGATCAACGGCATATAACTACGCACTGGGCGGTGCGATTGTACCGCCACAACTTGACGCAATTCAGATTACTCCAATTGCGCCATCCAATACGAACGCATATCGGTGTTTCCGTTCCAGCATTATCTATCCATCGTCCCTTCAGTTGTCACTCACACCAATTAAACGAACATGCAGCGATACGTTAGAAGTCATCATTGATGGAATTGATACACTGTACAATGATGTGCAAAGCATCACAATTAACCGAGCAGATGCAGGCGTGCATTTGATTCGCTTTAACGATTATGATTATTGGAATAAGCTAAAAACAAAGCTTTTGTAGTAAGGAAACACATGTCAAATTATATTCACATCGTAACTGAATCCGAGCAAGCAGAAGATTTGACTATTAACCAAATTCTGCGGAGGAATTTCAAATTCTCCAGCCGATTCAAAACCAAAATCAAATATCAGAAGCTAGTGGATCTGAATGGCGAACAGACTCCCGGATTCATTCGGCCACACACTGGTGACACCATCACGGTGCGACTTCCCGAAGAAACCAGTGATTTTCCTGCAGAGGATATTCCAGTACATCCCCTTTACGAAGATGAGGATTTACTCGTTATCGACAAACAGCCTGGTATTACCGTCCATCCGACCAAGGGCCACCCTTCACACACATTGGCAAACGGCATTATGAAGTATATGGAAGATACGAATCAATCCTTCAAAATTCGTTTTGCCAACCGACTGGATATGGACACCAGCGGCATTGTCATTGTTGCCAAAAATGCAAATACGCAGAATGGTATTTCACAACAAATGCGAGCACAATCGACGGTCAAAAAGTATCGCGCAGTCGTGCACGGCAATGTAACCGAGGATACTTTTACCATTCACCTTCCAATTGGACGACCAGCACCAGACGAAATCCGCCGCTGCGTTCTGGAAGAAGGCGGAAAAGATGCGATTACGGATGTAAAGGTTCTGGCCCATTACGGTGATAATTACACATTTGTGGAACTCACTCTCAAGACCGGACGAACACATCAGATTCGTGTACACTTATCGCACATTGGACACCCAATTGTGGGCGATGAACTGTATGGCGGAGAGGATTCACACATGGATCGTCAAGCGCTCCACTCCTGTTATCTTGAATTTACACATCCGATGACGGATGAAATTCTGAAGATACAATCCGAATTACCGACAGATATTATGCAATGCATCGAAGAAATCGAAAAGGAGACTGGAATTTAATCCAGCCTCCTTTTGTATAATGTATGCGTTTATTATTCGTCCCCGTTGGTAAAGTCTTCTCTGTTCGATTGATCAATCTTGCGGAAGAAATCTTCGCCTTGATACTTAAAATCGCAAAAACGCCCATAGAGAATCAATTCGTAGAATACGGTCTGACCCATGTAGTAATTACCCATTGTCATAAAATACGGAACCTGCACGAGATAATATAGGAGAATTCCACCAAGTGTGGTTGTATCCGCGATACCATACGAACCAAGAAGATACGATGGCAAATAGCTAATTAGGATTGGTGGCAAATACATCAAGTCAAGTTGGAACGCTGCCATTTTATTGCCAACCATCATGCGACGGCTTTCGCGAAAACATTCCAATACCGAACGATCACCATTCTCTGCCAAGGCAAAGAATACTTGGCGGTAGCTATATGCCAGGATAATTCCCGGGATAACAAAACACATCAGTCCTATGCCGATTAAGAATTCGCGAAGGATGTAAATCAGAAGCGCTTTGAAATATCCACTGCCACTGAAGCCTTCAAACATTGCGCGTGGAATTGCAACGCGATTCCGAAGAACCATCAACGTGTAAATCGTTCTACCGAGAATTAAAGCACCAGACATGAGCAACGTGTACAAAAGCAACAATACAGGAATCTTCATTCCCGAAGATACATATTGCTGCAATTCTTCTGACATCTGCGACATATCCAAGGATAAATATCCAGATGGAAAATATAGACTAACGATGTTGATTATTACATCTAACAAGATGTAATATATAAATATACCGATGGAATACAGCCACCAACAACCGTTCATATTGAGGGTTGCTGCCTGACGAATTTTCATTGGATTTAATGTAACTCTATGATAGATGGTGTTATTTTCTTCGTTCATTTAATTTCCTTTCGTGCTAACGAGCAAATCAACACATATTCTATAATAAATACTCAACTATTTCAAGGAGACACCCATGAAAGACTATTGCCTAATATTACTTTCCTACATGGAATCGGTCGATGAAGAGATGGCTCAAGCGCTTGCTGAGAACGCTGCATATATTATTGCTGCTGACGGCGGTCAAAACCGTGCCAGAGAATTTTCGTTGCAACCCGATTGCGTTATTGGAGATTTCGACTCCACCACATTGAACGAAGATTTTGACTGCATCTACATCACATATCCCGCCGAGAAGGACATCACCGATACAGAAGCAGCACTGGAACACGCCAAAGAAAAGGGTTACTCCCGAGTTCTCGTACTCGGAGGAATCGGCGGTCGTCTCGATCACACCATGGGCAATGTTGGTATGCTGTGCAAATACTACGGCCAATTTCAGCAACTTATTTTTGCAGACGGAAAGAACTCCATGGAAATGCTTCAGAATGCTCAGCGCACGTTCAAGAGAGATTCAAGGTATCAATACATCGGCCTTATTTCCTTGGATGAGAAAGCAACAGGCATCGACATTGTCGGTGCGAAATACGAACTCAAAGATGGCACATTGGAAAGAGCATCCACGCTCTGTGTCAGCAATGAATTTAAAGAAGATGAAGTGATAATTCGGGTACGAAACGGAGCGATTCTCGTCATTCGGTCAAACGATTCTTCTAGAGAAAAATAATGGATTACAAATAGATTAGCTATCTTGATTACATTAATACCGCATAAGGAGTTGCAGTCTAATTGTGACGCGAAGCCTACCATCCATAAAGTCTGAAATATGATGCAATGCATTAAAAACGAGGAAATCTCAGCGTTGAGATTTCCTCGTTTTTTGTATTATTTCGATTGTTCCAATGTTATGTCTGTTATTCAGGAAAGCTCTGAACGTTACTGTTCACGAACAGTTGCAGCGCACTTCTTCTCTAGGGCTTTGAATATTGCGTTCATCTTCTTGTCAATCTGTTTCGATGTCATCGTGCTATCATCATTTCCTAGCCAGATGCGGAATACTAACGACTTCTTTCCATCTGGAATCTGTTTACCACGGTATTCTTCAATGAACTCGTAACGACGAACCATGAACTTGATAGCTTCTTCTACCTCATGCCACTTTACGGACTCGTCTACCAGGATGGAAAGGTCCTCCTCTACTTCAGGATACTGAGGTAAATGCTTGAATTCGTTCGTTCTGGAATTGAGCGGAATCATCTCGTCGAAATTTAACTCGAAATAAGCAATCTGGGTTCGAGTGATTCCCGCAGCATTCATTGCCTGTACAGAAATCAAACCGATGGAACCGATATTCTTTCCATTGTGGTATACGTTAAGATATACCTTTTCGTCTGCCCAAGATGGCTTCTCCTTCTGCTTGAAAGTAATTCCCTCCATATGACAGAAACGAGGCATATCCTCAAGAGCACCCTTTACTTCGAAGAAGTTCTTCTTTGCATCCTTGCCAACAATAATACCAGACAACAGTTTGGTATGAACTGGAAGAATTTCTTCTTCACAAGACTGATGATATTCACCCTGATGGAATGTCTGAGCAACCTCGAATACTTTGAACTCTTCATAGTATCTGAGGTTCTTGACAGCCGCTTCCAGCATTCCCGGAATCAAAGACTGGCGAAGTGTTGCCAATTCTGGTGCCGGTGGCGTAGCCAGACGAACAGCACCTGTCGTATCAATCTGAGCAGCAGCGATGTACTTCTCATCAATCCAAGGATATGTGAAGATTTCATTGAAGCCGCAGCGGAATGCTAAATATTCACGGATTCGACGATCCAACTGAGGTTTTGGCTGACGAACAGCATGCTCGAAATTAACCGGCAGCGGTTTCATCTCAAAGTTCTCGTAGCAATATACACGTGCGATATCACCCAGAACATCATCCTTCATGCTAACATCCCCGGTGGAACGATAAGTTGGAACAACGCAGTGGAATGTACCATTCTCAAAAGTTACATCATATCCAAGACGTGTTAGGATATCCATAATCTCTTCTTGCGGAAGTACTTTACCCAGACGAACATCCAAGAAATCTTTCGTTACGTCGATGACGTTTCTCTGCGTTGGTGCAGAATCGACATCACCATAAGCAACAACATTACTCTCCGGGAAAATTTCCTTGAAGAGTGCAATTGCCATTGCGATACCCTGGTCTACTCTCTGAGTATCGATTCCCTTCTCGTAACGGATGGATGCATCCGTCTTCTCATCAAAGCGCTTGCCAGTCTTGCGAATTGTGCTTGCGGTAAAAGTAGCAACCTCGATAACCACACCAGTAGTTTCCGACAGAATGGAATCTTTGATACCACCGCGGATACCCGCAAGAGCCATCGGGCTGTTTTCATCACAAATAACAAGATCATCCTCGGTTAAATCAAGGAGTGCGCGGTCCAGAAGAACGAGCTTCTCATCTTTTTTCGCATTGCGAACAACAATATGAGAACCATCTACATGAGTGCGGTCAAATCCGTGAGTTGGCTGACCAACAGCCATCATGATGTAGTTGGTGATGTCGACAATCGCATTGATTGGACGCATTCCGCCATTGGTAACTGCAGTCTGCAGCCATGCTGGAGATGGCTTATCGTACACATTCTCGATTTCGATAGCTGCATATCTCGGGCACTTATCCGTCGCTTCTACATCAATCTGATATTTCTTTACGTCTGCCGGAATATCTGCCGCTGGCAAATCCTTCAGTGGCAGCTTATAGATTGCTGCAAGCTCTCTTGCGATGCCGTAGTGACCCCACAGGTCTGGACGGTTCGTCAAAGACTTATTATCAATATCGAATACAACATCGTTCATTCCGATTACATCGGCAATGTTCTGACCTACTTCGCAATCAACATCACTAAGGTCAACAATCAGACGGTCGTCTTCTACCGGGAAATATGTGTCCAAGTATACTTCCGTTGCACCACAAATCATTCCGTAGGACGGAACACCGCGAAGCTTCGATTCTTTGATTTTAACCAAGGAATCTTCCCCATGCCAATACACTTCGGACCCTGGCTTCGATACAACGACTTTCTCGCCAACATACAGATTCGATCCGCCGCAAACAATCTGCTTCGGCTCATCCTCACCACACTCTACCATGCAAACACGAAGCGAATCAGCATTCGGATGATCGTTCACTTCGATAATCTTACCGACAACGATATCATGGAACTTGTCTGCTGTGTTGATGACATCTTCAACTTCTACTGTACGCATTGTCAGGTCGAAGGAAATCTGCTTCGGCGTCAAATCTTCTGGAAGATCAATATATTTTTTTACCCAATTTAATGATACTTTCATGTCTATTCCTCCCTTTCCTACTTGAACTGCTCAAAGAATCTGAGATCGGTGCTATGGAAGAAACGAACATCATCGATACCGTATCTCATCATGACGAAACGATCGAGACCGATGTTGGTGTAGAAACCAGTGTACACATCTGGATCCAGTCCAGCAGCACGGATAACGTTCGGGTTGATAACTCCGCCCGGAGCAACTTCAATCCATCCGTTCTGGTTGCATACGCGGCAGCCTTTGCCGTGGCATACCTGGCATTCCATATCAATTTCATACCCAGGTTCTGTGAATGGGAAGAATCCCTCTCTCATGCGAACGTTCACTTTCTTACCAAATACTTTCTCCAGCAGCGCCTGAATCATTACCTTACCAGAGGAGAAAGACAAATCCTTGTCCACGATTAATGCTTCATACTGATAGAAGGCTCTTTCGTGGCGCGCATCAGTGTTCTCATTACGGTATACACGACCAGGATATACAAATCTTGCCGGGGCACCGTGTTCCTTAAGATAACGAACCGATCCGCCCGTCAGGTGCGGACGCAAGCAAAGTCTTTCGGCACCTTGCTTTTCTTCTGTTCCTTCAATCCAATAAGTGTCCATGGATTGTCTAGCCGGATGATCCGGTGGGAAATTCAGATTATCAAACGCAAACATTTCGCTGCTGATATCATCTTCACTAAATATTTCAAAGCCCAAGGAGAGAAAGGCATCATTAAGATCATATTGCATTTGAGTGATAGGATGAAGTGCTCCCTGTGGCACACGAATGCCTGGCAGCGTCAAGTCAATTTCTTCATCTAACGCGCTCTGGTTTGCAACAATTTCATCTTCTCTTTCTTTGATGATTTCAGCGAAATGATTCTTAATCTCATTCGCTCTCATTCCAACAGTTTTACGTAGTTCTGGTTCGAGAGAACCAAGGCTCTTCAGAACGGCAGTCAATTCGCCCTTCTTTCCGGTGAGCTCTCTCCGGACAGCCTGAAGCTGATCAAGATCTTCGGTTTCCTTGATTTTCTTCAGACCCATTTCTTTAATTGATTCTAGTCTTTCGAGCATGACTTATTTCCCTCCTTGTAGTCTGCTTAATAAATTACCATATTATTTTACCATCAGAAATTGTTCAAATCAACAATTACAGGCAATAAAAGAAGCCGGCACAGCTTGCTGTGCCGGCACCATTTTCTTCATTCGTTTCCGACTAGAACAGGATTCCGCCATACTGCACAAACAGTGGAGCGAATACCAGGGAAACAATTGTCATCAGCTTAATCAGGATGTTGATGGACGGACCAGATGTATCCTTGAATGGGTCACCAACCGTATCACCAACGACAGCAGCCTTATGAGCGTCACTACCCTTTCCGCCATATACACCGCTTTCGATGTACTTCTTTGCGTTATCCCACGCACCACCAGCATTTGCCATCATGATAGCAAGGAGTACGCCGGAAGCCAGCGAACCAGCAAGCAGACCACCCAGAGACTCTGTTCCAAGCAGCATACCAACTGCAACCGGAGCAACGATTGCCAGGATTCCTGGAGCAACCATCTCGTGCAGTGCAGCAGATGTAGAAATATCTACACAACGTGCATAATTTGGCTTCGAAGTTCCTTCCATGATTCCCTTGTCCTCACGGAACTGTCTTCTAACTTCTTCAATCATCTGATTTGCAGCTTTACCAACAGAACTCATAGTCATTGCGGAGAATGCAAATGGAAGCATTGCACCGATGAACAGACCAACGATTACCATTGGATCGAGCAAACTAATCTGAGAAAGGTTTGCCGTAGTAGCGAAGGAAGCAAAGAGAGCAAGTGCAGTCAGCGCAGCCGAACCGATTGCGAATCCCTTACCAATAGCAGCAGTTGTGTTACCAACGGAGTCCAGAGTATCAGTGATGTTACGAACATCTTCTGGAAGCTCGGACATTTCTGCGATACCACCAGCGTTGTCGGAAACCGGACCATAAGCGTCAACAGCAACCGTCATACCAGTAGTAGAAAGCATACCTACTGCAGCCAGTGCGATACCGTACAGGCCAGCAAAGTTGTAAGCAATGATAATGCCAACTGCAATGAACAGGATTGGCCAAATGGTCGACATCATTCCAACGGACAGACCGGAAATGATGGTCGTTGCAGAACCAGTCTGCGACTGATCAGCGATGCTCTTAACGTACTTGTGAGCATCCGAAGTATAAATTTCGGTGAGCTGTCCGATAATGATTCCAACGAGCAGACCCGCAATGATAGCCCATGCATAGTTATAAGAACCAAGCATCTGCTTACTCAGGAGAACAGCAGCGATGATAACGATAACACCGCTGACATAAGTACCCATGTTAAGGGACTTTGCTGGACTAACATTATCGTTACCGCGAACAGCAAGGATTCCCAGTACAGATGCAATCAGACCAACAGCAGCAATCAGCATTGGGAACAGTGCTGCAGTTGTTTCATTAAATGTAGAAAGTTCTCCCGACTCATTTACTGCAACAGCAGCCAGAGTAACAGCAGAGATAATAGAACCAACATAGGATTCGAACAGGTCAGAACCCATTCCAGCAACGTCACCAACGTTGTCGCCTACGTTATCTGCAATAACAGCAGGGTTTCTTGGGTCATCTTCTGGAATTCCAGCTTCTACCTTACCTACCAAGTCTGCACCAACGTCTGCAGCCTTTGTGTAGATACCACCACCAACACGGCCGAACAGAGCCATCGAAGATGCACCCAGACCAAAGCTGGTTACACACTGCTGAATCGTTGCCATGTCCAGAACGACAAAGACAACGCCCAGTCCGAGAAGTCCAAGACCCGATACGCAGAGTCCCATTACAGCACCAGAGCGGAATGCAACCTGCAGTGCTCTAGGCATACCGTGTGTCATTGCTGCATTTGCAGTACGAACGTTACCCTTTGTTGCAACATTCATACCGAAATATCCAGCAAGGACAGACAAAACAGCACCGAATACATACAGTACTGCAGATGTCCAATTAATACAGAATCCAATAATTACGAAGAGTGCTACGATAACAATTGCCATCGTCTTGTACTCTCTCTTGAGGAATGCCATCGCTCCCTCATGAATGAATCCGGCTATTTCTTTCATCCTATCGTTACCAGCGTCTGCTTTGCTTACCCAAGATGTGAGGCAAAAAGCAACTACCAGACCTACAATGGCGCAGATAGGTGCGATCCATAAATTCATAGCCCAATACCTCCTTAAAATATTTTATAGTAATAATTTTATAAACATTGCGAGGCACCATAATAGTGCCTCGCAAATGAATAACTTAAATATGTACAGTCTTCTTACTGGAAGAATGCAACAATTGCCAGAGCAACTACAATATACACAACAGAGAGAACAACAGTAATTCTCGCTAAGATGGAATCATAGCCACGGCTTTTTCTTTTTCCGAATAACTGCTCCGCACCGCCAGCAATCGAACCAGAAAGTCCAGAACTGTTACTAGACTGAAGCAGGATGCAGATGATAATGAGTACACTTACAACAAGCAAAACTGCCATTAACGCTGTATGCATGTATTTCCTCCTAATTAAACAATTTAAATATTCTAAAAAATCGCTTGATTATCTTAACACTTAAATTATGCACTGTCAATAAGAATGTTTTATATGTCTTGCTACATAAGGATTTCAAGGTAAAAACAGTTGTTCCTTGCGATAATTTCCGATTATGTTATTGTGATTTTTAACATGTAATTCGAACCTTCATTGCATTTTGTGCTTAATGTATTTTTGCAAAAACAATATTGGCTTATTCGAGCAATCACCACTTCCCAAAAGCATTCTATCGCAATGAGTAAGCGACCGATGAAAATCAATCGGTCGCCTATGATGGGTGGTTTTTTTAGCAAAACCGAATTCAATTACATCATGATGTTAGTCTCTTCGGTTTCATCGAATCCACTTGCCTGAAGTGCATGGATAATCTGATTCTTGTGCTGTGTGCCGAAGGACTCAATGGTCAACTTCAGTTCTACTTTGTGGTTACGGTCAACGCTGACGAACTGGTTGTGTTCCAATTTCACAACGTTACCCTGCGCATCTGCAATGGTCTGTGCAACGCGAACCAGTTCACCCGGCTTATCCGGCAGCATTACGGAAACGGTGAAAATGCGATCTCTCATTACCAGTCCATGCTGAATGATGTTGGACATAGTGATGATATCGGTATTACCGCCACTCAGAATTGATACGACTTTCTTGTCCTTGAACTTCAGATGTTTGAGAGCAGCCACGGTCAGCAGGCCGGAATTTTCTACCACCATCTTGTGGTTCTCGACCATATCAAGGAATGCAACAACAAGCTCATCATCTTCAACCGTGATGATTTCATCGATGTTCTTCTGCAGATATGGGAAAATGTTGGAACCTGGTGTCTGAACTGCCGTACCATCTGCGATAGTATGGATGTTTTCCATCGTTGTGACCTTACCAGCTTCGAACGAACGCTGAAGTGAATTTGCACCCGCCGGTTCAACTGCAATAATCTTGATATCCGGTTTGAGCATTTTGGCAAGAGTTGAAACACCTGTAGCGAGTCCGCCACCTCCTACTGGAATCAAAATTGCATCAACAAGTGGAAGTTCCTTGAGAATTTCCATTGCAATTGTTCCTTGACCCGTAGCAACAGTCAAATCGTCGAACGGATGAATGAATGTCATGCCCTTCTCTTCTGCCAACTGCTGTGCGTAAGCGCAAGATTCATCATACACATTACCATAACGAATAACAGTTGCGCCGTAGCTCTTAGTGCGATTCACCTTAATCAGTGGCGTAGTGGTTGGCATAACGATAGTTGCGTTGCAACCGAAAGCTTTTGCCGCATACGCAACACCCTGTGCGTGGTTTCCAGCAGAAGCCGCAATCAAGCCACGACTTCTCTCTTCTTCCGTCAAAGTACTTGTCTTAAAATAAGCACCTCGAATCTTATACGCACCAGTGAGCTGCATGTTCTCTGGTTTTAAATATACCTGATTTCCACACTGTTCCGAAAAATAATCACTGTGCATCAGGTTCGTTGGTCGTACGACTTTCTGTACGACCTCCGTTGCTTTCTCAAAATCCTTTAACTCTAGCATTTACCCCTCCTAGATTTCCATGATAGCGCCCTTTGCGGCGGAATCTACCAGCTTCGCATATCTTGCGAGCCAGCCCGATGTAACTTTCGGTGCTGGTGCCGTCCACTTCTCCTTACGAGCAGCCAGCTCTTCATCCGATACCTTAACATTAATCCGATATTCCGGAATGTTAATCTCGATGATATCTCCTTCTTCAATCAGACCGATGTTACCGCCAGCAGCAGCTTCTGGACAAACGTGACCAATAGAAGCGCCTCTGCTTGCGCCACTGAAACGTCCGTCTGTAATCAAAGCGACCGTCTTATCCAGCTTCATTCCAGCAAGGGCACTTGTCGGGTTGAGCATTTCTCTCATTCCTGGACCACCCTTTGGACCTTCGTAGCGGATAACAACGACGTCACCGTCATGGATATCTCCGTTATAAATTGCCTGAATTGCATCGTCTTCGCTGTCAAATACGCGAGCAGGACCAGTATGCTCCAGCATTTCCGGTGCCACGGCACTTCTTTTTACAACAGCACCATCCTGCGCAATGTTACCAAACAGGATTGCGAGACCACCGGTTGGCGAATACGGATCCTCTAAAGTGCGGATTGCACCATTGTCGAGAATTTTCTTTCCTTCGATGTTCTCTGCTACCGTGTGTCCATTCGCGCAAATAGCGGATGCATCAATGAGTCCACCGCGATTCAGTTCTGCCAGTACAGCCTGAATTCCACCAGCATTGTTCAGGTCGTGCATGTGCGTACCTCCTGCAGGGGCTAAGTGGCAGAGGTTTGGCGTCTTCGAACTGATTTCATTAAACATCTTCAGGTCCACTTTAACACCAGCCTCGTTTGCAATTGCGAGAAGATGCAGTACCGTGTTGGAAGAGCAGCCGAGTGCCATATCGCATGTCAAGGCATTGCGAACAGACTTCTCGTTGATGATGTCTCTTGGTTTTACATCTTTCTCAACCAAATCCATGATTGCCATGCCGGCATGCTTAGCGAGCATAATTCTTCTGCTGGAGACAGCCGGAATCGTGCCGTTTCCTGGAAGACCGATACCGATTGCTTCGCACAGGCAGTTCATGCTGTTTGCCGTATACATACC
>CAVFWT010000057.1:0-11822 GCA_963626305.1 bacterium | reverse complement strand
GAAGCTGGCCGTTATGACTGGCAGGGATTCCTCGATTCCAGAACGGTTGCTGCAGAAATGGTTGCAACGGAAGCTGTCATTTCCATGGCAGAGGAACTGGGATGCCGTGCACACATCTGTCACATCAGCCATCCGGCAGTCGCTGAGAAAGTATATGAGGCTCAGCTTGAAGGATATCCGATTTCGGCAGAAACTTGCGGTCACTACCTGACATTTACCGATCAGGATACATTGGACAACGGTCCACTGTTCAAGTGCGCACCACCGCTTCGTTCGGCAGAAGCTCGCGAAGCAATGTGGGATTATGTAGAGAACGGCACATTCGCCGGACTCGCATCCGACCACTCCCCATGCTCCTATGATGAGAAGTATAACGAAATCCTTGGAACGAAGATTGAGAACGTATTCGATGTATGGGGCGGAATCAGCGGAATTCAGAGCTGCGTACAGGCAATCTTCTCGGAAGGCGTTGTAAAGCGCGGTATCGATCCATGTGATCTTGCAAATGCATGGGCAAAGCTGCCAGCAGAAGCTTTCGGCCTCTATGGTAAGAAGGGTGACATCAAGCCAGGATTCGATGCTGATATCGTAATCATCGATCCAGAGAAGGAATGGGAAATCACTGCAGACTCGCTTCTGTATGTGAACAAGATTTCTGCTTTTGTCGGCCTCAAGGGCCAGGGCCTTCCAGTCTGCACCATCGTAAGAGGAAACGTAATGGCTGAAGACGGCAAGGTAGTCGGTGCAAAGGGTACCGGTGAACTCGTTAAGAGAATTAAGTAATTAAGAACATACAATTAAGGAGATAAATAAATGAGTATCGTAGATAACAAAAATCTAGATCCCCAGCTCGTTGCAAATGTAAATGAAGATTTGCAGCCAACCAAAACCCGTATCATGGGAAGCGTTTCCTATGGAGCTTCCTTCCTGGGTGGTTGCGTATCCATCGGAACATTCTCGATGGGTGCCAGCTTGATCGGCGTACTGACCATCACACAGGCAATCATCGCAATGGCAATCGGATGCCTGGTAATCGCTATTGCTCTGGTATTGATTGGAAATTGCGGTCATAAATATGGTATTCCTTACACGATTCAGCTGAGATCGTCTTTTGGTACTGCTGGTGTTAAGATTCCTGGCGTGCTGAGAGGTCTTCCTGCTATCGTATGGTTCGGTTATCAGTCTTGGGTTGGTGCCGGCGCTATCAACAGCTGCTTCAAGATTCTGTGGGGCTTCGACAACCTCCCACTGATTTTCGGTCTGTTCACACTCCTTCAGGTTGCGCTGGCAATCAAGGGATTCCAGGGAATCAAGTGGCTGGAGAACTTCTCCTGCATCTTCATCGTTGCAATCCTGATCTACATGCTGTATGTCGTTAAGACAAAGTTCGCTGTAGATATCAGTGCTTCGTTCGCAGGCATTAAGGGAACGTGGGGCATGGCTTTCTGGGCTGCAACCACTTCGTTCCTCGGAATTTATTCCACAATGATTATCAACGCTTCCGACTACTCCAGAAACCTCAAGGAAGAAGTTCGTCCGGTTAAGACTGGAAGCATCTACAGCTTGGCAATTCTGCCAGTAACACTGTTCATGGGACTGATTGGCCTCCTGGTAACAGCAGCAACGGGTAACTCGGATCCAGTAACTGTATTTTCCACAACAATGGGAAGCAAGTTCCTGACTGTTGTAACACTGCTGTTCATCGCATTCGCTCAGGTAACAACGAACGTTCTGAACAACATCGTACCACCGGCATACGTTCTGATGGAGTCCTTCAAGATGAAGTGGACACATGCTACAATTCTCGTTGGTGTACTTTCTGTATGCGTAATGCCTTGGAAGCTGGTAACCGCTGAGTCTGCAGCAGGACTGTCTCTGTTCACAAAGTTCTACTCTGCATTCCTCGGACCAATCTTCGCAGTAATGGTAGTAGATTATTACATCTTGAGAAAGAGCCAGCTCGACATCAACATGATGTACGACAAGGAAGGTCCATTCAAGGGAATCAACTGGGCAGCAATCATTGCAATCATCATTGGTGCAATCGCTTCCCTGTTCGTAATGGATTTGTCGTGGTATGTCAGCCTCATTCCAACTGGCGTTGCATACTACATCCTGATGAAGGTAATGAAGAGTGCAGCTCCGTTCCGTACCGGAACTATTTTCGAAGAGAACTAATTCGTCCGTAATTAAAATCTTCATACAAGTGCAGAATATCTGCACAAATGGGACACAATCCTTCAAAGAACCCACCGCCTCGGAACGCAGGCGGTGGGTTCTTTAAAATCATTAATAGATTTGCCTTCAAGATTAAAATCTTGAAAAGATTACAACCAGATTTTTATTCTAAATTATATTGATAATATAATTCTGGTACGATAAAATAATTGTGTCGATAATTAAAATTTGGTTGACCAATTTTTCAAAAATTTCAAAAATCAATCAAATTATTTTTACCAGTAATGCAAAACAGGCTAGTAGGTAAGCCTGAAGGAGGTTAACGATGTATGATCTTTTAATCAAAAACGGCAAACTGGTTACACCGGATCGTATTTACGAAGCAGAAATCGCTATCCAAGATGGAAAGTATGCTGCGTTCTTAGCACCGGGTACGGATGTCGAAGCGAAGGAAGTCATTGATGCAGAGGGTAATCTGGTATATCCAGGAATCATTGACTGCCACGCACACCTGAACGAGCCAGGATTCGAATACCGCGAAGATTTCGAAACCGGTTCGAGAGCTGCGGTTGTAGCTGGATGCACGACGCTGATTGACATGCCGCTCAACAACGATCCATCCTTGATGAACAAGGAAATCTTCGATTTGAAGATGGGTAAAATCAGCAAGCATTCTTATGTAGACTATGCGCTCTGGGGCGGACTCGTAGGAGATTTCGATGATTCTCCAGATTCCGTTAAGAACAACATGGCGGACCTTGTTGACCTTCAGAAATGCGGCGTTGCTGCTTTCAAGGGATTTACTTGCCCGAACGGACCACTATTCCCAACCGTAAACCTGGGAAATGTTCGTAAGGCTCTGGAAATCCTCAAGCCATACAATGCACTCTGCGGTTTCCACTGCGAAGAGTATGGTCAGGTATATGAGATGGAGAAAGAAGCAAAGGCAAAAGAAGGCCTGAGCAGAGACGAGAAGATTCGTGCGTTCCTCGACTCTCACGATGTATGGACCGAGTATGTTGCAACAAAGAACGTCATCGACATGGCAAGAGCAACTGGCGGCAGAGTACATATCTGTCACGTAAGCCATCCGCTCGTTGCACAGGTTGTTAAGGACGCACAGCACGAAGGTCTTCCAATCACAGCAGAGACTTGCCCACACTATCTGGGACTGACGGAGGACTTCGTCTTCGAGAAGGGTGCTCCAGCAAAGTGCACACCTCCAATGAGAAAGAAAGAAGACATGGAGAAGCTGTGGGATTACGTTCTGGATGGAACGCTTTCCTGCGTAGGTAGTGACCACTCCCCAGCAGCAGACGAAGAGAAGGATAACGAAACCAGAGACATCTGGAAGGCATGGGGCGGACTCAATTCGATTCAGTACTTCCTGCCAATGATGTTCGACATGGTTGTACACCAGAAGAAGCTGAGTCCAACACTGATTGCCAAGGTAATGGATTACAATCCAGCTAAGATCTTCGGATTCTATGGCCGTAAGGGTGCATTCGAACTGGGATTCGATGCAGATGCTGTTATCCTGGACCCAGAGAAGGCTTGGAAGTGTGAACAGGATAAGCTCTACACCAAGGGCCACGTATCTTGCTTCGATGGATTCGAAGGTAAGGGTACACCGGTATGCACCGTTATCCGTGGTAACGTTGTCGCAAAGGACGGCATGTACGTAGAGTCGGCAAAGGGTTACGGAGAGTACGTAACACCAATCAAGTAGTATTCCCTTGTAAAAGTAGGAATAGATGTATTTAATTTTACCAATCAATTAAGGAGAATAATCAATGAGCAACGAAAAGAATCAGGAAGTTGTCCAGACCAAACAGGACGACAGCATTCGTCCGATTTCTTGGGAAAAGAGAACAATGAGCTGGGGATCCAACACCATGCTTTGGCTGGGTGGCTGCATCTCCATCGGAACTCTCGCAATGGGTTCCTCTCAGATCGAAACCGGTCTGAACTTACTCCAGCTGTTTCTGGCTGTATTAATCGGATCCACTATTCTGGTAGTTGGTATTGCAATGAACGACCAGTTCGGTTACACCACTGGTGCACCTTACTCCGTTCACCTGAAGAGCGCTTACGGTACGAAGGGTAACATTCTTCCTTCCATGCTGAGAGGTCTTCCAGCTATCGTATGGTATGGATATCAGACATGGCTCGGTGGTGCTGCTATCAACAACATCGTAAAACTGATTTTCCACTATGACAACATTTGGCTATGGTTCATCGTATTCCAGGTTGTACAGATTCTTCTGTCCATTAAGGGATTCCAGGGTGCTAAGTGGATTGGAAACATCGGCGGTACAGTAATCGTATTTGCAATGTTCTATCTGCTCTACATCTGCTTGACCACTCAGTGGGATGTAATTTCTGCAAACTTGATGAACAAGAGCGGCACATGGGGTCTGCCATTCATCGCAGCAATCGTCGCATTCTTCGGTAACAGTACAACCGTAATGCTGAATGCTTCGGACTACTCCAGAGAAATGAAGAAGGGCTACAGCGCTCCGGTTCGTGGATTCTCTTACTTCATGGCAATGGTACCAGCTACTGTAATGCTGGGTGTCATCGGCGCAATGGCTTCCACCGCTACCGGTATCGCTAACCCAATCAACGCTTTTGCTGAGATGGTAGACAACAAGGCTGTCCTGGTTGTAACACTGGCATTCATCATCTTTGCTCAGCTGTCCACCAACCTGGCAAGTAACGTAATTCCACCAGCATACGTATTCATGGACACATTCAAGATGAAGCACAAGACTGCTGTAATCCTGATTGGAATCCTCGCAGTTGCAACTTGCCCATGGATTCTGACCAACGACAGCTCCGCAGCTGGTCTGGCTCTGTTCGTAAAGATTTACTCTGCATTCTTCGCTCCAATCTTTGCAATTCTGATTGTAGACTTCTTCATCCTGCACAGAAGACACTTCACCGAAGAGCAGCTGGAAGATCTGTATAATCCAGAAGGTTCCAAGAAGGGTGTTAACATGGCAGCGATCATCGCTACTGTTATCGGCGCTGTAATCGGACTGCTCAACGTGGACCTGTCCTTCTTCACCGCAACCATTCCAACTGGAATCATCTATTATGTACTGATGAAGTACATGAAGTCTGCTGAGAACTTCAGAAAGGGAACTACCCTCGAAAAATAAATTCGCCAGTAACTAATTTTTCATACTATTGCAGAATCTTCTGCAAAAAGAAACCGCCCAAGCAATGCTTGGGCGGTTTTTCTTGCCTCCAGAGATAACCGAGGAAGCATGGGATTTGAATATTCCAGAAGGCGCGAGCAAGTTTCTTGCTGGATTCGGTGGAGGAATGATGACGGGAGATGTGTGCGGAGCCGTTAGCGGTGGCGTAGCTGCTTTTAGCTACAAATATGTGCACGGAAATGGACACCAGAGCCCGCTAATGATTCGCAAAGTTAGCACATTCGTAAAACTCGTGGAGAGTCGCATCGGAACGAAGCTGTGCCGAGAACTGCAGCCGATGTTCTTTACGGAAGAGGAGAATTGCACACCGACGGTACAGGCAATCGCGAAAATCCTGGATGAAGTCGAAGCGATGGAATTTGACGATCCGGACCACAGCGAGGACGTGCGATTCAGTGCGAAGGGGCATGAACTCCTGGGTGAGACGAAAGGCGATGATTGCAATCTTTAATGCATCGGAAGAATAACAATAATTATAATAATCAAAAACACCATGGAAGCGTTTGCTCTCATGGTGTTTTTATATGCTTTCTTGCAATCAATGTCTTTGCAACATTGTCAGATTATCCTTGACGTTGAGTCACTAGAAATTCTTCAATCGTGTTCCTAGAGCTGCGCTTCCACAAACTCCACCATCGCTTCGAGCACTTCTTTGGCGAATGGACTTTCGGTGTCGCGATCGAAGTCGTGTTCCCCGGCTGCAGCGATGTATTTCTTTGCCGGCTTATATTTTGCAGTCAGTTCGTTGAACTCGGTGAATGGCACATCTGTGTCGCCCGTGCTGTGGCAACAGAAGAGCGGTGCCTTCATCGAATCCTTGAGGCGAAGGGAGTAATCGATAAAGAAGAACTTCTCTCGGCCTTCGTAGATGAGCTCTTTCCATTTTCCCTGCTGACGTGCATAGACGTATACACTGTAGTGACTTTCGAGTGGACCAAAGCAATGCGGTTCTTGCGGAATAGCCTGGAGACAAGTCTCCGAGACCGCCGGGAGCGTACGGTAATAATTGCTTGGTGCATCATACCATCCGTCGGTTAAGAATCCGTATCCGTAGAAGGAGACGATTCCGGCAAGACCTTCTGGAAGATTCTCTGAAGCACCTGCGAGAAGTGCGAGGTAAGCACCTGCGGAGCGGCCCCAGACGAAGTAAGGAAGGTTGTCGCATACTTCTAATTCTGCGAGGCGAAGTGCTTTCTTGTAATCCGAGATGGAATCCATGACGTCAGCGAGAATTCCTTCGAGCTTCACTGCAGGAGCGAGCGGATAATCGAATGCGAGGACGATGTATCCCGCTTGCGTCAACGTCTCTTGATGCAGTTTTGGCAGGTCTTCGCGGTTTCCATATAGCAACCCACCACCATGGAAATAGAGAATGGCAGCCTTCGATGTAACGGCATCATCGTAATAGATGGTGACATTCTTTTCATAATCATATGAACGAAGTTCGTTCAGTGAGACGGTCTTCGTGTAAAGCATTTTAAACCCTCCTGATATTATGTTTAAAATTTTTAAAAGCTTTAAATTTAATTTCAACTAAAATTTTACTTCAGTGCTTTTTAATTCTACTCCAGGGTACTGGATTTTGTCAATAAAACCAAATTCTGTCACATGGATGACACAATCCGATGATTTTTTGGAATCCATATATTTCAAGGAATTCGCAACTTTTGCATCATTGGAAAAACTCAAAGCAATGAAATTTTCTTTTAGAAAAAATAATATCAAAAAAATCAAAAATAGTATTGCAAAAGTGGTTGAAAGGTGGCATTATTGTCTTGTAAAAATTGGTTGACCACTTGAATTAAAATTTTAATGGTTTTGTTTCAAGCTTCGATCATCATGAGATTTTCAAACATCAAGTGAAAGAGAGGTTTTTTCAATGAGTTATTTGAACAACAACACAGGTTACAGAGAAACACTTCTGGCTACTAGATCCGTAGTAAAGAAAGAGAATTACATCATTCTGGAACCAGACGGCATCGTTAAGAACGTTATTCCAGGATATGAAAACTGCGATACCACAATTCTGGGTTCCCCAGAGATGGGTGCTTCTTTCGCAGATTATATTTCCACTGTTCATCCAGGTGGTAAGAACGACGCAATCGGCGGCAACGGCATCGAGTCTTTCCTCTATGTTGTAAGCGGTAAGCTGACTGTTAAGAACGCTGATGAGGAAGCTGAGCTGACAGAAGGCGGATACATCTATTCTCCAGCTGATAAGCCAATGAGCTTCGTTAACAACAGCGATGCGGATGCATTTGTATACATCTACAGAAGAAGATACGTTGCAATCGAAGGCAAGTCCGCACACACTGTTGTTGCAAACATCAACGACACTGAGTGGATGGAATATGAAGGCATGAACAACTGCCACAGCAAGGACTTCTTGCCAGCAGCTAAGGATCTTGGATTCGACATGAACATGCATCTGCTGAAGTTCAAACCAGGTGCTTGCCACGGATACATTGAAACCCATATCCAGGAGCACGGAATGTACTTCCTGCAGGGTAAGGGTATGTATCGTCTGGACGATGAGTGGATTCCACTTCAGAAGGGTGACTATGTATTCATGGACTCCTATGTACCACAGGCTTGCTACGGCGTAGGCACAGAGGATTTCATCTACATCTATTCCAAGGATTGCAACAGAGACGTAGAGCTCTAGTTCCAATGATTCGAAACTACATGCAGGTTCGCTTCGGCGAACCTGTGTGTGTGCATCACGAAGATGCGAAATATTTACAAAAGATTGCATAGATTGATCTTATAAAAACTTTTGGAGGTACCATAGTGAAATTATCGAGAGAAGAATTGAAGGGCCTGATGAAAAACAAACTCATGCAGGCAGGACTGCACGAGGATCACGCTGAAACAACTTCTGAAGTCCTCATGTGGGCACACGAGAGAGGTTATTATTCTCACGGCGCAGTTCGTGTAGAGTACTACAGCGAGAGAATTTTCAAGGGCGGCATCACGGTTGAGCCGAACATCACATGGAAGCAGACTGGTCCATGCTCCGGAATTCTGGATGGCGATAACGGAATCGGATTCGTTATTGCAAAGCAGGGTATGGAGAAGGCAATCGAAATGGCAAAAGAGAACGGAATTGCCATTGTCGGAATGTCCAACCTGTCCCACAGCGGTTCCATCGGATACTACACCGAGATGGCTGCAGACGAAGGCCTTTGCGCAATTTCCTTCTGTCAGTCTGACCCGATGGCTGTTCCATACGGTGGCGCAGAACCTTACTATGGCACCAACCCAATTTCCTTCGCTGCACCAACTGCAGACGACCGTAAGGTTGTATTCGACATGGCAACAACCGTACAGGCTTGGGGAAAGATTCTGGACAAGAGATCGAAGCATCAGGAGATCCCAGCAGACTGGGCTGTAGATGAGAACGGTGCTCCGGTAACTGATCCACATAAGGTAAACGCTCTGGTTCCAATCTCTGGTGCAAAGGGATATGGCCTGATGATGATGGTAGACGTATTCTCCGGAATCCTGCTGGGAGTTCCTTTCGGTGGACACGTAAGCTCGATGTATCATGACCTCTCCGAGGGCAGACGTCTTGGTCAGATGCACATCGTTATCGATCCAGAAAGATTCTGTGGTGCAGAGCAGTTCATGAAGACCATGTCGGCTTGCCTCGACGAAATCGGCGAGATCAAACCAGCTCCTGGCTTCGACAAGGTTAACTACCCGGGCGAGAGAGCTAAGCTGAGAAAGGAAAAAGCATACGCAACCGGCGGCGTTGACGTTGCAGATGAACTGGTTGAATACCTCAAGGGTGAACCAATTCACTTCGACAGATACGACCATAAGAACCGTTTTGCGGACTAATATAGATTAATTATTTCTGAATGATATATAAGGAGAGAGCGAATGTTAAAGACAATCGTTAAAGCCGGAAGTTATCATGATTCTGTAACCCTGATGCTTCTGACGAACGCTGTTTCCAGCGTGGAAGGCGTTAAGAAGGTTTCCATCATGATGGCAACTCCTGCAAACAAAGACATCTTCAAGCAGGGCGGTCTGGAAACTGAAGAGTTGATGGCTGCTACACCGAACGACATGGTAGTCGTTGCTGATGTAGACGACGAAAGCGTACTTGATACCCTCATGGCTGAAGTAGATGAATACTTCGCAAAGGAAGGTAAAAATCAGTCTGCAAGCCAGGGCGCAAAGGCTGCTAAGTCTTGGGATCAGGCTCTTGCTCAGATGCCAGATGCAAACCTGGCAGTAATCTCTATCCCAGGTGCATATGCAGCTCTGGAAGCTGAGAGAGCACTGGACGAAGACATGAACGTATTCATGTTCTCCGACAATGTAACTATCGAAGACGAGAAGAAGATTAAGGATAAGGCACACGAGAAAGGCCTGGTTGTAATGGGACCAGACTGCGGAACCGGAATCATTCAGAGTGTTCCGATTGCTTTTACCAACACTGTTAACCCAGGTTCCATCGGCATCATCGGTGCATCCGGAACTGGAATTCAGGAACTGACCACTATCATCGACCGTCTGGGCGAAGGCGTTACCAACGCAATCGGTACTGGCGGAAGAGACCTGTCCGAAGAAGTTGGCGGAACAACTATGCTCGACGTTATCGATGCAATGGATGAGGATCAGACTGTAAAAGTACTTGTCGTAATCTCGAAACCACCGGCAAAGGCTGTAAGAGACAAGGTTGCAGCAAGACTGAGCGTCAGCAAGAAGCCAGTTGTATGCCTGTTCCTCGGCGAGAAGCCAGAATATTACGAAGAAGGATTCTACCAGACTTACACACTGGACGAGTGTGCTCGCCTGGCTGTTAGCCTCGTAAGAGGTCAGAAGGTAGAAGAAGGCACTGTTGATTGTGACAGAAGCGAATTCTTCAAGAAAGAAGATAAGAAGACTATCAAGGCTTACTACTCCGGTGGTACGCTGGCTGGCGAATCCGCAATGATGATTAAGGAAGCTCTGGGACTCCAGGACTGCGCTCATCAGGAAGGATTTAAGCTAAATGCAGATGGCAATGTTGTTATCGACCTCGGTGATGACGTATACACACAGGGTAAGCCACATCCAATGATCGATCCTAGAACGAGAGTTGAGTGCATGGAAGAAGCTGTTGATGATCCAAGCACTGGTGTAATCCTGTTCGACGTAGTACTCGGATACGGTTCTCACGAAGATATGGCTGGCGCACTGATTCCGGCAGTTAAGACACTGCAGGAGAAGGCTGCTGCTCAGAACCGCAAGGTATTCTTCGTTGCAGAAGTATGCGGAACCAGAAATGACTTCCAGGGTTATGACGAATCCGTTGCAAAGCTTAAGGAAGCTGGCGTAATCGTTGCAGAGACCAACATGCTCGCAGCAAAGACTGCACTTCAGGCAATTGGTTATGACTTCGAAGTAGAAGAGAAGGAAACCCGTCCGAAGGAAGTAAGAACATGCACACCTTCCGCTCCTTCCGAGAAGCTCGTTAAGATGCTCTCGAACAAGCCGAAGGTAATCAACATCGGTCTGAAGAGCTTCGCTGAGGTAACTGAGAAGTTCGGTTGCGATGTCGTTCAGTATGACTGGATGCCACCAGCAGGCGGAGATATCAAGCTGATCAAGGCTCTGAATTTCCTGAGAAATTACGAAGGATTCGATATCGATGAAGCGAACCGCAAGGTAATCGCAAAAGTTGTTGCTGCTCAGCCAGTTCTGAAGGATAACGTTCCTGCAAAGACTGTAATTCCTCAGCTGAATGAGAACAACGGCAAGGTTATCCTGCACGCTGGTCCACCAATCGAATATAAGGATATGCCAGCAACCGTACAGGGTTCTTGCGTAGGTGCAGTTCTGTTCGAAGAGTGGGCAGACAATGAAGCAGATGCGCGTAAGCTCCTGGAGTCTGGTGAAATTAAGTTCATTCCATGCCACCACTGCAACGCAGTTGGTCCAATGGGCGGAATTACTACTCAGAACATGCCAGTATTCGTTGTTCAGAACGAAACAGATGGCAACTATGCTTACTGCCAGATGAACGAAGGTATCGGTAAGGTACTGCGTTTCGGTGCATACTCTGAAGAAGTTGTTAATCGTCTGAGATGGATGAGAGACGTTCTCGGCCCAACGCTGGGAAGAGCAATCCGCTCCATCGATGGTGGTCTTGCAATCAACCCACTGATCGCTAAGGCAATCGCAATGGGCGACGAATTCCACCAGAGAAACATCGCGGCATCTCTCTGCTTCTACAAAGAGATGGCTCCAATCATCACCGATATGGAGATGGATCAGGAAGACAAGTCTTCTGTAATGAAGTTCTTGGCGGATACCGATCAGTTCTTCCTGAACATCATGATGGCAACTGGTAAAGCAATCATGGACGGTGCTAGAACTCTGACTGATGGTACTGTTGTTACTGCAATGTGCAGAAACGGTGTCAAC
>CAVFWT010000056.1:0-11933 GCA_963626305.1 bacterium | reverse complement strand
CTCTCTTGTGGTAACAATGAATCAATACACTAGATATTGTTTCACGTGAAACAATATCTAGAAATGAACGTGAAGATTGCGTGATATATAGGGTTTCAAAGCCTTCACAAGTAGAAAAAAAGGGCGGTTTAGTATATAATAATATGAATGATTTCGTTTAAAACAGAAAGGAAAATGAATGGGAAAATCATACGCAATCTTTAATCAAAAAGGTGGTGTAGGAAAGACTACAACGAATATCAACCTAGGAGCGTGTCTGGCACACATGGGTCAGCGTGTTCTCCTGATCGACATAGATCCACAGGGTAACACAACCAGTGGATTAGGATTAGTGAAGAGAGAATTAGAAGATACTCTATATGATGTAATGACGGAAGAGCATTATGATATTCGCAAAGCGATTTATCATACCGAAACCGAGAATCTTGATGTGGTTCCAGCCAGCGTGGATTTGTCCGGCGCAGAGGTGGAACTGATTAAAGTGTTCGGAAGAGAAATTGTCTTGCGTAATGCGATTAAAGCAGTTAAAGATGAATATGATTTTATCTTCATCGATTGTCCGCCATCGCTAGGTCTTCTTGCGGTTAACGCTTTGGTGGCATCAGATGGTGTCATCATTCCGATTCAGTGTGAGTTCTATGCGCTGGAAGGTGTAAGCCAACTGATGAAGACGGTTGGGCTTGTTCGTCGTGAGATGAATAAGAAACTCGAAGTGACGGGGGTTATCCTGAGTATGTATGACGGAAGAACAAATCTGGGTATGCAAGTTATCCAGGAAGTGAAAAGATTCTTCGGCAACAAGGTATTCGGTACTGTCATTCCGAAGAATGTCCGCCTTGCGGAAGCACCAAGTTACGGGCTTTCCATTATCGACTACGATCCGTCCTCGAAGGGCGCGAAGGCATACAAGAAATTAGCAGAAGAATTCCTGCAGAGAGAAGGGAGATAAGAATGGCACCAAAGAAAAGAGGACTTGGTAAAGGATTGGATGCACTCTTTGCAGATGCAGCTCCGGTAATGGAAGATGAGCAGACAGCGGATGCGGTTTCGAACGAGGATAACGCTTCGGACCAGGATCGAATTATCTATGTTGACATCAACGATATTAAGCCGAATCCAAATCAGCCGAGAAAACATTTCAACCAGAGCAAATTGGAGGATTTAGCGAAATCCATCCAAGAGAATGGCGTAATTCAGCCGCTCGTTGTACAGAAAAAGGAAGACGGGTACGAGCTTGTAGCTGGTGAGCGTCGTTGGAGGGCAAGTCGCCTCGCAGGTATCAAGAAGGTTCCGTGTATCATCCGTGAATTCGACGATAAGCAGAATCTCATTGTCGCAATCATCGAAAACATGCAGCGTGAAGACCTGGATCCGATTGAAGAAGCAAACGGACTCCAGCAGATGATTCATAAATTTGGTTTTACCCAGGAACAGGTTTCCGAATCCTTAGGTAAAAGTAGAACTTACATTGCGAACTCCGTTCGTCTCCTGAAACTTCCGGAAGAGATTCAGAAGATGATGAGCGAAGGTCGTATCTCCGCTGCACACGGAAGAACGCTACTCAGTCTAGATGACCAGAGAAAACAGTTGATGCTGGCGGAACGAATTGAGAAAGAGGGACTTTCGGTTCGTAATGTAGAAGAAATTACGAAGAAACTCAAGGATACGGAAGAAACAAAGCCGGCGAGAACCAAGAAAGTTACCAAGAAATCTGCTGAAATACAGGCAGTAGAGAGTGATCTCCGAGAATTGATTGGTACAAAAGTTTCAATCGTAACCGGCAAGAAGGGCGGAAAGATTGAACTGGAGTATTACAGCAAGGATGAATTAAATCGACTGATTGATATCCTTCGAAGTGTTGGAAAATAGAAGGTTGTAATACCGAATCGTAACACCGAAACGGAGTAGACAGCGAGATTATTATGAACAATATTACAGAAAACGAAACAACGAAATACATTGAGGGTATTCCGCTTCCTGCGTGCATTGTCGATACAGATGGCTGCGTCAAAGCTGCAAATGCGTTGATGAAAGATGTTTTTACCTATGAGGGAATTACGGAGCAGAATTTCTTCGCGTTGACGGGTGTCAAGCCGAAAGATTTGGTCGCATCGTCGATGGATGAAGAGAAGCCGGAAATTGAAATTGAACGAAATTCTCAGCATTTTGTTCTTCGCACGAACAACGAGCCGAAAGAAGATGAGGATTTGTTCGTGTATTTCATCAATGTAACCGAACGAGACACTCTGAGAAAAGAACGCCATCAGGAGCAGGTATGTATTCTATACATCAGCATCGATAACTACGATGAGATGATGTCAAGTACTACGGAAGACAGTCGCTTGGCGGTTCCGACGGAAGTGGATCGTATCGTACGGAAATGGGCATCACAGTATGATTCTTCCATCGAAACAATCGATGAAGATTCCTACATGATGACGGTATACCGAAAGGATGCGGATCAGATTATTGAAAGCAGATTCTCAGTGCTGGATGAAGTTCGGAAAATCGACACGAAAGTAGATTTTCCGGTCAGTCTCAGCATTGGAATGGCGATTGGTCTGAATTCACTGAAGAGCACGAAGGAGTTGGCAGAAGCAGCTTTGGAATTGGCCCTTGGTCGTGGCGGAGACCAAGCGGTTGTCAAAAACAATGACCGTACGCATTACTACGGCGGAAGACTCCAGTCGATGGAGAAGAACAACAAAGGTAAATCCCGAATCATTGCACATGCACTCAAGCAACTGATTATGGAAAGCTCCAATGTCTTGATTATGGGTCATCGATGGCCGGACATGGACTGCTTCGGTTCAGCAATTGGTGCATATAAGATATGCCGTTACTACGAGCGCGAGGCATATATTGTCGTCGACAATTACAACGAAGCACTCCAGACGGTCTATCAGCAGGCGTCTGATCTAGAATGCTACAACATCATCACAAGCGAGAAGGCGATGGAAATCAAGGATGAGAAGACACTCTTGATTATCGTTGATGTGAACCGCCCCGCAATGGTTGAAAATTCGGAGCTTCTGGAACAAGATTTGCGCGTGGTTATTGTGGATCACCATCGCTTGTCGGATGATTCCATTCAGAATCCGACACTGGCATACATTGAATCGTACGCATCGTCCGCAAGTGAGCTGATGACGGAAATTATTCAGTACACGGCATCGAAGCGACTCGTGAATAAGTTCGAAGCGGAAGTACTGCTCGCTGGAATCACCGTTGACACCAACAGTTTCTCGAGCAAAACCGGCGTTCGAACCTTTGAAGCTGCCGCGTGGCTGCGCCGCGCCGGTGCGGATACGACGGAAGTGAAGAGATTCTTCCAGAGTGAAGCAATCACCTTCCAGTCCAAGGCAGATGCGATTGCAAATGCGGAATATCTGGATAACGGTGTCGTTATCGCGACATCCAAAGGATATTCCACCGAGGCGCAGATTATTAACGCTCAAGTTGCCGACGAACTCTTGTCCGTCAAAGGCGTTCGCGCTGTTATTGCACTGGGCAAGAACGACATGAACAAGACTGTAATCAGCGCACGTTCCCTCGGTGAGGTGAATGTGCAGATGCTGATGGAACGCTTTAACGGTGGCGGTCATCACACATCGGCAGGTGCCCAGGTGGATGCAACCCCGGAAGAAGTCATTGAAGAAATCAGAGAAATTTTACCAGAATTTATGGAAGACGATAAGAAAGAGGAGGAATAGAGATGGAAGTAATTCTGAAGAAAGATGTAAAAGGAACCGGCAAAGCCGGTGATATTGTGAAGGTTAGTGACGGTTTTGCAAACAACCGCTTGATTCCGGCTGGACTGGCAGTACCTGCAACAAACCAGAACGTGAAGACAATCGAGAAGCAGAAGGAACACCAGGCAAAGAAGAATGCCGAGGAGAAGGCTGCTGCAGAAGCAACTGCAAAGACGCTGGAATCGAAGACGATTCAGCTGAAGACAAAGGTCGGTGGCAACGGCAAGCTGTTCGGTGCGGTTACTTCGAAAGACATTGCAGATGCAATCGAAACTCAGATTGGTACTGCTGTCGACAAGAAGAAGGTCGTGTTGGCAAATCCGATTAAGGAAATCGGTGAGCACACAGTGGAAGTGAAGCTGTATCCAGAAATCACAGCAACGGTTAAAGTTATCGTTTCGGAAGAGTAGCGAGAAATATGGCAGAAGAAATGAATAAAGTCACCAGCCTAGAACCGCCTCAGGACATTGAGGCGGAAAAGGCGGTGCTGGGATCTATGCTCCAGTCTGAGGATGCCGTCATTGACGTAACCGATCGACTGCGGGCAGAAGATTTCTATCTTCGGGAGCATCAGGAAATCTATCGTGCTTTCCTCGATCTCTATCGCAGAAATATTAATATCGATTTAAACACAGCAAATTCTCAGCTGAAAACGCGAAAGACAGCTGAATTTGTTGGTGGTATGGTCTATCTGAGCCGCCTGTCGGATAATGCAATCGTGCCAGCGAATGCGAAGTACTATGCAGAGAGTGTACTGGCGAAATCCAATATGCGGCAGTTGATTCGCGAAGCGGATGAAATGCGCGCGCAAGCGTATGACGGACAGCAGTCTCCAGACATCATTCTGGATCAGGCGGAACAGCGTATCTTTGAAATTGCCCACAAGAGTCAGAAGCGAAATTACACAGACATTAACGATGTGCTGGTAGAGAATATCAAGAAAATTCAGGAACTGGAACGAAATCAGGGCCAGCTTCCAGGTATTACTACGGGCTTTGTGGATCTCGATAAGATTCTCGGCGGACTTCACAAGACGGACTTAATCATTTTAGCTGCACGTCCAGGTATGGGAAAGACTGCTTTCGCATTGAATGTTGCCGGCAACGCGGCCGCTTCCGGTGCGTCGGTTATTATTTTTAGCATGGAAATGTCCAAGGAGCAGCTGGGCGAAAGAATGTTCGCGACCGCAGCTTCTGTTGAGATGGAACATTTGAAGCGCGGTAATTTGACGCAGGATGAGTGGATGAGCCTCAGCGAGGCGCAGGACAGTTTCGAAGATTGCAAGATTGTAATCGATGATACGTCGGATATTTCGGTTCTCGAAATCAAGAACAAGTGCCGCCGCCGTAAGGCAGAGGCAGGACTCGATCTGATTGTCATCGACTACTTGCAGCTGATGAGTCAGCAAGGATTCCGTTCGGGCGACCGTGTTAACGAAATCAGTGCGATTACGCGTCAAATCAAGATTCTCGCCAAAGAACTTGATTGCGCGGTTATTCTGCTGTCGCAGCTATCTCGTGATATCGAGAAAAGACCGAACCACAAGCCACAGCTCTCCGACTTGAGAGAATCCGGCTCTATCGAACAGGACGCAGATATCGTTATCTTCCTTAAGCGTGAGGATTACTACGCGGAAGATGACGAAGAAGTCGACCTTTCCCGCCAGAGCAACACATGCGAAGTGCATGTTGCGAAGCACCGTAGCGGTTCGACCGGCGTAGTTTCTTTGGCGTGGATTGGGAAATACACCAAATTCGGAAATTTGGAGAGAAGTATTCTTTAAAAAATATATAATCATCACACAGCAGGAGTAAAATGGCAAAAGTACTACTAGGAAAAGATCACATCAAGAATCCCATGCTGTTCAGCACTTCGGTGGAGAACCTCTTCATCAGCGAATTGCTGCCGACGGCACCGGGGAATTTTGTAAAAGTATATATGCTTGGTCTGATGAATGCCGAGTACGGCCTGACACAGGATCATCAGACGACCGCCAATGTGCTGGGCATGTCGCTCGAAGACATCGAGAATGCTTGGGCATACTGGGAGGAGAAGGGTGCTGTTCGTCAGGTATACGACGCGGAGGCACATGCATACCGGATACAGTTCATCAGTCAGCTCGATGAACTGTACGGCGGATCGTCTTCGGCTGAGGAAACAGAAACTGGTGCAAATCAAGTTTCTGTAGTCGCTCCGGCAGAGACACCAATTGCGGATCCGATGTCCATGGTCTCGAAGACGCCGGCAAGTTCACCGGAGGATGAGAGCGCCAGACTTCAGGATCTCGAAATTGCAGCACTTTACGAGCAGCTGCAGGAAGCGAAAGGCGGGACCATATCACAGATGGAAGCATCTCGGATTCGAGACGCCATTAACATCTATGAAATTACACCAGATGTGTATTCCTATGCCATCAAGTATTGCCAAGAACTGGATAATTACAATGTAAAATACATTACAAACGTTGCACTTCGATGGAAAGAAGAAGGCTGCAAAGATATTATTCAGGTCAAGGAACTCCTGGACAAAGAAAGTAAACGCAATGCGGAGTTCAACCGAATTTTCCAGGCGGTGGGATATCGCCGTCAATGGACGCCAGCTGATCGTGAGATGATGACGACCTGGTTGGATGATTGGCACTTCAGCATGTCCGAGATTCTGGATGCATGCAGCAAGACTGCCGGAATGAGAGAACCGGATCTTCGCTATGTGAACCGTATCTTGGAGAATAAGATGCGCGAAGCCGGTGGAATTAACACAAGGAAAGAGAACGGGGCAAAAAGAAGTACCGGAAGCAACAACACTTCCGGCGGCGATAGCTACCGCCACAACGTCAGCCGCAAAGTACTAGGCGACTACTACGAATATTTGCGCAATAAAGCAGAACTGGAATATCAGGATCATCGTTCGACCGCTCGGAAGGAAATTCCTGGAATGGCAAATTTGCTTACCTTGGAGGATGAACTGAGGAAAGCCATTGCAATGTCATTTAGTTTTAGCCCGAAAACGAAAGAAGAGAAAAAGATTCAGCGTCAGAAAAGCAACGATTTAAATGCACAGAAGCAGAAGTTGCTGGAAGAGAACGGCTATCCGCAGGATTATTTAGACAAAAAGTACAAATGCGAGAAATGTAGAGATTCCGGTATCACGGATACTGGAGAATTTTGTACCTGCACGAAGGATCGTGTAGAAGAGGCTTATAGATGGAATTTAAAAAGAGGAAAATAAAATTAGATAAAGAAGCCGCGACTCAGGAAAATGCGAACAATGTTGCTACAAGCAGCGATGTTGTGAGTGCCAGCGGAACGGTTTCACCGGAGACTACGAAATCGAATCCAGTATCAAACTCCGGGACGGATTCAATCAATCCGGATGACCAGGAACGCGAACTTGCGGAACTCATGGAGATAATCAAGAAGCGCGAAGCAGAGGAAGAGGGAATCCACGAGGAGGACGAAACAGAATCTCTGGATCCGAAAGCCGCTCGCAAGGCGAAGAAAGCAGAGGCAGCGCGGAAGAAAGAAGAAGCGAAGAGACAGAAACGCGAAGCAAAGAAGCAGAAGAAGGCAGAAAAGAAAGAGAAAAAGCGCGCGAAGAAAGCGGGCAAAATCACTATCCGCCACGTCCTTGCGGATTCGATTACGGATGCAGCTGCAGATGTTATTATCGCCCACGACACGGTGCAGGCGAAGTTCGATAACATGGTAGGAGCGGCGGTCTACAGTATCGTGTATGAATTTAACGATATGAGAAATCGATATCGTCAGAGCGGTGGTGCGATGATGAGCACATTCTTCAGCACCATCGTTGTCATCTGCTTGATGCTGATTGCTTTTAACAGAGAGACGGTCTATCAGTACTCTTATAACGGTAGAGTTCTCGGATACGTTGAGGACCAGGAATCGGTATACAACATCTTAGATGTTGCCGGTGAAAAACTGTCCTCGGCAAATGATGCGAAAATTACTTTTAAAGCGGGTCAGAATGTTACGTTCAAGCTGGTATCTTCGTCAGAGAAGGATATCGACACGGCGGATCAAGCGCTGAATAAACTGACATATATGACGGATATCGATGTGACCGCATACGGAATCTTTGAAGATGGCGTGCTCAAGGCGGTTGTTGATTCGAAATCGAAGGCGGATACCGTGCTGGACGATGTGCTGGATTATTACCGCACTCCGGATAATGGAATGAAGGTAACGCAGATTAAGTTCAAGAATAGCGTGGAAGTTCGCGAAGTGAACGTAATGCTGACAAGTGTCATGAGTACCAGTGAAGCGGAGAAAATGCTGGAAGAAGGTGGCGACTTGTCGATTCAGCACATTGTAATGGAAAACGAGACGGAAACTTCCATGGCGGAAACTTACGGCGTAAGCTCGGACAATATTCACGTGCAAGCGGATGAAAACGGTGAAGTGCACAGTCTCGCAGAATCCGGTGATAAAGTCCAGATTAGTACGACATCAAAGCCGATTGTAGTACAGATGAAAGAACACGGAACGATGTCTGAGGTCATCAAGTACAAGACCGTCAAGAAGAAGACCAAGAAGATGTATCGTGGCGATTCCGAAGTCATCCAGAAGGGTGTTAACGGTCGTCAGACAATTACCGGTACGCTCGTGTATGAGAATGGAAAGGAAGTCAGCCGTGATATCTCCAGCAAGGAAGTGCTGAAGAAGTCGGTGGACAAGATTATGCTCGTTGGAACGAACGATAAGCCGAAGTGGTATCCAACCGGAACGTATATCATCCCAGTTAAGAATGAAGTAATTACATCGTACTTCGGATCCAGATGGGGACGAATTCACGGTGGTCTGGACTTCGGCATGCCAATCGGAACGCCAATCTATGCATCCGATGGTGGTACGGTAACGAGAGCAAGTTACTTCTCTGGATACGGACTCTGTATTGAAGTAACGCATAACAACGGAACCTTTACGAGATACGGACACTGTAGTAAGGTCGTTGTCAAGGTCGGAGATAAGGTCGCCCAAGGTGAGAAGATTGGTGAGGTTGGTAATACCGGTAACAGTACGGGACCGCACCTCCACTTCGAGATTCACCCGAACGGCGGCGAATACGTGGATCCATATCCATATATTTACGGTAGTAACAAAGGAAACTCGGTGAATAACGAGTAGTGAGGATTTTCGGATGGATAATCAGATGGATAATGAAACCCGAAATGAGAATATGACGCAGCCTTCCGTGGAAGAATTAAATCGGACACGGAAGGACCGCGTTGCGGAACGAAAGAAAGCGCGGAAGAAAAAGAAGCGGGAAGTAAAGCGGGCGAAGCGCAAAGCCGCGATGGCATCTGGTAAAAAAAGACACCGGAAGGTCAACAAGATGGCGCTCGCTCTAGGACTCGTACTTCTTGTGGTCTTCGGAGCATCTATTCGCAACATCTTGTCGCTGCGTGCGGAGAATAAGAAACTCGAGAAACAGCACAAGAAGCTGACTGAGCAGCGCAGCGAGCTGAAGGAAGAACTGAAGAACGTGAACAGCCGGGAGTACATCGAGAAGCGCGCTAGAGAACAACTCCGCCTTGTGAACCCGGATGAAATTATTTTCGTATTTCCAGATGAGGAATAACATGAACAAATTGTCAATTGAAGAAGCCATCGTCGTCGAGGGAAGGGATGATGAAATCGCCCTTCGCCAAGCCGTTGATGCATTAATTATTAAGACTCACGGCTTTGGTATTCGCCAAGAGACGTGGAAACTCATAGAGAAAGCATATCAGGAGAAGGGAATCATTATCTTTACCGACCCCGACTTCTCCGGAGAAGAAATCCGAAAGAAAATCACTCAGCGCTTTCCAAATGCGAAGCAGGCGTACTTGCCACTCGAGGAAGCGACGAAAGATGGAGATATCGGCGTTGAGAATGCCACTCCATCTGCCATTCAAGAAGCCCTTTCCAAAGTCCATTCGGTCGCAAACACCCATAAGGAACAACTGATAACGATTCAAGATCTGGAAGATCTGGGGATGTCCTGCGGTTCGAACGCTTCGAAGCGACGCGCCGAAGCGGCAGCAGCTTTGGGTATCGGTTACGGCAACACCAAGACATTCCTGAAGAAGCTGAATGCATTCGGAATTTCGAAAGAAGAATTAGCAAATTCGCTGAACCGGAAGGCTTAGCAGGATAAAAATATTTTTACGATTGTATTCGGAATCCGAGGATACGGATTCCGTCAGTGAGGTTGAATATTGAGTAAAAAAGGCAAGAAAAATCACAATAGTTCGGCAGGCAAGTTCCACCACTCGAAGAAACTCGGGCAGAACTTCCTTATCGACCATGGGGTCGTAGAGGATATTGCACTGGGAAGCCAGGTCGATGACGATACGCTCGTGATTGAAATCGGGCCGGGGCAGGGTGTGCTCACGGAAGAGCTTGCGGAATATGCGGGAGCCGTGATTGCGGTCGAACTGGATGACCGCTTGATTCCGTATCTGCGCACGCGTTTTGCGCTGCAAGACCATGTTGAAATTGTTCACGGCGACATTCTGGAGATTGACCTTCCTGCACTGATTGACGAAGGGAAGGCGAAGCACGGTGTTTCGAAAGTGCGCGTTGTCGGAAACCTTCCGTATTACATTACGACGCCGATTATCATGAAGCTCCTGGAATCGGGCATTCCATTCGAGAGCATCACGATTATGATGCAGAAAGAAGTGGCAGATCGCTTGCTCGCCGCACCGGGCAGTAAGAATACAGGCGCCATTACATATGCGGTTCAATATCGATGCACGGTGGACAAGATTTGCGACGCGGATCGATACTGCTTCGATCCAGCGCCGAAAGTGGATTCGACGGTGCTGAGATTGAATCTCCGCGAAGAGCCACCGGTACAGCCGGATGATGAGAAATTTTTCTTCCAGTGCATCAAGGCTGGTTTTATGATGCGTCGGAAGACACTTCTTAATTCGCTGACCGCACTCAACTCGCTGGATGCGAGTTATCATTTCGATAAAGAAGGTATTCAAGCAGCACTGGAAAGCTGCGATATCGACGCGAAACGCCGTGCCGAAAGTCTTACAATGGAAGAATTCGAAAAATTATCAAATGCAATCTGGAGGCAGAGATAGTTGAATATTAAAAATATAAATTATAAGGAATGGCGAAAATTTCCGAAGTGGCTTTGGCGTAAAATCAAAGCACTGGTGGTCGGCATTCAACAGAAATATCGCGAGAAATTTCCGAAGAAGCAGCCGAAACTCTATGATGCAGATATACATGAAATGAAGTATATTCTGAAGCTCGCGATTCTCGCGTTCTTTATGTATCTGTACATCGAGACATTTGCGAGAGCGACCGATGGAATTTTCAACGGCGTGATGATGATTTGGAAACAGCCACTGATTTTCGTCTATAACTGGTTGATTATCTTCGCAACGCTGACAATATCTCTTCTGTTCCGTAAGCGCGGATTCGCAACCATGATTATCATGACCGTGTGGGGAATTCTCGGTACGGCGAACGGATGCATTCTGATTAAGCGAATGACTCCTTTTACCTTATACGATCTGCAGAATTTGGGAGACGGCATGACCTTGCTGACAACCTACTTCTCGAAGTTACAGATTATCCTTGGTGGTCTGGCAATCGGCATTGGAATTGCGTTCTTGGTGCTGTATTTTATCAGCTGCTATCGTTGGGAGAACATTGATCGGAAGAAGAGTGGTATCGCAATTGTATTGGCGTTTGTTTGCACCGGCGGTGCGACATTCGGATTGCTTCAGGCGAAACAGCTGTCCACGTTCTTTGGTAACTTGAACTATGCATATGAAGACTACGGCTTCCCGTATTGTTTTATCAACACATCCATCAACACCGGAATCTCGAAGCCGGTGGGATATTCAGAATCCTCCATCAAGAAGATTCTGAAGAAGACGAAGAACAAGACAAATACGACGCCGAAGAAACAGGATGTTGATGAAGAGCATCCGAACATCATCGTGCTGCAGATGGAATCTTTCACTTATGCACAGGATTACCATAATATTAAGGTTTCGAATGATCCGACACCAAACTTTACTAAGCTGATGAAGAATTACACGACCGGTTGGTTCGAGGTGCCAGCTTGCGGTGCGGGTACAGCGAACACTGAATTCGAAGTACTCACTGGTATCAGTGCGAAGTTCTTTGGTCCAGGCGAGTATCCATACAAAGG
>CAVFWT010000055.1:0-12660 GCA_963626305.1 bacterium | reverse complement strand
GAGGTCTATGACGCCATTGACTATATCAACCACGAGATGGATCCCCATGAGGTGCATGGATATCCCTCCAATGCTGGTTTTGAGTCCACCCGTCAGGCGGTTGCGGACGATCTGAACCACCGGTTCGGCACGGACTATGAAAGCCGCCATATCATCATGACCGTCGGCGCTGGCTCTGCCATCAACATCCTGATGAAGACCATCTTTGACCCCGGTGACAAGCAAATCGTTTTTGCCCCCTACTTTGTGGAATACGCCAACTGGGCGGCAAACTATCATGCAGAGACCATCGTAGTCAAAGGGGACGAAGCCGCCGGCTTTGAACCGGACGCTGAGGCACTCCGCACAGCACTGGTGCCGGAAGTCAAAGCCGTTATCATTAATAATCCCAACAATCCCACCGGCGCCATCTATTCTGAGGAGACCATCCGGAAGCTCTGTGCCGTTCTGAAGGAGGCGGAGCAGCGGTTTGGCCATCCCATTTACATCATCTCGGATGAGCCGTACCGGGAACTGGTGTATACCAATCAGAAGGTACCGTTCATTCCTCATTATTACGACAATACGCTGGTGGCCTATTCATGGTCCAAGAGCCTGTCACTGCCCGGTGATCGCATTGGTTATGCAGCGATTAGCCCTAAGTCAGATGATGCAGATGAGTTCATCGGCGCGGCCATTGTGGCAAATCGTATCTGTGGCGATACCAACGCACCTACCATGCAGCAACTTATCGTGGAGCGATGCATGGACGCTCGCGTGGATATCGACTATTACCGTCGAAACGCTGAGACACTCTACAAAATCGTTACGGACGCAGGCTTTACCGCCATCTATCCGCAAGGTGCCATGTACCTTTGGATCAAGTCCCCTGTACCCGACGAGCGGGAATTTGTCACCGCGGCCAAAGAACAGCGCATTCTGCTGGTGGCCGGCAACGCATTCGACGGCCCAGGCTATGTCCGTGCCTCCTTCTGCGTTGCCTACGAAACTATCCAACGCTCTGCGGAGTCCTTCCGCAATCTGGGCAAAAAATACTTCAGCTGACCTACATTTCTCCAATGCAAAAGCGGATTCCCTGAACGGGAACCCGCTTTTTCGATTCATTGTAAGTAGATGGAAGAAGCAGAAATCGAGATCTATACGGGTAATCGGACACAGGAATCGTTATGAAATTTACTTTTACAAGTGGGTAAAAGTCTGAGATAATAATAAATATAAGGTTACTTGGTTCCCGGCATGTTCCGGAGAAAGTGAGGTACACAATGTTACATGAAATCAGTTTCAAATCTTATAACGAGAGAGATGACGTGCAGGGCTGGGTATATGTGCCGGCGTGCGAACCGAGCGGAATTATTCAGCTCGTGCATGGTTACGGTGAGCACTCCAGAAGATATCTGCATATGATTGTGGCGTTCATGGATGCAGGATACATCGTTGCAGCGGATGATCACGTGGGTCACGGAAAGACTGCAATCGTGAACGACACCTGGGGTGACTGGGGCGACAAAGGCTGGCACACGATGATGGAAGATGAACACAAGTTGACAACGATTGTCAAAGAAATGTATCCGGATGTGCCGTATTTCATGTTCGGTCACAGCATGGGGTCGTTCATTGCGAGAGACTACATCACCAAGTACGGAGATGAGCTCGCAGGGGTGACACTTTGCGGAACCAGTGGTGTATTCCCACATGTGGAAGAGGGCATTGCACTCTTGGAGAAAGAAATCGAAGCAGGACGCGGCGATGAACCGGTTGGTGAAGCACTGAATGTGGTGATGGGCTGGATGTTCGCTCGCTGCGATGAAGGGGTGAAACTCGGAAACGAATGGATTTGCGACGATGAAGACGTTCAAATCGATCATGCAAAAGACCCGTTTGATGCTTTTACCCGTCCGACGAGCAACCGTTCCTTCCTATATTTCTGCCAGATGATTACTGGAATTACTGGCGAGGAATGGGCGAAAAAGGTGCCGGCAGATTTGCCAATCTACAACATCGCAGGCGATCAGGATCCAGTGGGCCAGTATGGCGCTGGCGTATATCAGGTGAGCAATTGGCTGATTGACACAGGCCATGAGGATGTGGATACGATGGTATACTCGGGTTACCGCCACGAGATTCACAATTACGACGATCTCAAGGATGAAGTAGAAGAGGGCATCATCGATTTCTTCGACGCATACATTGATGATGATTTCGATGAAGATGACGAAGTAGAAGATGATGAGTAAGTTCAGCGAATACCGAACAAAATTCGAGATAATGAATTTGTAAAAAAATAATCGGTGAGCGTTCAGCGTGGGCAATGAGCGTTCACCGCTAAGGCTGTTGGTTCAACAAAGGATAGAGAAACATTGATCAAATCAACGATACGTAGACGAACATACAGAGCCATCTATCGGCTGCTCGACCGAGTGTCGCCCGTGGATTACGACTGTGGCACACTTTGCCAAGCTGCGTGTTGCGCCATTCCGAATGAAGAAGACGCAGAGATGGGCATCTATCTCCTTCCGGGAGAGGATAAAATTCATGACCGCCAGAGCGAAGGTTTCCGATGGACCGAAGAGTCCACGGAAGATTTTGAGTTTCCGGAATCCTGGTCGGGGAAAGTCTTTTTCCTGCACTGTCTCAAAAGTCCGCATTGCCAGCGAAGTATGCGACCGATTCAATGCCGGACGTTCCCGCTCCTTCCACATATCACGGAGGATGGTGAACTGATTATGATCTATGATGATACGGATGTTCCGTATCGTTGCCCATTAATCGAGGATGAGCTTCCACTCAACGACGATTTCGTCAAAGCGACACACACCGTCTGGAAGCATCTCATCCGAGATCCGCTCATCTATGACCTTGTCAAGGAAGACTCCGAAGCGAGGTACTAGAATTGAAGAAGCAGAATTGCTTCGGGTGAAAGAATCACTTTGTAATAATAGAACTCGGCGTAAAGACATCGCAACCAAGAAGCTTTCTTGGTTGCGACGTCTTTTCTTTGCCGAAATGCCCACGACATTATCACTGCTTTGGGAAGATACAACAATATCGTGAAAAAAATGGCAAGAAAAGCATCCAAAACGGAAAGAATATGGAATAATAGCTTCGGAAAATGTTTAACAATTCTGTTTCAAACCAAATAAATGATTAAAGTTTTTAAATGTGATTAAAATGCATTAATTTCAGTGCTTTCAGAATAATGAATGTGAAAGTATTTTACGGCAACGAAAATAAAAAATGATTTACACGTTTCGTTTAAGTAGAAAACTCAGTTTAAATTATAAATAAGAACAAATATTCGAAATGCGATTCGTGAATATAGTAAAAGTAGTAAAAATAACGGGATTAAAATTTGTAAATTTTTTTCGGGTTTATACTAAAATTATAAAAAATGTGTTGTTAATGTGAAAACTGTGTGCTAAAATCAGCCTGAATTTGGACAGGAGTGCAACAAATTCGATGTGTTGCAGTTATTATCGAAGTACACAATCCTTACGGAGAAGAAAGAGGATTGCTTCCTGTCAAATTGTTCTTATATGTGTCGTTTTCATTTTTGTATGGAGGTATTGAAATGGAACAAGAAAATCAGAAAGGCCAATTTAATTCTAATTTTGGATTTTTGATGGCTGCACTGGGTTCGGCTGTAGGCTTAGGTAACCTATGGTCCTTCCCTTACAAAATGGGTATGAACGGCGGATTTGGATTCCTGATTCTGTACTGCATCATCGCAGTTGTAGCAGGTTATCCTCTGATGCTGTCCGAGATCGCTCTTGGACGTAAGACCCAGAAAGCTGCAATTGAAGCTTACAAGGAAGCTGATCACAGATTCACTTTCAACGGTGTTCTGCAGACAATCGTTCCTTGGCTGCTGATTTGCTTCTACTGCACATTCGGCGGTTATATCACAAAGTATCTGGGTGGTTCGATTATGTCCCTCTTTGGTAAGGGCGTTCTGAACACAGAAGATCCTACCGCACAGTTCGGCGCAATGCTGACAAACACAGGTAACTCCGTAATGTGGATGACTGCATTCTTGGTACTGACGATGGTTATCGTATTCGGCGGTGTATCCGGCGGTATTGAGAAGTTCTGCAAGGTTGCTATGCCGATGCTGTTCTTCATGCTCATCATCATCGTAGTAAGATCTTGCACTCTGAACGGAGCAGGCGAAGGACTTTCCTTCCTGTTCAAACCAAATCTGAGCTCTTGGGGATCCGTTTCTGGATTCTTTACCGCTCTGTCGACTGCAGGTGGTCAGTGCTTCTTCTCGCTGTCGCTGGCTTCTGGCTGCATCATCGCTTATGGTTCTTATTTGGATAAGAAAGAGAACCTGGAAAAGAACGCTTTGATCATCACTTGTGGTGACTCTCTGGTAGCTGTACTCGCTGGTGTTGCAATCTTCCCGGCTGTATTCGCATTCGGAATGGAGCCAGCAGCTGGCCCAGGACTGCTGTTCAACTCGATGACAACCGTATTCACATCCATGGGAACAGTTGGAAAGATCTTCCAGTTGCTCTTCTGGTTGCTGGTATTCTTTGCAGCTCTAAGTTCTTCCATCGGTATGATGGAGGCTGGCATCTCTGCAATTCTGGACTCCAGAGTTAAGGCTGGTAAGTCTGCGAACAGAGTTAAGGTTACTATTATCATGGCAATTGCTGCATGGGTTGGTAACTTCCTGACCACTGCTGATGGTCTTGGTTCCAGCACAAATGGATTCCTCGTTGCATTCCGTAGCTTGTTCAGACAGCCAGACGTACTGGATGTATGGGACTGCTTGGCAGAAGGAATCCTGATGCCTCTGACAGGTCTGATTATGGCAATCCTGCTTGGCTGGGTTGTACCGGGATATCTGGATGATGAAATTACCAATAACGGTGAGAGAAAGTTCGTTTCGAAGGGATTCTATGATCTCTGCATCAAGTGGATCGGACCAATCTTCATGGTAATGATTGTCTATGGTCAGCTTACATCCTTCTGGGGCTAATCTAAAATAGCATTATTAGTAAAGACAAATATAATGAACGCACAAAACGCCTAGGCCGTCGGCTTAGGCGTTTTGTGTTTTTTGCAATAAGGTGAAAGTCCGGTTTGGAACAGAAGCGAAGTAACACATAGCATAAAAACTATGAAAATGCCTTGATATACTACGCATATCAAGTAGAAAAAAGAGCTATAAGTATGTAAAAAACAAATCCACTCACAAAATGGTAGTAAAGAAATCAGATATAAAATATGGTAAAAAATAAAAGGCTAGAGTGCAGACAACTTTAAATGCATTGCTTTAAGTTGTTTAATATGCTAAACTCTAAATAATGAAACTTAAAATAAGAAAGGAATATTCACTATGAATACTCTATTATTGATAACTGTGGTAACAGTTGTTTATAACATTATAAATATCATATATTCTTACAATAATTACAAGAAGGGCACGCTGTCGAACACAGCACTTACCAGTCTGGTTTTCTCGTTCCTTCTGTATATTGTTGTGATTGTATATTATGTCAAAGGCTCTCTGCCTAGCGGACAGGTGATTTGCTGGGCGGTTGCATATTTGATTGCATATATGATTAATAAGACGAAACAAAATAAAACCGAGAATTAGTGCGATTATTTCTAGAACAATTGGCAAACAAACTGTTCGTAAGTTCACTCGTGAATTGCAACAAATAAAAGGGCTGAATCATTTGATTCAGCCCTTTTTATTTTTACCGGGAATGGGTAAGCGGAAGCTTATGCATCCTTCTTTGTGTCGGAAACTTCCTTCTTTCGGATTGCTTTCGTGCGAATTTCTTCGCAAATCTGTGCGATGAAATCGCTGAGTGGCTTGCTGCCTTCGTCACCGGCAAATCTGGAACGAACGGAAACCGTGCATTCCTCTTCTTCCTTGGCACCCAGTACGAGCATGTATGGAATCTTCTCCATCTGTGCTTTACGAATCTTGTAACCGATTCTCTCCGTGCTGTGGTCAATCTGGACGTCTACGCCGTTTTTGCGCAGCTCGGCGAAGACCTTCTTTGCGTAATCGTCGTACTTGTCAGAAATTGGCAAGATGCGGACCTGTTCTGGGCAAAGCCATGTTGGGAAGTTACCAGCATATTTCTCGATGAGCCAAGCCAACGTTCTTTCGTAGCAGCCCATGGATGTACGGTGGATGATGTACGGACGCTTCTTGGCACCGTCCTTATCGATGTAGTACATGTCATAGCGTTCTGCCAGGAACATATCCAGCTGGATGGTAATCATCGTATCTTCCTTGCCGTATACGTTCTTTGCCTGGATATCCAGTTTTGGACCATAGAAAGCAGCTTCGCCTTCTGCTTCGGTATAATCTAGGCCGATTTCGTCCAGGATATCTCTCATCGCATTCTGTACGTGGTCCCAATCTTCAGCGGTGCCGAGGTACTTGTCGGAATCTGCCGGGTCCCATTTGGACATACGGTATGTAACATCCTCTTCGAGTCCAAGTGTTGTCAGGCAGTATTTCGCAAGTTCAACACAGCCTTTGAATTCATCGGCAACCTGCTCTGGCGTGCATACCAGGTGACCTTCGGAGATGGTGAACTGGCGGACACGAGTCAGACCGTGCATTTCACCGGAATCCTCATTGCGGAACAGAGTCGATGTCTCTGCCATGCGGTATGGCAGGTCGCGGTAACTCTTCTGACGAGCTTTGTATACGTAATATTGGAATGGGCATGTCATCGGACGGAGCGCATATACATCACTATCTGCGTCGTTCTCAATCAGGTTCAAATCCTGCACGCCGTGAATCTCGCGCTGCGCATCTTCACCGTTCTCGAGATCCTCAAGGTTGTCATATCCGAGAAGGAACATGCCATCTTTGTAGTGATACCAGTGATCCGAAATCTTATAAAGTGTGGACTTCGCCATCAGCGGTGTACGAGTACGAACGTATCCCCATTCATAATCCTCGAGATCCTCAATCCAGCGCTGCATCTTCTGGATAATCTTCGTACCGTTTGGCATGAAGAGCGGTAAGCCCTGGCCGATAACGTCGACCGTCGTAAAGATATCCATCTCGCGACCGAGGCGGTTATGGTCTCTATTTTTAATATCTGCAAGATACTCGAGGTACTCCTCAAGGTCTGCCTTCTTAGTGTAAGCAGTTCCGTAGATTCGGGTGAGCATCTTGTTGTGCTCGTCGCCTCTCCAGTAAGCACCAGAAGAAGATGTCAGCTTGAATGCCTTAATCGGCTTTGTGCTCATCAGGTGAGGTCCGGCACACAGTTCGATGAAGTCTCCTTGCTGGTAAAAAGAAATTGTCTCGCCTTCTGGAAGGTCCTCGATGAGCTCAACTTTATATGGCTCTTCACGATTCTTCATCATCTGAATTGCTTCTTCGCGAGGCATCGTGAAATATTCAAGACGGTCGCCTTTCTTGATGATTTTCTTCATCTCTTTCTCGATTTTGTCGAGGTCTTCTCTCGTTAGCGGCGGCATGTCGAAATCGTAATAGAAGCCGGCATCAATTGATGGTCCGATGGCTAATTTTGCATCCGGATACAGATTCTTCACTGCTTCTGCCAGCACGTGAGAACATGTGTGGCGATAAGCGTGTTTTCCAGCATCGGAATCGAAGGTGAGGATGTTGAGTTCACAATCGCTGTCAATGACCGTGCGGAGATCCTTGACCTTGCCATCCACTTCGCCGACGCATGCCACCCGGGCAAGTCCATCGCTAATGTCACGGGCGATGTCGTAGATGGACATCGCTTCCCCGTATTCACGAGTGCTTCCGTCTTTCAAAGTAATAATCATTTTTGGTTTCCTCCTTCTATTTGCGAAAGGCAATTAAAAAATCCCTTCCGCAGCAGTACTGTCAGAAGGGACGCATACATTTCGTATTCGTGGTTCCACCCATCTTCCGAAGGCGTATCGCCAACGGCACTCTTTGAGGCTTGTAACGCGGCCAGCGGGCAGGATTGGTGCCACTCGGAGGTGGTGTTCCGCAAGCCTGAATTTGGGATAATTCCACCAGCTATCCCTCTCTGGTAAATTCTTGTGGCAAGCGTACTGTCCTCGTCATCGTTTTATAATGAAGTATTGTAGCATTTGGGTTCACGGTTGTCAACTGGAGCACCAGTTGCTATGGGTAGTGAGTCGAGGGCGACGATAAGAAATTACGAAGGAACTCTTGACAAATTACATATATATAATTTCCATGTAAATTTGACTGAGAAGGAAAATTTATTTTTCAAAATCGGACGTAGCAAAAGCAATTGCCATGATAGAAAATGACAAAACACGGAGTAAACAAACTGCTTTTTTAAATTTAACATTGTTTGTAAGTGAAGCTGTTTCAACTGTTTATGATTCTACAAAATTTAGCGGAGTGTTATTCACTGCAATAAACTTTACAAGTACATTTAAGAGTATTGATTTTAATAAACTTACTTGTGCAAAGATTAGAAAAGTATACGGCTATAAGAATCATCATGCAAAGAGAGGCGTAGTTGTCACATATTACAGATGTGAAGGCGTTGGATATTTAAGTGTAGCATCATGGTCAGGTGCGATTGCGACTGGAAAAGCGGATAGCGAAAAATAACACTTCCAATTGTGAAAGTAATAGGGCGGTTGTTCGGGAGAACTTTTTGTAAGTCGTTCCGTACTATTTTAGGAAATCTGGTCCGCTTATTAGTAACCTGTATCGTAACGGGCTGTCTGTCGCGGAGATTGCAAAACTCGCTGAGCTGAGTGAAGAAGAAATTGCAGAAATTATTCGTTCTTTGGCAAATAAATAAATTTATAATTTTGAAATAAAAGGAGGATGCGTTAGCATCCTCCTTTTGTATACCATCTTTCTAATTTTTTCTTAACACATCTCGAAGCTTGCTGGCGATGGTCTTCACGCCCACTGCTAAGAAGGTGATGAGTCCGCTGAATATGCATAGGAAACCGCACGGTAGCAAGAAGAAATTCTCATGCAGGTAACCTTCGGGATCCACGTATTCGACAGACATGGCTTTGATTGCTAAGAGCAGGATGCCCAAGAGCAGCAGTATCGCACCGATTATCGTTGTGACCATGTTGAAACGGGATCTTCGTGTCTCGCTGCCATCCTTGATGATTTTCTCAGCGATGCTGTTCATTGGTTGATCTCCCTTGATAAGTTGGTCTAGAGATACCTCAAATACTTCTGACATCAGAATTAGCATGCCGATGTCTGGAAGATTCTTGTCGTTCTCCCAGTTAGAGACTGCCTGCCGGCTGACGTGCAGTTTCTCAGCGAATTGCTCCTGCGTTAGCGCCTTGCTTTCGCGAATGGATTTAATTTGTTCTCCAAAATTCATGCGTTTTGTACCTCCGTGCCTATACTTTACCAGCAACAAGGAGATTATAACAAGAAAGCAGTGCTTGCGCTCGCTGTTTTGTGTGATTTTACGTTGTTTCAATTTCCCAATTAGTGTGGAGCGGTATTCGTTGCGGACTGCCAATTTAGAAAGGTTGGTACAATCTTTAGTTCAATTTCTTTTTAACTTTTAAAGATAAAAGCAACCCGACGATTGCCAATATAAGCGTGAAAGCAAATCCATAATGAATGCCGTTTGTAAAAGCATCCTGTGTGCTTCCTCCGACGTATGCCGATTGTCCGGTTCCTAATAAACTTGTGGCAACCGCTGTGCTAATGGCACCAAATACTTGCTGAAGCGTATTCAGAATCGTAGACCCATCCGTAGATATTTCTTTTGGAAGAGAATTCAAAGCATAGGATTGACTCGGCGACATTGCTAGTGGAACACCAATCATCAGAAGAACATGGCACAAAATAATATTGAATAATGATGTTGATGGGGATACAAACAATAAAAGTACAGCCCCTATAATTGATATCAAGAATCCGAATCGAGATGGGGCTTGTGCGCCAATCTTGTCGTATAAAGATCCGGATAGTAAAGACACAATTGCATTAACAATGCCACCCGGCATCATGATCCATCCCGCAAGGGCAACTGTATATCCAGCGCCATTTTGTAGATATTGTGGGAACAAATACATGGCAGACAGAGTAATACCGAAGTTCAATGTAACCAGAATCGTTCCTAATGTGAAACGGGAAGATTTAAATGCTCTTAAATTCAATATTGGGTTATCCGCGGATAATTGTCTTTTGACATAAATAAATAGTGATGCAAAACCAATGATTAAGCAAATCAAGACAATAGCAGATAACCATCCATACGCACTCGCTAATCCAATGCCTAGAACAACACCGCCAAATCCAATGCAGGAAGTGAAGCAAGATACTTTATCAATTTCGGGTTTTGTAATCTCATATGGATCAACCATATATTTTCTGGTAAATACTAAACCTACCAGAAGAATGACTGCGAATAAGAAAAATAGGAATCGCCAAGATGCAACTGCTAAGAGAATCCCAGATAAGGTTGGGCCAATGGCAGGCGCAAACATAATGATTAAAGATGTTATGCCAAGTGCAGAGCCAATCCTATTTGCGGGGAAAACTTCCAAGACAACGGAAAACATCATCGGTAATACCAATCCGGTACCGATTCCTTGGATTAATCTTCCAATCAACAAAATCGAAAAAGTTGGTGCAAATCCGCTGATGAGCGCGCCAATTAAAAATGCACCTAATGCGAAAGTAGACAATTTTCGTATCGGGAACCATTTCATTAGCAGAGAAGCAAATGGCAAGACTAGGCCAATCACTAACATATAACCGGTAACTAACCATTGTGCAAGAGAGGATTCGATTTGAAATACTTTCATCAATTCTGGTAGCGCTACATTTAATGATGTTTCGCTAAACATACCAATGAAAGCACCTAAATATAATCCCATCATGACTAAATAAGGATGCTTTACATCCACTCGAGCTTTCATTTCATTCATATTAAACCTCCATATAACAATAATAAATATAACTAAAATCTGGTGAAGAATGAAATAAAAAAAGTGTATAATTAATACGATAAGCGTATTAATTATACTGTAAAGAGGTGCCTTATGAATACATATCAATTGGAATGTTTTCTGAGCTTGACATCTACATTGAACTTCGCAAAAACAGCAGAACAGATGCATACTTCGCAGCCAGCAATCACGCGTCAAATTCAATCGCTAGAAAAGGAATTACATACACAACTTTTCTATCGAACAAAGAGAAATGTGGAATTAAGTGAAGATGGGAAATCCTTTATTGGGGATGCTAGAAATATGATTGCGATTTCTAATCGAGCGATTAACAAATTCCATAATCGTACCGGGAAGATTGAACCATTATCTATTGCCAGTGCAACAACTGGACCGGGACGGGTGGAATTCTTAACGCCTGTATTAACGGAGCTTAAAGAAGAATATCCGAATCTTCATCCCACGCTTTTGACAATTCCGATTACACAAGCAATAAAGAAAATCGAAGAAGGAACGATTCAAATTGCCATTGGCCCCAAGATAGAAAATTCGCAGAACTGCGTCTATAAAGAATTCGCGAAATCAAAACTTGTGTGTTTATACAATGAAAAATTCGACGTGACTTCGAAAGAAGAAGTCACGACAGAATCATTAAAACAATATCCATGTATTCTATTTAATCCGTTAAGTGTTCCGTTTTCCCTGTTCTCGAAGAAAAAATCAGAAGCAATTAAGTATTCTGAACAGGAAAGATATTATTGTGATTATCCGCAAGAAGCGATTATATTAGCGGAAAGTGGGATGGGCATTACGGTTTTACCTGAAATATTAATTCCGGAGTTTGTAGACTTACCAAGAAGAGAAGTATCCAATCAACGGAAAATATCGTATGGCATCTACTATAGAGCGAATACGAATTCGCAAATTGTCAAAGCTTTTATAAAAAAAGCAAAAGAGCAATTTCAAAAATAACTCATAGTATCCTTGAAATTTCTCAGCTCTTCGCATCGCTCGTTGCATTGATGCGGCTTTTCTTCGGTAGTAGCAAGCGTCGTGAGGATTTTCGAAACTCCATGTGCTACAATATAGAAAAATCGAGTGTAGTGAATGTAGAAAACATTTATGAACCTTTCCGCATGATTCGCTATCGTATTAATTTCAATTATAAAAATATAGAAGGAGAAATCACATGATTTTATTGAACAGAGAAGACATCAAGAGCGTTGTGACCATGGACGACATGATTGAGGCGGTCAAGACAGCATACAAGATGAGTGTGGACGGCACAGTGGAGACGCCACTTCGTACCGTGATTAACGGAAAGTATGACGGGTCATTCCTATTCATGCCATCGTACGCGCCGGAGCTGGATGCGGCGGCGGTGAAGGTGGTTGATATCTTCCCGAACAATGTGGAGCAAGGGCTGATGACTTCTCCAGCGCAGGTTCTGCTGATTGATGGCAAGACAGGTTATGTCATCGCAATTCTGGATGGAACTTATGTCACTCAGATTCGCACGGGCGCGTCATCAGGTGCAGCATTCGATTTGCTTGCAAAGAAAGAGTGCAAGAAAGGTGCACTGATTGGTACCGGCGGTCAGGCAGCGGCTCAGCTCGAAGCAATGCTCTGTGCGAGAAAGCTCGAGGAGGTTCGTATTTACAGCCGCAATGCGGAAAATTGTCAGGCATTCGTGGAGCGCATGAAGGAGGAACTCGCATCTTATGGAACGAAGTTCATCGCTGCAGCAAGTTCGGATGAATG
>CAVFWT010000054.1:0-13669 GCA_963626305.1 bacterium | reverse complement strand
GGACCGATAACCAGGCGTTCATCTTGTCTGGTGAAGGCATTCTGGGACTGGAAGCCGCTTGTGCTTCCCTCACCGAGCCCGGTGACCGCGTGCTCGTCATCGACAATGGAATTTTCGGCAAAGGCTTTGCAGACTTCGTCAAAATCTACGGAGGCGAGCCGGTGCTCTACACGACAGATTACCACAACCCGGTCGACCCTGCCGCGCTCGAGGAATACCTGTCGCACGATAGCAATTTCAAGTATGCAACCATCATCCACTGCGATACACCAAGCGGTGTCATCAACGACGTTGCGGAAATCAGCCGCATCCTCGACCGTTTCGGCATCATGACCGTTGCGGATTCCGTTGCCGGCATGTTCGGTCATCCACTCGATTGCAAGAATAGCAAAATCGACATCCTCTGCGGTGGTTCCCAGAAAGCAATCTCCGCTCCGCCAGGGCTCACGATGGTCTGGGTCAGCGAAAGAGCCTTCGAGTCCATGGAAAAACGCCAGACGCCAATTGCCTCGTTCTATGCAAGTCTCCTTTCGTACAAGGACTATTACAAGAACAAGTGGTTCCCGTACACCATGCCGATTAGTGACATCAAAGGTCTGCGTCAGGCACTCGATAATTTCCTTGCCGACAAAGATGTGTATAACCGTCACGCCAAAATCGCCGCTGCTACTCGCCATGCACTTCAAGCCGGTGGTCTCAAGCTCTACCTTGATTCCGGTTACTCGAACACCGTCACCGTCCTCGAAGTTCCAGACGGCATCACGGACAAGGAAATCTTGCGCAGCATGGAGCAGGATTACAACATTATGATTTCGGGTTGCTTCGATGTCCTCGCTGGCAAAGTCATTCGAATCGGCCACATGGGCGAGAACGCAAATGAAAGCGACGTTGCCGAGATGCTCCACGCCCTCCAAGGCACCCTCGAGAAACATGGCCTAAAAGTAGCTTGTAATCTCGCTGAGACATTCCGAGAATACTGCCAGGAATGCTAAACTTACTTTGATGGCAAGCTCTCGTGCAGATAATTTCTTGTCGCTACTATTTCAATAAAACAAACACGCATCCGATTTCGTTGCTCAAAGTAAAAGCAATATAAACGGATGCGTGTTTTGATTCATTCATTATCTGTTCGGACAAGCCACTCAGATTAAGAGATACTTTGCATTAGTAACTGTCTCGACTATTTTGTTCATCGTTCGCCTCGTTTCGTCAGTGCAAAGTGAAGGCTTGGGATTTCTGGGAGCATGGATGAGTTTGCTTTTGGATGTTATGCCAATGTTATACCGATGTTCTGCTCATCGCATATGCGTCTGTTCCGTTCACTGTCGCATCGCTGTATCGCATCGCTATCGCAATCTTGCGAGTTGCAAGCTTCCGTGTTCGTGAAGCCATCGGTGGCATTCCCAGTATTGTGGGAATGCACGCTCTACCTCGTTATAGAAGGCGGCCGAGTGATTCATCTGTTTGCGATGACACAGCTCGTGTACCACCACGCTATCAATGACTTCATCGGGAAACATCATGAGCAAACAGTTGAAATTCAAATTTCCTTTGCTCGAACAGCTTCCCCAGCGTGTTCGCTGATGGCGGATAGTAATTCGTCCATAGTCCACGCCGATAATTTTCGCATAGTATTCCACGCGAGACGGAATACTTTTCTTCGCCTGCTCTGTCAGTCTGCAAAGTTCCTCATCCGTCAGTGGTTCGAGGTTCTCCACTTGCAATTGTCTCGCCTGGATCTTCTGCTGATGTTTCTTAATCCACGATTCCTTGCGAATGATGAAGTTCTCAATCTCCCGGCGACTTGCCCACTTCGGTGCACGGATGATAACGCCGTTCGGCTGAATCTCAATGGATAGTGTCTTCCGTTTGCTTCGTATGAGCTGTGCGGAAATATCTCCTACTTGCATCGATTTCGCCTGAGTCTTTGTGTTTCGCCGTATCATTTGCGATGTGCCCCGTTATCCCTTTCCTTTGTGATGCATCAATTGTATTTCATTGGACTTTGAAATGCAATTACACTCTACTCTTCCGATTCGATTGGCGCCATGCTTTCCATTGCGGATTTGAACGAATCTTTCATCGTCTGTTTCATGCTATCGGTCATTCCCGGAACGGTCTCCGCATAACGATTGATGTATGCGGAATAGACTTTCATTCCCTGCTCGTTATATACAGAATAGAGCTTATTATACGCTTCTTCATACTTCGAATATTCATCGCCGTTCTTGGTCATGAGCTCTGCCATCTTGCTTCCGCCTTCGACTTGAACAGTTGCGATGTCCATGACCTTGTTGTTAGCGATTTCTGCCAGGGAAGTAACATCTGTTTCGTCTGCGGCCTCCTCTTTGAATTCCTTGAGTGCCTTCGTACCGGCTTCTTCAATCTTTGCGGAATACTCTTCATAGATGGAATCGTATGTCTCTTCCGGTTCCGAACTACCGCATCCTGCGAACGCAAATGCCATCACCAGAATCAATGTGCCTACTACTAGCTTTTCCAACTTTTTCATTTTAATACCACCTTTTCTTTTTCATAAGATTTATTGTGTCTCGATTGTATAGTGGGGCAATCGGAGCGTCAACGCGATTCGCACGCTTCAAGCTCCAATGGGAATAAATGCGGACAATTAACGAAAAAGTTATCGGAAAATCAGCAAAAAAAAAGCTGCCCGCCCGGGCAGCTTTCTGTTCGAATTGTAATTCTCGGTTGTCCTAGAATACGACAACCAGTGCCATCTTGAAGCGTTCCTGTCCGTATACAGCGTGCGGATGCTTTGCTGGCATAACAATGGATTCGCCTACGTGCAGCTCGTAGTCCTTACCGTCGATTGTGATACGACCAACGCCATCCAAGCATGTTACCAATGCATCGCCACCGGATTCGTGGGTGCTGATTTCTTCACCCTTGTCGAAGGAGAACAGCGTAATGCTCAGTGCATCATTCTGTGCGAGCGTACGGCTAACAACCTGTCCTTCCTGATATTCAATCTGATCCTTCAGTGTCATAACCTGTGCTTTGTCGATATTCTTAATCATCGCAAATACCTCTCTTTCATTAACAAATTTCTTGTTTTTGTCTTCAATTTCGCGGTGAATCGCGTTCCTGTTGTGGGATTATCTTAACACATTAGAGTTTGCAAGTCAGTGGTTATAACCACAATTTTAATACACTCATATTTCCAGTGCCACTACAATTTAATGTTCAGCAAAATGAAATTGTGGTAGAATACCACTATGTATTAATGTATTTTATTGAGACTGAGGTGAATACTATGAGCGTAATTAAATCCACAAAAAAGCTCGGTTTCGGCATGATGCGCCTTCCAAAACTCGAAGAAGGCCACGAAACCGGAGAACTGGATAACATCGATATCGAACAGGTAAAAAAGATGGTTGATACCTTCCTCGAAAGAGGTTTCACCTACTTCGATACCGCATGGATGTACCACAACAGAAACAGCGAGCAGGCAGTGAAGCTTGCGCTGACCGACCGTTATTCCCACGACCGATACACGTTGGCAACCAAATACCACTTGGCGTACCTCAAAGACGGCACGCCGGAAGAGGTATTTCTTGGACAGCTTGAACGCTGCGGCGTGGAGTACATGGATTACTATCTCCTACACGATCTCGGACACGACAACTACCAGAAATTTCAGGATGTCGGTGCATTCGAGATGGTTGCAAAGATGAAAGCGGAAGGTAAAATCCGCCACATCGGATTCTCCTGCCATGACCAAGCTGCTTTTATCGAGAAGGTTCTCAGCGAACATCCGGAAATGGAGTTCGTACAGATTCAGCTGAACTACCTGGATTGGGATAGCCCTGGAATTCAGGCACATGAGTCATACGACACGATTACCCGATTCGGCAAGCCGGTCATCGTTATGGAGCCGGTAAAAGGAGGCATGCTTGCAAACCGCATTCCCGAGGAAGTTGCAGAGAAATTCAAGGCATACAATCCTGATATGTCAGTTCCATCTTGGGCAGTGCGTTTTGCCGCTAGCCATGAGAATGTAAAGATGGTACTTAGTGGAATGAGTGATATGGAGCAGCTTCTCGACAACACTTCGTATATGCAGGATTTCCAACCGCTGAACGAAGAGGAGGAACAGCTCGTTCAGGATGCCGTTGCTGCCATCAACAGCGAGATTGAGATTCAGTGCACGGGATGTTCGTATTGCACCGCCGGATGTCCGATGGATATTCCGATTCCGCAGTACTTCTCGCTCTACAACACGGATAAGAAAGAATCCCCACGCCCTTGGACACCGCAGCGCGAATACTACGAACGCCTAACGACGCAGCATAGCAAGGCGAGCGAGTGCATCGCCTGTGGTCAGTGCGAGAGCATTTGTCCGCAGCACCTGTCCATCATTCAGGATTTGACGAAAGTTGCCGAATACTTCGAGCCAGCAAAGAAGTAGAGCCACACCATCACACTTATTTGAATAAAATTCAAAACAAGAGCGAGAAAAAGGATTCCCGAAATCGGGAATCCTTTTTGATTGTTTCTAGTTACCAAATGACGTGCATAATGAAATTCAGCGAACTCTATCAAGTCTGTTTTCATACAATATGTCTCTACATCCACGGATAACAAACAGCAAACAGGATGGCTGCCTTGACCAACACCGCTACTACTTCGTTGCCGCGGAAACGGCGCTTCATACCCGTCTTGATATTTCCCTTCGGGCATACGTTTGAACACGCACCGCACTGGAAACATTCTCCCGAGAAGGATTCAATATCCAGCGCTGCCGGACAGTTCTTGCGGCAGAGTCCACATCCCTTGATGCAATTGTTCTTGTCCTTTGTCAGTATCGAAGCCGGCAGAACCGGTATGAAGGAGAATACGGCACCCATTGGGCACAGGAACTGACAGAAAAATCTCGGAACAATGCACATACCGATTACAATCGCGAACAGCAGCACCGCGGCAATACTTTTACCCGAGAGGCTGAAGTTACCAGATGTGAAGGACGCAAAGAGTTCCCATGGATCGGCTTTGCTGACTTTCGCATACCAACCGAAGTAACAAAATGCGACGATTCCGGCAAGTACGAGATATTTGAGATGCTGCAGACGGTGCAGTGTCTTATCTGAAATTTTGATGACTTTCTTCCGAAGCTTCCGTTGTAAGAATGCCGACAATTCGTAGACCGCATCCCCCAGTGAACCAAAGGCGCACGCATAACCGCAGAAGAATCTGCCGAAAACGGCGGTGAAAATTAGCAGAACTACCAGAATTTGCACGAAGGATGTCCATTCAATCAGTTTCAGCTCATGAATCTGTGTAACGATGTAGCGGATGCCCGAGAATGCAGCGGAGAAGAGGCTCGGTGCAACCACGAAGAACAGAAGCTGGATTGCCGCTCGAATGAGACGGTCTCTTTTCTTTCGAGTTTTAAGATTCAGTTTCTTCATTCTTACTTCTTCGCCTTTCCGAGTGCTTCTTTCGTTGCGTTGATGAGTCCGGTGGACGAGTAGGTCGCTCCGGATACGGTGTCTACATCTGCGCTCTGCTTACTCATGATGTCATCTAATACGTTAATCGCCATATTGTAGTAGGTGGCGTCCTCTCCAGCAGCGGATACAACCTGGATGTCGGAAATGTTTCCGTTCTCAATGGTGACTTCTACCGTAATGGTTCCGCCAAACCCCTGCGCACTGCCTTGGTACGTTCCATTCTTATAGTTGCCGGAAGCTGCAGTGCCGGAGCCACTTCCAGCTGATGCTTCCGACAATGTCTGGATGGTCTTATTCGCCTTTGCCAGTTCCTGATTCAAGCTGAGAACCTGGTTGTAATACAGGAGTGCCAGAACGATGATGACGACATTCGCTAAGCGAACCAATAATTTTCTTTTGCTATCATTCACTAATTCAAACCTCCTGTTACTGCTTGGCGTTCGCCAAGGCCTTCTTTACCGAGTTCAAGATTCCGTTGGAGCTGTATGTCGCTCCGCTGACTGCCGAGATGCCATCTGTCGTCTGCTTCTCGATAATCTGATTAATCAGCACTTTCGCATTAGAGAGATACGGATCATTGTCTCTCGTATACGTAATGGTAATCGAGCTAATTTTCGAATTAGAAACGGTTACCTGTACCGTCATATTTCCGTTGTAACCTTTGGCGGAACCTTTGTACGTGCCATCCTTATACGTTCCGCGCGTCTGGCCTGAATTACCGCCATCCGTCGATGTGTCCGTATTGCCACCCGAACCGGAATCGCCAGATCCCGAATCACCAGAACCAGAATCTGTGTCGGTCTTCTTGTCTGAAGAATCGGTGGAATCCGATTGGATGACTGCTTTCTTCAATGCGTTCTCCACGGCTTCAATGATTCCGTTGGAGCTATATGTCGCGCCGCTCACCGTATCTACCGATGTACTCTGTTTGTTGATGATATTTCCAATTACGCCATTCGACGCCTTGTCGAAGTAGGCTTTGTCATCGGCTTCATTCTGCGATACGACAATCTGCGAAATTTTGCCGTCACTGACGGTGACAAGAACCGTGATTTTACCTCTAAAACCAGTTCCCGTTCCTTCGTAAGTTCCGTCCTTGAACTTCGCACCATTTAGCGAAGAAGTGTGCTTCTTATTGTTCTTCTTCGTCGAAGTCTCCTTAACCGACTTGCCCGAAGCTTTCTTGATTGCATTTTCTACGGCTTTGATGATTCCGTTGGAGCTGTACGTCGCACCGCTTACTGTATCGACATCCAGGCTTTGCTTCTTGAGCATCCGTGAGATGACCTTCTTCGCCTTTGCAATATATGAAGAACCATCGCCATCAACGCTGACTACTTTGATGGATGTCAGCTTATGATCCTTGATGACGACACGAACTTTGATATTGCCGGCAAAACCGCGACCGCTTCCGTAGTACGTACCATCCGCACATTTCGAAAGGTCTCCACTCGCCTTATAGGAGCTCGTGCTTCCACTGGTGGAAGATGCAGTTTTCAGTTGTTTCGTCACACTCGTCTTGTGGTTGCTGGTTGTCGGCACCGCACTGACGTCTGCCGTCAACGCTTGTGGCGACGAGAGTCCTGTATTCAACGTGAATACCACCGCAGCAACGAGCAGAAGCGATGGGAGCATGCAATGTAAGCCGCTCTTGCCTTTCATGAAAATGTCCTCCTTGAACTTGCTAAAAATATAATCCATTACGCCAGAAATTGCCGTGCCCCATACCGAGGCACAGCAACTCTGTCATTGTGTTTTCGAGATTTCGGAAATTACAATTCCTTATTTCACCTTAACGGTTACGGTCTTCGATATGCCGTTTGCAGAAACAGTAATCTTTGCCGTTCCCTTCTTCTTTCCCTTAACGACACCGCTCGAGGAAACCGTTGCAACCTTCTTCTTGCTGCTCTTGTATGTTACCTTTGCGGATGGTGTAGCCTTTGCCTTGAGGGAAACCTTTTTCTTCTTTTTAACAGTGACCTTCGTCTTCACGCTGATGGAAGGGTTCTTAACAGTAATCTTGCTGGTAGCCGATACGCCATTTGCAGTAGCGGTAATCGTTGCAGTACCTGCAGACTTCGCTGTTACAACGCCCTTGCTGCTAACAGTAGCAACCTTCGTGTTCGAAGATTTCCATGTTACATTGCTGCTCAGACCTTCTACTTTTGCACTCAGTGCAACGGATCTGTACTTTGTTGCAGGCTTCTTCGCATAGATTGTTGCAGAAGACTTATTCAGGCTGATAGTTGGATTTTCCTTCTCATACTTGAATGTAGTTTCAACCGTATCATATCCCTTGGCTGCGATAGAGAGTGTGTACTCGTTTCCTGCAGCGAGACCTTCTACAGAAGTCAAGTCGTATACGCCCTCTGCATTATTCTTAAGTGTTGCTACTTCCTTCTGTGTTCTTCCTTCCTGAACCAGAATCTTTACCGTAGTCTCGGAATCTGCCAGTGCCTTCTTGAATCCTTCGGTGATATCGCTTACGGTCAGCTTATCTCCGTATGTCGATACGCTTACGATTGGATTCAAATCCATTTCCAGCGTGATGTCAGCATACTTATCTGTAGAAATCGTCAGATAATAGTAGCCTACCAAATCTGTTCCTTCTGGAACGGTGTATTCTGCATTTGCGTTGTTGTCTAGAGTGATGGTTTTATCCGAGTTATCCGAGGACAGTGTTACCTTCGTGTTGCTATCAGTCAGAATGTTCTTTACGCTGTCGTCCAGTCCAGTAACCTTAATGGTCTTTCTGTCACTGGAAACTTCGCAATCTGCATCTTCTGTCGAAACCTGATTCTTGATTTCAACGGTAGCTTCTACATCGTTGTAACCAGCTGCTTTATAGATAACCTTCCAGTATCCCAGCTTGCTCGATGCAGCGCCCTTGTTCATGATTCCATCTGCCGAAGTATCCGAACCAGATCCGCCCAGTCTCAAGGAGTCGAAGTTAAATCCTGCATCGATACGGATACCGTGGTTTGGCGACCACCAGGTATCTGCAGCGTTCTTCGTACCATAGGTAGCGATTGGCTTTGCATTCGAATCGGTATCTGGGTTCGTATCCCCATAGTACTCATATTCTGCAGTCAGATAGCTTGCGGAATACTTGAGGAATTCATCCTTAGTCAATGCAGAACCATCTGCCTTCTTGAGGTAGATGTAAGCATCTACATAATCACTGAACTCTGTGTTGTATTCATATGTTACCTTGTCTACTGCAACATCGAATCCTGCAGTGGACTTCCCTTCGGATGCAGCACTGTAAGTACCGTCTGCTTCCAGTGTCTTGATTCCACCAGTCGAAGCGGTTACTTCTGCGCCGGAACCATCCTTGCCGCCGATTGTAACGTTATCGAAGGTCTTTGTTTCATCTGTTCCGTTGCCAGTTTTGTTCAGAATTTCTGCCTTTGCATAGTCTTCCGAGTTCACTGCAACCGGAATTCTCTGGAATCCGCTAACACTGTAATTCTGGATGGAATACTCCACGCCGTTCACCGTGAAGGTGTGCTGCATATCGTTAATCAGCTGTGCACCAGCGGTTCCGTTTTCTCTAATTGTTCCAGTCAGCTTGCCGCTTTTAACGACTGGATCGATTTCTACTGGTACAGTGGTCGAATCTGATCCGCTCGTACCATTTACATTCGTATTGAACTGGAATCCGTGTCTGAAGATACCGTGGTTCGATGTCGCTCTGGATACCGCATCGAATGCGCCCAGGTCATCTTCTTTTCTTTCATCAACAGTTGAACCCTTTGTGTCGGTCTTTGTGGAAGATTCGATATTCTCACCTTCCCAGTATTCCAAATAAGTCATGGATGCCGATCCATAGAGCGTGGTGCCCTTGTCGGTGGTGTAGTACTTTACATTCGTACCTTCAATTTCGGTTGGTGTAACCGTTTCGCCGTCAGCAGTGTAAGTGTCCGCTGTCTTGTCGGTGTAATAATAAGTGATGTCGTCGTTGACTTTGAACGCTTCCATCGCTACACTTCCGGCATCTTCACTTGTCTCCGTATCAGCGTATACACCTGCAGGCACACAAGTGAATACCATTGCCGTACCTAGAGCAAGAGAAGCAACCCGGTTTCTGAAGTTTGGTTTGATCATCAGAATGGATCCTCCTTCTTAATCTCTTCTTTCGATCGTTAACGTGTAATATATAGTTTCCGAAGCCGGTAAAAGCAGTCTCGGTTACCATCATTTATTCCGTAATGGAATATCCATCTTGCGTCAGCTTGAACATCTTCGAAGCCTTATCATTGACATAGACATTCTTGTCTTCATCGACGAATATCGCTGCCGCGTTATATTTCTTCGCGAGCTTCATGCCTTTATCTTTACCGAGTACGAAGCACGCCGTTGCAAGCATGTCGCTCTCGATTCCGCTATCGCAAACCACCGTCACCGACATGAGTCCACTTCGTGCAGAATATCCCGTCTTCGGATCGAGGATGTGGTGATATCTCACACCATCCTTCATAAAGTACTTCTCGTAATCACCCGAAGTGGAAATATACGTCGTTCCTTCAACGGTAATCGTGCCGAGATAATCGCCATCACTTCGCGGATCGGTAATCGCCACTTTCCACTTTGATCCATCCGGCTTGCTGCCGTAGGTCATAATGCTGCTGCCGCCAATGGTGATAACCGCACCGGACACTTTACCATTCTCGTCGAACATGTCTTTGATCTTGTCACAGCCGAGCCCCTTGCCTGCTGCGCCGAGATCCAGTGACGTATCTGCCGCAAGCTTTACTGTATTGCCGTCAATTTCAACATTCTGGTAACCGACATCAGCGAGCAATTTCTGAATCTTGCTGTCTGCCGGTTTCTTCGGATCTTCCCCATCGAATCCCCAGAGTCTTGTAATCTTTCCAATAGTTGGGTCGAATGCGCCATCGCTTGCCTTCGCCATCTTAAGTGCAGAGCGCAAGCAGTCCGCGGTTTCGTCTGAAACTTTGACGCCAGACTTTCCTGCGGAAGCGTTAATCTTCGCAATCTCCGAATTCTTCTTTCGCCAGGAAATCAGATTCGTCTCAAGTTCAGACAACTTATCCTCGACATCTTTCGTGATGTCATCGCCCGAACTGTAGATAGTTTCATTCAGTACGGTTCCCATCACGTAACCGGTGTACTCGTATCCATCCGACTCGCCCTTCGACGAACTGCATCCCGTGCCAAATACCAGAAGCATACAAAGACAGACTCCCATTATGCATTTTCTGATGGAATTCTTTGTCACTGCTGCCTCCTCGCATCTATTTCATTTCTTCAAAAGCAGCCTCTGCACCACCTTTGTTTCTTCCTCATTTGTTAGTTGTCGCTAATTAGTTAACGCTAACCCATGGCTTAAAAAAAACAGCAAAACGTGCTGTTTTTTCACTCGGTAAGTTAACATGAACTAACTTATTTTTAGCTTACCATCCTTACAATGCATTGTCAATACAAGGATGGGCTGAATATTACAAAATATGCATACCACCGAAGGATCGGATAAAAGCACCTTTCAAATAACTTCATATAACGAATTTGCATAGAGCAGATTTGCAATCAAGATACTGAGAAGTGCTCGTGCAATTACACAGCCGCAAAAGCCACTCATAGCTTCCGCAAAAATATGCAAAAAAAAGACAAGAGTACAAGAATTTGGTACAATATCAAGGACAAATCATGATTTCGATATCCGTTAGAAATATCTTTACGGATATCGAAATCGGAGAGTTGGATTCACTGAAATTATTTTTAGAAGAAAGGAAAATAGAAGTATGAAGAAACAAAGAAGAATTGCGTTATCGTATACACTGGCGATAGCGGCGTTGCTTCTTCTCATGTGGACGTATTCAGGCACCGCATATGCGGACGACAACGTTGTCGCGTATTCCACATCGGGTAATAAGGAATACACCAGCTATGACGATGCTTGGAACGCGGCAAAGAACGACACGGAGATTACGCTGGCGTCCGACTGGGTATCCGGTCAGGAATTCACCTTGGAAAAAGGTGAGACAGCAACGATTCACATGAACAATCATGTGATTACGCATGCGTCGAATTACAGCGGGAACCTTTTCGTATTGAAATCGAATAGTACACTCACCCTTATTGGTGCGGAGAAGGATCAGCGCACCTTTACATTCGATGCGTACAACGGAAGTGCCTGTGAGGAACACACGATTACAACGGGCGGTCTGCTTTCGGGTGCAAAAGGAAACAACGGCAACAAAGGTACCGCAATTTATGTTGTGGCTGACGATGCAACAGTAAATCTCACCAATGTTGGAATTGTGGGACATTCGAAGAACGATGGCACATCCGGTGCTGCTATCCAAATTCCAGAAAATTGTGAAAGAAATACGGTTAATATGTCGAACGCACATATTGACTATAACTACACCACTACAAATTCTTCTTCCCAGGAAAGCAAGGATGAATACGGTGTCGGCGGTGGAATTTTCGCTGCAAACCTAATAACACTCACCATGAAGAAAGGTAGTACCATCAATAACAACCAAGCCTTCCAAGGTGGCGGAATCTATGCGTATTCAAAGATTACCCTGCACATGGAAGACAAATCCGAAATCAGTGGCAACACATCGGAACGACGCGGCGGCGGTCTCTTCCTCTTCCGAGACGGTTTCAACATCTATTCGGAGGATGGAACAGCCAAGATTTCCGATAACGTTTCTCATGCACGTGGTGGTGCGATTTATACGCATGACGCTGCCTGGGATTGGGACGTTTCTACTCGAAAGATTAGTGGAATCAACTTCTCGGGTAACAACGCAGCTGGCGGTGGTGGTTACGAGACGGGTGACGGTGGTGCCATCTATATGAACAAATCAGATACCACAGTGCAGAACTGTACTTTTACCAAGAACAAAGCCGAGAAATACGGCGGTGCCATCTATAACGACAATGATGACAACTCGCTTACGAATTGCACCATTCGAAACAATACCGCCGGAAGTGAAGGTGGTGGCGTATATAGCGATAGCGATGATGACATCACGCTGAGCGGTAAAATGATTATCGAGAGCAACCATCGGACCGATGATGCAGATGACGACCTCTTCCTCTGCGAAGGATTCTGGTCCAATGCCTACGCAAGAGGCGATATTGAGAAGGGATCCCACGTTGGAATTCGAAACGGCACATCCGGCAAGCGTCTGCTAGTCAAATCCCTCTATAACTACATTGAAGGAACATTCTTCTTGAATGAAGCCTCCAGTTATCACCTAGGTTACGACAACAGCGAGAACGAACTCTACCAGTATTCCGGTGGTGTCAAGTACAACGTTACATTGAATGGCATGGACGTAAATAGTAATACAGCAAATAGCACGGTCGTTGTCGATGGAACCAGCAATAGTGATGACAAAGTATTCTGTCAATGGACTGCTGCAGAAGGTTATCCGGGATCTTTCGATTCGATTGAAGACAAAACGAATCCGATTCTCACCTTCAAGATGCCGGGTAACAATGTAAATCTCAAAGCTTCCTATATCAATCGAGCAAAATCGGTAGAAGTAACGGTCGCTCGTCCAACCGTTGGTGAGAAACTCTACAGTCATGGTAAGGTTGATTGGGTAAATAACGGAACACACGGAGCGAGCGTAACAATACGCTGGGAGAAAATCAACGACGATGGTACACGAAGCACGGTAAGTGGTGTTGCAAAAGCAGGCGTTCAATACGTTGCAAGCATCAGCCTCGAAGAAGATGCATCCAACATGCAAGCATTCGATTTGGATTTGACGAAAGACGATGTTCAGCTGTACTACGTTGCAGATAGCGACAAAGGCAGCAACGAAGTAGCAAGCGCTAGTGTCGATAAGGATACCGGCCTTCTGAGTGTTTCCGGAAATCCAGTTACGCCATCAAAGCCAACCGTTAAGAGTATCGATGCGGTAACAATAACTGCACAAGAAGGAACGACGGAATCCGAGCTTAAGAACTTGCTTCCAGATACTGCTACCGCCAGCACGAGTGGTAACAACAAAGTATGTGTCATCACAAGCAAAGACAACTTGAACCTGGGTTCACTCATTCAGGACGGTAAAGTCGTAAAGCCAAGCGATAACGACAAAGTGAAACTGAGCATTCCGGTTACTTCAGAAGGTGCTGAGATTCCGGAAGACACCGCGCTCAGCGTAACAGTTCAGGTTATTGATGCGACGGATACATCGGTAGCGCTGCCA
>CAVFWT010000053.1:0-14096 GCA_963626305.1 bacterium | reverse complement strand
ACAGCATCCTCATCGAGTGGAGTCACGAAATCGATGAGGAAGAACTTCAGCGCCTCGGATTCATTCCGACCTATCGTGCGAAAACGCCGGCAGATGTGCTGAAGCTGGTGTAACTAGTGGAAGATGCTGCGATTACTGTAACTATTTGAACCGAGAAGTGTACTGTGAAGAGGAGATAAAATGCTCAGAATTTACCAAGGCAGAGAGACTGTCGATAAAGAAAAATTCATGTACGAACATGTGCAAGGCGAGACGCTCGTCATCGTGCCGGATCAGTACACTTTGATTGCAGAGGAACAGGCAATGCGTTATCTGAAGACCGCCTGTCTTCTGAATGTGGAAATCCTTGGAATGAATCGTCTTGGACTCAAGATGCTCCAGGAACAAGGTACCGAGAACGTACAGATGCTCGATCAATACGAGCGCTTCATGCTGCTCGCACGCATTATTCGAAACCACAAAGAGGAACTGGAAATCTTTCGCCTATCTTCGGACAAGCGCGATTTCGTTGACATGGTCAACGATTTCATCTCGGACTTCAAGCAGCAAGATTGCCGTATGGAAGACCTGGAAGCCATCATCGAGGATCCATCGACCGACGAATTGCTCCGCAAGAAGTTAAAAGAGATTGCGTCTATTCTAGAGGAATACGAGGAACTCATTCAAGGCAAATACAAAGACGTTGCGGATTATACTGCTCTGTATACTGAAGCGATGGCAAAGTCGGAATCGCTTCGAAACAAGAGCATCTGGATATACGGCTTTGACAGCATGACACCGAAATTTATGGATTCTGTCATGGCGATGGCAGGTGTTGCCAAGGATGTCTCGGTCATGGTGAACTGTTCGGATTTCGGATTAGAGGAACTTCTAACCCGTACACTTTGCCGCGAAGCGGAACTATGTGGCATCACAACAACTGTGGAAATGTTAGATGCACCACGGATGGAACGCTCAGAGACGATTCGCCGAATCGAGAAAGACCTTTTCCGAATTTCTTCCGATACGAGGAAAGACAATAACGATTTCGACCCGGAAGATTTGACGGTTGTGGAGTGTGCAACGCTCTACAGCGAAGCAGAAAGCGCTGCGGTCTACATCTATGAGCTCCTGCGCCAAGGATATCAGATGAAAGATATCGCGGTGATTTGTAATGACACGGAAGTGATGCAGCCTATCGTGGAGCGCACATTCCGAGAATATAATCTGCCGTTATTCCGTGATGCGCGCCGAAATGTGCGCGATTCCCAGGCGGTTGGCTTTGTCATCAGCTTGCTGGATATCTGTGCGAATGGATATCGCACGAATCCGATATTGACACTGCTGAAGAGCGGCTTGATGCTGGAAGACAGCGTGAATTGTGGACAGGGCGAACCGAATAAATCGGACATAAAGGCCGATGCGGCGAAAGAACTTTGCATGCAGAAACGCGTCTGGAATCTCGAGAACTATGTCTCAAATTATGGCATCAAAGGAAATATGTGGACGAAACCGTTCAAGTATGGTGACTTCGAATACAGTGAAGAAGAGTTTGCCGAACTTGAATTGCTTCGTGCGAAGGTTATTGGACGCGTAGATGAGCTGTTGACACTCACAAAAGAAACGGAAACGGTAGCGGAGTTTGTTGAGCGATTCTATACATATCTAAATAACACTTGGAATTTCCGTGACCAGATTCAGCGTATCCAAGACGAACAGAGCAGTCGCGAGATGTTCGAAGAAGCGCAGTGGACGGGGCAGTGTTATAATGCGGTAATCCACATCCTTGATTGCGTTCGTAATCTGATGGGCGATGAAAGACTGGATATTCAGGAGTTCTTTGAGATGTATTCGGTGGGCATCCTCAATACTGAGGTAGGTATGATTCCGCCGACGCAAGACGGACTCTCCATCGGAACCATGATACGAACCCGTATCGCAGCGCCGAAGGCGGTGGTGGTTTTATCCGCAACAGAAGGTAAGCTTCCGGCGACGCCGGGGGATGGAGGACTATTCTCCGTGGACGAGAAAGCACTCTTCAAGGATCATGAATTTCCGCTGGGACGCCTGGATGACTTGCAGCTGATGGAAGAAAATGCGGCGATGTACCGCATGGTATCACAGCCGACTGAGAAGCTCTATGTCAGCTACGCGATGTCGGATGAGGAAGGTGCGGACATGAAGCCGTCGACACTCGTTGATTCGCTAAAAGAACTTTTCCCATTGCTGAGGATTCGGAAAGATGTACTGAATCAAGGTTTCGGGACGTCGCTGATTCAGAGCCCGGCAGAGTCGATTCGTCACATGATGAATCATTACAAAGAGCGACCGGTAGACCAGATGATGGATGCAGTTCACGAATCGGAGCGCAAGCTTGATGAAGATGCTGAGATGAGTGCGACATTCACCGAAGATGATTATTTAGCAGAAGGTGTGATTCGCTGGTATGAGAAACATGAACCGACGAAACTTCATGAATTGACACAAGCCGGTTTGAATGAGAATGAAGCAAAACCCCTTGCCAGAGACACGGCGAAGAAGTTGTATCAGCGGAACGGGGACTTTGTTTTCAGTGCATCGCGACTGGAACAGTTCAATCACTGTCCTTTCAAGCACTTTGTGCAGCATGGACTCTGTGCCGAAGAGCAGCGCGAATTCCACAGCGGTGGCCGTGAAATCGGCGATGTATATCACGAATGCCTCATGCGCGTATCGAAGCGACTGGTAGAACAGGGAATTTTGGAAAAGCCGGTTGGTACTATCGGTGTGGATTCCGAAAATTCCATGAGCACTCTTGCAGAAATGGTCGACGAGGAACTTGGAAAATTGTCTGACAGCTATCGTGGTGGTCTCTTCGTAATGAACGGTCAAGAGAAGTATCGTATGTCACGAATCCGGGAGATTTGTCTCGAAGCGGTGCAGATGCTCGCGGAACAGCTTCGTCTCGGGCAGATTGAACTTGCGTTCTTTGAAGAGAAATTCGGGCGCGGTTGCCGATTCGAACCGATTGAATATTCACTCCATGGAGAGAAAGTATATATCGAAGGTAAAATTGACCGTGCCGATGTGATGAGCGGCGGAGAACTGCGCATCATTGACTATAAGACGGGTAACGATAAATTGAACGTGGAACAGATGCGCGCAGGATACAAAATGCAGCTGATGGTCTATCTCGATAGTGCTTGCGCTGAAGAATTCACACCAGTCGGGATGTTCTACTTGAATATCAAAGATTCGGTTGTGTCGGTCAAAGAAGAAACGGCGGAAAAAGCACGCGAGAAGGGCCAGAAAGAACGCGAGAAGCAGTTCAAATTAGACGGACTTGTGGTAGATGATCCACTGGTAATCGAGAAGATGCCGAAAGAGATGCTGAAGAAGAATACCAAAGCAAGTCGTATGGACCGCGAATCCTTCGATGTACTTCGCCAGGATGTTCATAAGATGATTGAGAAGATGAGCGATGAAATCCTCCAGGGTGTCATCGAAATTTCTCCGGCAAAGGAAGGCGCGACGAAACCGGCAGAATGTCAGCGGTGTCAGTATCGTGCGATTTGCAAATTCGATATCACGTATCGGAAGAACAACTACCGAGTGCTATAATAAGCAAATTATATTAAGGAAAGTAATTAGGAAAGAAAGAACTGAATGAATCTAGCAATTCAATCGATTGGGAGCAGTAGCTCTGGAAACTCATATTTAATTACGGACGGGAAGACGAATCTGCTCTTGGATGTCGGACTCAGCGGAAAGAAAATTCGCACCGCACTCGCCGAGAATGGAATCACAGAAGATGCCGTATCTGGAATCCTCGTCACACACGAGCACGTAGATCACGTCAAAAGCATTCGAATGATGTCTCGCATCTGCGAGAATGCAGAGGTCATCGCCTCGCGCGGAACCGCGCATAACTGTGAGAATTTCCAGTATGTGCCAGAGAACCGCTTGACTTATTTCGCTTCGCAAGATCAGAAGCAAATTGGGGACATTCAGATTCGCGGATTTGCGTTATCTCACGACGCGGCGGAACCCATCGGATTTTCCTTCCAGAAAGACAACACGAAAATCACCGTCGTTACAGACACCGGTGTCGTCACCGATGAAATCTACGAGGAAATTCGAACGACGGACGTTCTTGTCGTCGAAGCGAACCACGAAGTCAGCATGCTTGAGATGGGGCCGTACCCCTATGCGGTAAAACGCCGAATCCTCAGTGACGAGGGGCATCTTTCCAACGAGGCTTGCGGTCACGTCCTGACGCGAATGCTGGAGGATCGGCTGCGTCTTGATTCTAACTTACACCCTTGTGCGGACGGAAAACTTGTGCTGCCGAAAATCCTTTTGGCGCATCTCAGCACGACGAATAACACGCCCTACAATGCGGCATTGACGGTGCAGGACGTCTTGGACCAGAATGATTACCACAAGAACGTGAACTTCCGCATGGGAGTTGCAGCGAAAGAAGAACGGAGCGAACTAATCGGTTTTTAGTATGAATATCAACATTATTTGTATCGGTAAGCTAAAAGAAAAATATTGGCAGGCAGCGGTAGCCGAGTACACCAAACGAATTGGCGGATATGCGCGCATCCAAATCCTGGAACTCAAGGAAGCGAAGCTCCCAAAGAATGCGTCAGAAGCGGATGAACGTCAGGTGATGGAGAAGGAAGGCGAGAGCATCCTCGCCAAAATCGGTGATAATGATTACGTGATTGCCATGGAAGTTGAAGGTAAGATGCTCGACTCTGTCGAACTGTCGAAGCACCTCATGAAGACGTTTGATGTTGGCCGCTCGACGGTGGACTTTATCATCGGCGGAAGTCTGGGCCTTTCCGATGCGGTGAAACGTCGTGCGGATTTCGGGTTGTCGTTCAGCCGGATGACGTTTCCGCATCAGATGGCGCGCGTATTGTTACTCGAACAGGTGTATCGCAGCTTCAAAATCGCAAATAACGAGACCTACCATAAATAGGCGAATGTCGTATATATGTGTTTCATTAATGAATCGAAATCCTGCGTCGAGAGCAAGATCGGCATCAAGGATGATGCGACATATTTCCATAAGTAATAAATAGTATAGAAAATATATATAAAACAAACGCGTGAGTCAAACGGCTCGTGCGTTTTTTCATTTGTATAAGAATATTCGTATTTCGTGCTTCTCGATTTCATACGAATTTTCGTATGAAGAATATGGATGACAGAAGCGTTCTCCCCCCCCCGCACAAAAAGTTCGGTGTTGATATGAGATGAAATAATTTTGGACGCAAGTCGAATGTTTGTGCGTAATGAAATCTGTTTTTTTCCGAAATGATAACAAAACTGCATGTTAGAGAGCACAAACTTTTTTGCTCGTTTGCTTGACTTTTAAAGGCTCGTCATTATAATAGAAAAGTAGTTAGTTCAATACAACTAATAAATGTAATATATCTTTAACAAAAATTTAATTGAACTAACTTGAGAGCGTTTATTACACGATAACAAGGCAGGAGGTGTAAGTATGCCGATTACGATGGCAAAGACTGGAGACTTAGTACACATTGTTCGAATCACTGGCGATGATGCAATACGCAATCATTTGGCGGAGCTTGGATTTGCAATTGGAGCAGAAGTGAAGGTCGTAAAAGCGATTGACGGCAACCTGATTCTTCAGGTTCATGGCACAAGACTGGCTCTGGATGAGAGCATGGCACGTCGACTGCTTGTTGAATACTAAAAACTAACACATATCAGGAGGTAAAAATGGACACACTGAACAACTTGGCTGTTGGGGAATCTGCTGTCGTTAAGAAAGTCGGTGGAACTGGCCAGACAAGAAGACGTATCATGGACATGGGCCTGACAAAGGGTGCAGAGGTGTACGTTCGCAAGGTTGCACCGCTGGGCGACCCGATGGAGCTGACCGTAAGAGGTTATGAGCTTTCGGTTCGTAAGGGCGATGCAGAATACGTTGAAATCGAGAAGAAGTAATTTATCGATTGAACCGAGTTTGCTTATTTAGAAAACACTATGGGATTGAGAAAGGAGTTATTCTGTGGGAATTAAGATCGCACTAGCGGGAAACCCGAACTGCGGAAAAACAACACTGTTTAATGCGCTGACAGGAAGCAACCAGTATGTTGGTAACTGGCCAGGCGTAACCGTTGAAAAGAAAGACGGAAAACTGAAATCTGACAAGAACATTATCATTCAGGACCTTCCAGGTATCTATTCGCTGTCCCCATACACAATGGAGGAAGTGGTAACTAGAAATTACTTGGTAAACGAGAGACCCGATGCAATCATCAACATTCTGGACGCTACGAACCTAGAACGCAACCTGTATCTCACCACTCAGCTTCTGGAGCTGCACATCCCAACCATCATTGCACTGAACATGATGGACGTTATTAACAAGAACGGAGATAAGATTGATGTTGCAGAACTGAGCAAAGAGCTGGGCTGCCCAATCGTACCAATTAGTGCGCTGAAGGGCGAAGGCAATGACGAGCTTATCGCAAAAGCAATTGAAGCTGCTCAGAAGAGAACGATGGGAGACACACCGCATGTATATGCAGGTAGTGTAGAGCACGCAATCGCTCATATCGAAGAATCCCTTCAGGATAAGGTTTCGGCAGATAACCTGAGATGGTATGCGGTAAAAGTCTTCGAAAGAGACGAGAAGGTGATGGAAGAGATTCAGCTGGATGCTGCTGCAGCTAGCGAAATCGAAGGTCATATCGCAGATTGTGAGAAGGAAATGGATGACGATGCCGAAAGTATCATCATCAACCAGAGATATGAGTACATCAACACGGTTGTACCGAAGGCAATCGCGAGAAAACACGGTCACGAGAAGCAGACTCTCTCGGATAAAATTGATAGAATCGTTACGAACCGTGTACTGGCACTGCCAATCTTCGCCCTGGTAATGTTCCTCGTATACTATGTATCCGTTACTTGGCTGGGTACAATCGTAACAGACTGGACGAATGACACATTCGTTGCCGGAATCCAGGATTGGGTATCCGGAGCCCTGGAAGGTGCTGGTGCATCTGCTTGGGTCATCTCCCTGGTATCCGATGGTATTATCGGCGGTATCGGCGCTCCGGTTGGATTCGCACCTCAGATGGCAATCGTATTCTTCTTCCTGGCAATCCTCGAAGACTGTGGATATATGGCAAGAGTTGCCTTCATCATGGATAGAATTTTCCGTCGTTTCGGACTGTCCGGAAAGAGTTTCATTCCTTTCCTGATTTCCTCCGGCTGCGGCGTTCCTGGAATCATGGCTACTCGTACAATCGAGAACGAGAAAGACCGTCGTATGACCATGATGACAACAACCACAATCCCTTGCGGTGCTAAGCTGCCAGTAATCGCTACAATCGCTGGATACATGACTGGGGGTGTATGGTGGATGGCTCCAGCTATGTACTTCCTGGGGATTGGCCTGGTAATTGTGTACTGCATCATCCTGAAGAAGACAAAAGCATTTGCTGGCGAACCAGCACCATTCGTTATGGAGCTTCCAGCTTATCACGCACCATCCGCTAAGGGTGTACTGCTGAGCGTATGGGAAAGAGTATGGGCATTCCTCAAGAAGGCTGGTACAATCCTGTTCGTATGCTGCGTAGTAATGTGGTTCCTCGGTGCATTCGGATTTAAGAACGGTAGCTTCGGCATGGTTGAGTCTGCTGATTCTCTGCTGGCTACAATCGGTGGAGCACTGGCATTCATTTTCGCACCACTCGGCTTCGGAACATGGCAGGCAGTTGCTTCGTCTCTGTCCGGCTTCGTTGCAAAGGAAGGTATCGTATCCACAATGGGTGTACTCTCCGGCCTTGGCGAAATCGAAGAATACTCTGCAAACTTCCGTGCGCAGTTTGATGCATTCTTCCCATCCATGATGGCAGCATTCTCCTTCATGGTATTCAACCTGTTCGATTCCCCTTGCCTGGCAGCTCTGTCTTCCTCCGCAAAGGAACTGAACAATCGTGCATTCTTCTGGTACTCTGTAATCTTCCAGAATGTCAGCGCATACTGCGTTGCTCTGATTATCTATCAGATTGGCGGACTGCTTCTGGGTCAGGTTGCATTCAGCATGGCAACAGTATTTGCTCTCGTTATCCTGGCGTTCGTACTGTACCTGCTCTTCCGTCCAGATCCGAATAAGAAGAAGCGTGCAGAGATGGAAAGACAGCTTGCTAACAACTAATCGCAATCTCTTTAAAAATAATATATAGAAGGAAAAATAATGGCACTTAACAGCGTAGATATTATTGTTCTTTCCGCAATAGCCGTCATAATGGTGATTGCTATTCGGATTATTATCGGCTTCTTTAAGTAGCCGAGATAGAAGGAGGTAATAACTGTGAAAGGAATCGACATTATTGTTTGTCTCGTTGTTGCGGTATTGTGTATCGTGATTATTCGCTACCTGATTCGTCAGAAGAAGGCGGGACACAAATCCTGCGGTTTCGACTGTTCGTCCTGCTCGATGTGTTCTCACGAAAACGGACATTGCCATAAATAACGCGACAAATTCCCCGGTATTCATACCGGGGAATTCTACTTGACTGGTAAAAGGAGGTATATCCATGCGTAAGATCACGGCCAAAATTGACGGAATGCAGTGCGGAATGTGTGAAACTCACATTAACGACCTGATTCGCAAGAATTTTAAAGTGAAGAAAGTAAAATCCTCTCATACTAAAGGCGAGAGCGTTATCATCGCGGAGGAAGATATTCCACGCGTAGAACTTCAGATGGCACTGAAGAAAGTGGGTTATAAGTTAGAAGGGATGGAAAGCGAAGAATATCAGAAGAAAGGCTTGTTCTGGTAATCGTTCTAGCGAACCCATCATACAAAAAAAGTGACATGTGAAATAGAAACATAAAGAGAGAAACTGGTGTAGTCACATCAGTTTCTTTTTTTTATGCTAATAGACTGCTTCGAATGTGTCGGGGGCTTCTCTGTGCTTTGATTGTTCACACGACGTTCATAGAACCGACATAATTGTTCTTTTAACAAAACATTTAAATAATTTACTAACGAACTTTCGCGCGGGATTTTGAATTTTCGTCCCAGTAAAGAGCCTTATTTCTAAAGCGTTTAGAAGGAAACGAAAATAGAATTTTGTAACAAAATTACGTGTGGTCAACCTTTTTTTTCTCTAAATAGTTTAAAGGAACCGTTCAATTTTTTTCGTTAGATAAGTCTCACTTTATGGTTTGAATTTTACTTAACTCGGGAGTATAATAACAGACAAATCTTGTTTTACACTAATTTGAGCTTGTCATCTCGATGCGACGGGAGGCTGTGTACGGTGAGCAAATGAGCGGTTTGAAATGACAATACACGCACTGCTAATATGGTCACTTTTCGCGGTTAAAATTTTCCGGAGCGGAGAGGATAGGTATTTTTTTTAAGCAATGCAGAAAAAATAGTTAAATTTGACAAATTAATTAGTGCTTTTGATGTATTTATACAGAAAGGAGTAAATGGTTGGCTTCAAAGAAAAAAGAAAAGGGTGGAAACAAGAAAAGTGCTCCAACAGGTTTTGCGACAAACCGCGGTAGACTGACTGTAGTTAGCCGTGTTTTGGCTTTATTGTTGGGCATAATCATGGTTGTATTCATGCTTTTATCATCCAGCATTTACCTGTTTAACTAAATTTAATATGCACATTACCAATGTTAAATTTATCTCAAAAACCGCGAAAATAGGGATTTTACGCGGTTTGAGTTTGCAGAAAACGGGTGATATAATCGGGATACAGATTACGTCTAACCTTATCGGGGTTGGGCAGAAAGGAAGTGCTTATGTCGATAGTAGGTATTGAGAAGGTACGCGAAGCCGAATTAGAAGCCGAACGATTAAAGAAATCGGCGGACGATGAAGCTTCGGAAATCATCGCTGACGGCAAGCGCAAGGCACGAGAGTTGCTCGATCAGGCAGCTAAGGATGCGGAAGCCGCTTACAAGAAAGCGATTGAGGAAGCAGAGACGGAAGCTTCAGCAATCTACGATAAGAAGATTGCCGAAGAGAAAGCGTCCTGTGAGAAGATCAAAGAGAATGCCCAAGCTGATTTTGACAGCGTAGTGGACAGTATCGTCGGAAAGGTAGTGGGTTCTTATGGCAATAGTTAAAATGAAGAAACTATCTGTTATAGGAATTAACGACGAGAAGAAACAGCTGATCAAAGACTTGATGAATTTCGGCGTGGTGGAAATCACGGACGGATCCGTCAAGCTGCAAGACGAAGACTGGAGCAAACTGGTTGTTCGGGATGGTGACGAAGAAACCGTTGCGAAATACGATGAATGGATTTCGAAAGCGGTAAGTGCACGCAGCATCCTGGCAGAGCATTCAAAACTCGAAGTTCCGATGTTCGGCCGAAGAAAGATTGTTTCTCGTGCTGAATACGAGGAGAAAGTCGCACAAGTCGAGAGCTTTGAGAAGGAGGCGGAAGACATCATCGGTTTAAACAACCGACTGCAGGATGCTTACGCTGAAGAGAATGCAACAGTAGCGTTGAAAGCTTCGCTAGCACCTTGGACAGGCTATAAGCTTCCGTTGGATGAGACGGAGACGGAGAGATTGAAACTCTGTCTGGGTGTCATCCCACCAACAGCAGATAGCGAGAAAATCAAAGAGCAACTTGCTTCCGAAGGGTACGAGTGCGAGGTGGAAGAACTGGGCGCAGATGCCCAGCAGAAGTATCTCAGCTTCTGGTTCTTTAAGGAGGATGAAGATGCCGTAATGGAAATCGCGAAAGCGAATGGTTACAGTAATGCATCGCTCGGAACCTTGACCGGTACGGTTGAGGAGAACATCGTCCAAGCAGATAAGCACTTGGAAGAACTTGCTCAGACAAAAGACAATTTAATAGAAGAAATCAAATCCTACGCGAAAGCTCAGGAAGATATTGAATATCTTCACGATATCAATATCGTTCGCAGAGACGAAGCGAAGGTTCGAAGCAAATTGCTGAACACGGAGACCGCATTCACATTTGATGGATGGGTACCGGAAGCAGCAGAGAGCAAACTAGATGCATTGCTTCAGAAGTACACGTGCTATTTCGAGACGGAAGAACCGGCAGAAGACGAAGAGGATGTTCCTGTTCAGTTGAAGCATAACAAGTTCTTCACGCCAATTGAATTCATCACTGGCATGTACTCGCTGCCGAACTTCCACGAAGTCGATCCAACATCGATTTTCGCCATCTTCTACATCATATTCTTCGGAATTATGTTCGGAGATGTCGGCTATGGATTGCTTCTGGTAATCGGAACATGGATCGCAATTCACAAAGGAAAGCTCTATGAAGGCAGTGCATACAAGCTGATGAAAGTACTGTTCTACAGTGGCTTCTCCAGTATCTTCTGGGGAATCATGTTCGGAAGTTTCTTCGGCGACTTGATTCCGGTAGTGGCAAGTACATTCTTTGATAAAACCATTACCATCAATCCGCTCTGGCTCGACCCAGCGAAGGAACCGATGATTTTCTTGGTATTCTCCTGCGGACTCGGTGTTGTTCACCTGTTCGTCGGCATGGGAATCAAGGCATACGAACAGATTAAGGCACATCAGTACTTGGAAGCTTGCAAGGATGTTCTTGCTTGGTATCTCATCGTGCTGGGACTCATCCTGCTTCTCTTCGGAAGCCAGGTATCTCCATCCGCACCGGGAATCGGTAAGTGGATGGCAATTGTCGGTGTCGCAATGGCATTCATTCTGCCGTTCATCACTAATAAGGGAATCAGCAAAGGTCTCGGTATCTGGGACCTGTACAGTGGAATCACCGGAAACTTGTCCGATATTCTATCTTACTCCAGACTTCTCGGTCTGGGACTTGCATCCACCTCGATTGCACAGGTATTCAACTTCCTGGCATCCATGGGCGGTAAGGGCGTTGTAGGAGTCGTGATGTTCCTCGTTGTTGGCCTTCTCGGTCACGCGCTGAACTTCTCGATTAATGCACTGGGTGCGTTCGTACACTCCTGCAGATTGCAGTATGTAGAGTTCTTCGGAAGATTCTATGAAGGCGGCGGTCGTCAATTCGAACCGTTTGACAAAGAAACGAAATATATCAACGTAGTTGAGGAGGTTAAGTAAAATGACTTTAGGTTTAGCATTAGCAATATTGGGCGCAGCAGTAGCTACTTGCGCAGGTGTAGGAAGTGCTCTTGGTGTTGGTATTGCCGGTGAGGCAGCTGACGGCGTTATGTCCGGCGACGGCGTAAGCTTCGGTTCGACTCTGGTACTGCAGGCTCTGCCTGGTACACAGGGTATTTATGGAATGGTAATCGCTATCATGATTCTGACAAAGATCGGAATTCTCGGTGGCACACTGTCTTCTCTGTCTGTTGAGCAGGGTCTTGCATTCCTGTTCGCTGGAGTTCCAATCGGTGTTGTTGGTATCATCTCCGGTATCTCCCAGGGTAAGGCTGCAGCATCTGGTATCATGCTGATTTCTAAGAAGGATGGCACACTGGGTAACGCAATCATCTACGCAGTAATGGTTGAGACCTACGCTATCCTGGCATTCATCATGTCCTTCCTTATGTACAACGGAATCACAGTTGGCTAAAACCAATTGTTGAAACTCGAAAGTATATAGAAAGGAACGATGACAAATGAGTATAGAGTCCATCACTGAAAGAATACTGAGTGAGGCAAAGTCCTACTCAGAAGCTCAGCGGACCCAGGCAGAAGCAGTCAAGGCAAGTGCTCTTGACGAAGCGAAGCAGAAAGCGGACGACGTCATCGCAAAGCGTCAGGCGGAAGCTGCAAAAGCAGCAGAAACACTGAAGGAAAGAAGAGCTTCGGTAGCCGCTTTGGAAGCAAGAAAGATGCAGCTCAGCGCGAAGCAGGAGCTGATTGACAAGTGCTTCCAGACTGCAAAGGATAAAATTCAGAACCTGGAAACTCCGCAGTACGTTCAGTTCGTTGTGGATCAGATTGAGGACTTCAAGGACAAAGATTGTGAAGTACTCCTGAACAGCAAGGACAAAGAACGCATTGGCAGCGCACTTCAGGATGCGCTGGCAGGCACCAGCCTCAAAGTATCGGATGAAACTGCCGATATCGAAGGCGGATGCATTCTCAAGGAAGGAAACATTTCCTATAACGCATCCTTAGAGAAACTTCTGGAGAACGCAAAGTCGGAACTCACTTCGACTATTGCGAAAGAGCTTTTTAAATAGCCAAATGTAACGAAAATAACCAGAAAGGAGGCGCATATTTTGGGAACTGATTACATATTTGCGACAGCTAGAATCCGCGGTATGGAGAAGAAACTCTTGAGCGGAGAACAGTTTCGCACTATGACAGAATCTAAAAATATCGACGATATTTTCAAAGTCTTGCAGGACGCTGGTTACGGTGCAGAAGGCAATGCGATCAAGGCAGATAATTATACAGAGGTATTGAAGCAGGCTGAGACGGACCTCTTCGAGGAAATCAAAGAACTTTCCAAGAATGAGGCGCTCTTCAACATCTTCTTTTATCCAATGGATTATCACAATATCAAAGTCTTGTTAAAAGCAGAATCGCTCGGTATCAAGCGGGACGACATCCTGATGGCGAACGGCACGATTCCGGTAACGGACATCGCGAAAATCGTCAACGAGAGGGATAAGACCCAGCTGACCGAGAACATGGGAAAAGCTCTGGACGAAGCAATCGACAATCATGCAAGAACTAAGGATCCGCAGGTCATTGATTTCATCTGTGACAAATATTGCTACCAGGAAATCTCGGAGTGTGCTGAGAAATCCAAGAATGCTTTTGTACAGGGATATGTCAGACTGTGGATCGATACGATTAACCTGAAGACCTTTGCCCGCGTTCGCAAGATGGGGCAGCCTTCCTCTTACTTCAGCAATGTATATTTGCCAGGAGGAAATATTGACCTTCAGACCTTCATCCGCGCATACGATGAAGACTTGAAGCAAGTCGCTGCTCGTTTTGAACGCTTCGACATTCATGAAGCGATTGAACAGGGAAGTGTGTCGATGGAAAAAACAGGAACATTCACTCTGCTGGAGAAGCTCTGTGATGATATTCTGATGGAGTACATTCGAGGCGCGAAGAGCGTTAGCTTCGGTCTGGAACCGATGGTAGCGTTCCTGGT
>CAVFWT010000052.1:0-14417 GCA_963626305.1 bacterium | reverse complement strand
GTTCCGGGATGATTACAGCTACGACATCGCGGTAATCACGCAAGATTGGCATCGGGCTTGTGCCACACAGGAGCTTGTTCAGTTCTTGCTGGATTCGTTCCGGTGCGATGTTCCGAAGCAGCTCGCGGTTCTCGTGAATGGCTGCCGCAGATCCCGGTTCTATCTCGAAATCGAGCTGCGATGCAAAGCGAATGCCTCGCATGATTCGAAGGGCATCTTCCTGGAATCGCTTTGCCGGATTTCCGACTGCACGAATCACTCCGCGCTCCAGGTCGTCGGAATACCCCTCTGCACCGGTAATATTTCCATGCACATCCATTGCGATGGCATTGATGGTGAAATCACGGCGTTTTAAGTCTTCCATCAGGGACGTTGTGAACCGCACGTCATCGGGATGACGGCTGTCAGAATATTCACCATCGATTCGGTAAGTCGTCACTTCATAGAGTTGATGATCCATCACTACCCCAATGGTTCCGTGCGCTTTGCCGATTTCGAGGGTTGCATAATCCGCAAAAACTTCTTCTATCTCATCAGGGCGTGCATTCGTTGTGATGTCGTAATCGCCCGGCTTCCTGTCAAGAATGAGATCGCGAACGGCACCGCCCACAAGATATGATTCGTATCCCGCTTCGTTCAGCGTGGATAAGATTTTGATTGCAGTTGATGGAATCAGATTCTGGATGTCCATTCGGTTCCTCCTGAGAATTTTCTTGTGTCTGTTGTTCTTATTATACTCCATCGAAGTAAATACTTCTGCATAACTTCTTTCTTGATTTTCTTTGGGGGCGAAACCGGTCCATCAAAAATGCTAGGCTTCGATATAAGGATAAAAATCTTAAAATATCTCTATTTTAATAATAAATTTTACGGAAAGGAGTTCAAAATGAAACTATTTGAACTTGCAAACAATCTAACGAATTATCTCAAAGCAGAGGGAATTCTTTTTACTGAAAATGGATACCCTATTTTCACGGAGGATATGCTTTTAAAGGAAATTCCTGAACAAATTCTGCCGTTCCGACAAGCTTATGCATCGAAAGATAAATCGCGGACTTTGCTCGTATCATTTTCCAAAGATGAAGACATTTACCCCAGATTGTTTTCATTAGATAAAGACATCCCGAAATACAAACAGTTTTTAGGTGTGGGTGGTTTTGATTTAAGTCCGCGTATTAACTGGCCGATTGAACTACAACGTTTCAATTTACTTCTAAGTAGACTTGCAGATGCATACCTTGCGATACATGGAATCAAAATCATGCCAAATTTCAGAACTGGAAATTTCGAAACATTTGATGTTTTACAAACGTATCCAACAGATTGTTGTTATGTAGTAGGAAGTCTTGGATGTGCAAAAGGTAACGTGGAAGTCAATAAAATATATCTTCGTACAAAATTGATACTTACCAATCCACATATGCTAATTTACTATGGAAAACTTCACGAGGAATACATAAAGATTCTCAATGAATTTTTAATTCCTTACAGAAGATTTCCTGATTTTCAAAGCGTTTCTCGCGGAAAGGAGATTCTATAATGTCAGATGTTAAAGATGAATACAGCAACACCGTAATGCAGCAAAAGCACGAAGCAATTACCGATTCTGTAATTGCCGATTTAATTCAGGATGGATATTCCCGTAAGGAAACATATGGGGCGAACTGGGAAACAGTTGATATCAATGAAATCGTTGCACGTATTGCGCCTAATTCAAGTCCAATAATTGAAAACGGAAAGATAATATATTACAGTGAAGATGGTACACGGGCAGTTGTCGCTGATATCAGTGGATATATTCGAATTCAAGATCTTACAAAAAATACGCGCAGGCGCCAGTATCTAGATCAAGATGGTAATGACGCCCATAATAAGGTAAATGAACACGGTAAAATTATAGGACGTTCCAAAGATGAATATGAACGCGTCACACATTTTATTATCAAAAAAAGAAAGTAGGTCTATCATGTTCTTATATTACATAAATGTTCCATTAAACCGTCTTGGAATACAAGAATTTGAAAATTATCAGGAAGGCATGCCAAATGTCCGGACGTTCAAATTGAGTGAATTAGAATATAATCAGTTACGAAAGCAGAATGGCCTATTTGATAAATTTCATAAAGCTTTCGGGATTATTATCGCACGTTGTGAAGACGAGCGTCTTAATCTAGAAGATATTCCAAGAGCGATTCGTATAGCAGAAAATCAATTAAAAAAAGCAGCGGATGAAGCAGAAGTATACGGATGTCAAACTATTCTATATTCCCTTCGCACTGCATTAGAGGCTCAAACATTCTGGGAAATAGATGTCTTTTTAAGTGAGCAGGTATGAAGAATTACATCTATCAAAAGTTCTTGTTGAACTGTGACTACAAATCCATAGATCTCGCCAATCTTCCTCGTTACACGAAAACGTTGGATTTTATTCCATATGCTGGAATAAGTCCTTGTATCTTGGATTTTAACAACGAAATACATCGCAAAGTGTCACTTGAATATTTAGATAACAAAATTGACAATTTAGATGATTGGAATAGTTTTACGAATTGTTTAGATGGAATTTCTACTCTTATCATTTATGATTTTAAGCTGTATACGGAAAATCCAATTATTAGCAACTATCGAATTGCAACTTTACAAGCATACATTTACCACTTAAAGAACTCCGTCCAAAACCTTCAAATTTTTTTGAAGGAAACACTTCCAGTTAATTCTGCTGCATGACTTCAACGGACAGTTTCACTCGCATTTCTAGCACATTCCGATGTATAATATGTAGCAAACACTATTGCCACACGAACAGAACAAAGGAGATTCCCACATCATGCTTCATGTCTTGATTGTCGACGATGATGCAATTTCTCGAGAAATCACCGCAAGTGCATTGCAACAATTTGATGTAACGATTGTCGGAACAGCGGCTTCGGGTAATGAAGCCGTTGATTTCTTGCGCCATTCGAAAGTAGATTTGGTATTCTTGGATATTGAGATGGATGAAATGGATGGCTTCGAAACTGCCAATTGCATCTATCGGGAATTTCCTGAGGTGATGTATGTATTTTTGACCGGGCACGTTGAGTATGCACTCAGCGGTTATGATTACCAGCCGCTGTCGTTCTTATCGAAACCAATCAGCATCTCAAGGCTGGAACATGTCCTCGAGATGGCGGAACGCAAGAAAGCCTCTGCGGACTCGATGGGACAACACGTGCGACAGGTGGGTATTCACGTAAATGGTCAGCTCGAAATTCTTCGTACGGACGAAGTGGCATACATGGAGAATTCCGGACGCCGCGTCCACGTGGTGTGCCGTGATCAGCGGGAATTCTACACATCAGAAAGCCTCAAGAAGCTTGCGCTCATCTTTGAAGAGTACGGATTCTTCCGCAGCCATCAATCGGTTGTCGTGAACGTGGAGTTGATTGAAGCCATTCAACCAGATATGTTTAAACGAACCTTCCAGCTGAAGCTCAAAGGGATTCCGAACACGCTTCCCCTTAGCCGTGACCGAAAAGCCAAACTTGAGAACTTGCTGTGCGAAAGGGGGCTCCAAGTATTATGATGATGCTGTCTGCCGGATTGATTGGATATTCCGCAATGTGGACAGCGCTGCGCCTGATGGGCGAGCCTCGCCTTAAGAGTGCATCGCGTGCCTTCGCTGCATGGATTCTCAGCGCATTTCTGATTTTCCTCTGCGAGAAAATGCCTCCGCACCGGACGGAATTCTTCGTGAGCATTCTATACGCCATCGTTGTGCTGGGATACCTACTCATTCTTTCGAATCGCAAGTGGATTCCATCTTTCGTTTCCGCCATAATTTATTTGCTCGTCTGTCTCATCGGACAACAGATGATTGCATGTTTCAAACTGGAAGGAATTATGCTCCTCATCCCCGGTGTGCTTCTCTATGTGTTAGTGTCGCCACTCTGGGATCAACGTTTTTCTATTTTCAGTGAAGACCTCGTCCTGAACCGCGAGCAGCGAAAGAATCTCACGGGACTTGTTATCTCGTTGTTTCTCGGTCCAATCATTCTCTTGCTTTGGAACATCTATGTACTGATGAACAGCACACTTTGGATTGTACCGATTCTGCTATTTAATATCGTCATTCTCATTTCGCTCTGCTTCATGCTCGGTCGTCTGGTCCGCGCGATGAAGGAGCACGTGGAGAATGTGATGGACAAGCAATACCAAGCGGAGCTCCTTAACTTTATGGGCATCATCCGTTCCCAGCGTCACGATTTCAACTTCCACATGCAGACGGTGTATGGCATGATTTCCAAGGAACAGTACGAACCTTGCAAAGAATACATCAGCAGCATGCTCTCGATTGTCCAGAGCAGCAATGATGTCTTGCCGCTTGCCAATCCAGCAATTAGCGCCCTGCTCAACACATTCCAGGAGATGGCTCGCCAGAAAGGGCTGCGCCTCGATGTAGAAATTCACGATAATCTGAGCCACATTCCTTGTTCGGTCTACGAGATGAACACGCTACTGGGTAACCTGATTCAGAATGCCATCGACGAGCTCGACGCTCACACGGAAGGAAGCCGCGTGATTCAGCTGTTAATCATCAAGCGTGGCAATAACAATATGATTAAGGTGAGCAACTATTGCCATCAAACTGCTGACGAAATGCGTGAGATATTTACGCCGGGTTACAGCACGAAGCCGAAGCACGAGGGGCTCGGTCTTGCAAATGCGAACCGCATCGCTGAAAAATATAGTGGTGCCCTCTACCCGGAATTTGATGGGCATACCATTCACATGATTGCGCGAATTCCGATGAAGCTGTACTAGACACAAGGCGTGATATTCTTCGCTTACCCTTCGATGGCTTTCGCCTAGTCTAAAAGCAAATTTCTCAAGTCCTGCTTCCGCGGGATAGCAATGATTTGACGAATTAAACGCACCGTAAGGTGCGTTTTTTGTTTTAGCAAAGGATTATCTTGCGGATAATTTTGCATCACGGAGATCTGCACAACCGAAATCTGCATTCATTTGTCCGAAATCCGCAAAGTGTACTTCTTAGGAGTCCGAATCATGTTATAGTGAGCAACATATAATTAGGTAGATTGTTGTGTAATGCCAACAAGGTCGCAAGACAAAATTGCACGTTGTTTCTCACAAAATCGCATTACAGCAATCCACAGAACACATAAAGGAGTATTAGGAAATGGCTAAGGCAACGAAAGTATTTGATTATCGGAAGGCAGAACTTCCACCGCAACTTTTCCAGATTAAGATTAAGCAGCGAAAAATTGATGAAGGACTGCAGGAGGCGGCGGACCGCTTTCTGACGATTGAAGCACAGGATGGTCCGATTGTTCAGAACGACATCATCTCAGCACGCATCGACAGTGACAAGCCGTGGCTTGCATCGGAATGTACGTATTTTCGGGTGGGACGTCGCCTCTTCGATAAAGCACTGGAGCAGGAATTGATTGGCCACAAACTGGGTGAAACTGTTTCATGTCAACTAGACGGAAATAATGTAGACGTAACGATTCTTTCGATCAAGCGCCGTGTATCTCCGAAATTGACGGATGAACTCGTTCAGAAGCTGGACATGGAAGACATGAATACGGTGGATGATTACACCGAATTCGTGAAGGCGCAGCTGATTGAAGAAGATAAGGAAAAGAAACAGGCTGCCCTCTGCACGCTCGTAAACCGTCAGCTCGTTGCAAATTCCGAGTTTGAATTCGAGCCAAACGAAGTCGAGAATCTATATGAAGAGATGTTCAATGACTTCCAGGAAGGTACCGAGACAGAAGAAGAATTCGAGAATCTACTGCTGCATCTGTATCACACGAAGACGATGGATGATGCGAAAGTGGAGATGAAGAAGCAGGTTGAGAATCAGATTCAGATTTTTGCAATCGCGGATGCACTGGTCAAAGAAAATGGTGTTTCCTGGTCGGAAGCCGATTACAAGGAGTTCATTCAGATGAGTGCGAACGACCGTATGTCTGCGGAGGAACTGATGGAACAGATGTCTCTTGAGGATTTCTTGAACCAGCAGAAGGTGGAATATCTTCAGAACCTCGAAACCGAATATTACGATGATCGCTTCACGGTGGAGGTTGTTGAATAATGGGCAAAACAAAGAAACAGAATTGGCAACCGTTTCTGGCGTTAATTCGCGACACCAAATTGCCCTATTTCCAGATTATTCTCTGTGTCGCAGCGGGCCTTGGGGTATCGCAACTCAACTTGATGTTCCCTTCCTACACGGAACAGATTACCGCCGGAAATTTTAGTGCCAAAATCATCATCGCAACAATCCTCGTATTGTTCGGTGGCGCCATCATGGATATGGCATATCAAGTGGTCTGTCAGATTGTAAATGCAAATATATCCATGCGCTTCCGCAACTCTGTGTGGAAGAAGATGATCAAGCTTCCAATGGGATTCTTCGACCGTAACGGCAGCTCCGAACTTATCAGCCGTGAGACCGAGGATACGTCCCTGATGAGCAATTTCCTGACGGACGATATCTCCGGAATCGTCTCCAACACGTACACGCTCATCGGCACGATGGTCATCCTTCTGAAATACGATTGGCACCTCGTCGCCGCCGAAATGGTTATTGTCCCGATTATCGTTATCATCGGCATCGTCAAAGGGCGAATCGATTTCTCCCTGAACGATCGGCTCCAGCTCAAGGTGGCGCTTCTCACCGGAAGCATTGCGGAAATTCTCACGAACGTCCCTTTGATAAAAGTATTTGTTCAAGAAGCAAAGGCGACCGAGCAGAGCCGCACGAAGACACAAGAGCTCTACAAAGCAAAGATGAAAATCACCTGGATTGGCAATGCGTTCTCTGCAATTTCCACGATTTTGGAAGTTGTAGAATCCTTGATTGTCATTCTCTTCGGTATTTACCTTATTCGCCATAAGGTCATCACCGTCAGTGTCTGGGTGGCATTCTATATGTATTCCACCAACCTAACTGGCTGCGTGGATTCCCTGATGGCAGTTTGGGACGACCTCAAAGTTGCGCAAGGTGCGATGAGAAGAATTTCCGAACTGGTCTGCGAAGAAGAGGATCACTACGACGACGGCGAGGAACTTCAGTCGCTCAGTGGCGACATTCAGCTTGAAAACGTCTCCTTCCAGTACGAGACAAAACCGATTCTCCGCGATGTTTCTTTCTCAATTCCACAAGGTCAGCACACTGCCATTGTTGGCCTATCGGGTGCCGGAAAGACGACCATCTTGAATCTTCTGGAGCGCTTCTACGAACCATGCGACGGTAAAATCAAACTCGGCGAATCGAACATTTCCGATTACACGCTCCGCTCTTGGCGAAACGAAATCGGTTACGTCACGCAAGATGCTTGGATTATGGAAGGAACCGTACGTGACAACTTGACCTATGCACTTCCGGAAAATATCGATGATGAAGCACTCATGGAAGAACTCCATTGTCTTGGACTCGACGCAATTGTAAATGAACTTCCGGAAGGCCTTGATACGCAAGTTGGCGAAGAAGGCTCGTTCCTCTCGGGTGGGCAGAAACAACGCATCAGCGTTGCTCGGACGCTTCTGACGAAACCGAAGCTGCTTTTACTTGATGAGATTACGTCGAATCTGGATGCGCTTACAGAACACAGCATCTTCCAGGCCATCGAAAATCTCAAGGGCAAACAGACAGTAGTTTCGGTTGCCCACAAGCTGAACATGATTACGCGTGCGGACCAGATTGTCGTCATGGCGGAAGGTGCCGTGAGCGGTATCGGGACGCATGAAGAACTCATTCAGCAAGATGGACTGTATCGTTCGATGTATGAAAAACAGCTGCGAAAGGAGGAGATGGCATAATGAAACGATTCTTGAATTTGCTCAAAGAAGCCCATTTGCCATGGGGCAAATGCGTTCTCTATGTAATTGTGACCCTCATTCTTTCCAGTATTACGGCGACGCTTCCGTCTGTTGCCGGCGATATCACGAATGGAAAAATTTTCGACAATAAGCTCATCCGCACATACGTATGGGTAACCATTCTTTCTGGTTTTGCGACGGTGCTTCTGGCACTCTTCCAGGGCTGGATTACGAACTTAACCGACCGGAATTTACAACAGCGAATCAGCACGAAGTTGATTCATCTGCCGATGGCACGCTATCAGGAAATGAATCCATCTTCCCTGATTTCCCGTGTAACCATGGATACCTCTCAGGTCAGCTATCTGATTTTCTACCTGATTCAGATGTTCTCCATGATTTATACCCTCGCGCTTTCGCTGGTAATCGTCTGGGGAATTGCGCACAATCTCTGCCTGTTCCTTCTGATTATTATTCCATGGGGAATTGGCGTATGCTTTGCCACCGGTCGTCTTGTCAGCCGTGCAAATCACGAACGCCAGGGTGCATACTCGAAGCTGACCAACTACGTTGCAGAGCGCCTCTTCAACATCAAACTGATTAAGAGCCTTGGAACAGAAAACAAAGAAGTCACTTCAGCAAAAGATTGTACTGAAACCCTCTACCTCAAAGATAAGAAGGTAGCGAAAGTGCAGATTATTGTGCAACCACTGGAATATTCAGTTGCGGCATTCTGTAAGCTGATTCTTCTCGTATACGGTGGTTACCTGTCGGCGAAACACTTGATTGGCACCGACGACCTCGTTACGCTCGTCATGTACATGGAAATCATTCCGGTGTACATCGTGCAGCCGATTATGTGCTACGAAACGATTCGTGAAGTCGAGGGTATGACGAAAGAAGCCAGCCGCATTATTGCCCTGCCGGACGAAGAGATGGAATCCGAGAAATCATTTGCCTTGCCGGATGCCGATATTCACTTCGAGAATGTCTCCTTCGCATACGGCGACCATGTTATCCTCGACGACGTCAGCTTTACAATTCCGAAGGGTAAAACAACTGCCATCATTGGTCCGAGTGGTGCCGGTAAGACCACTGTCCTCAAATTGCTCGAACGTTTCTACACACCAACAAGCGGATCGATTTCCTTCGGCGATTGCCCGATTGAATCCATTCACCTTGGCGAATGGCGAAACGCATTCGGTTACATTCAGCAGAACAGTCCACTTCTCTCGTCTAGCTTGGCGGAGAATATCGCTTTCGGTCTGGATCAGATTCCATCGGAAGAAGTTCTGTATCAAGCTCTGGACAAAGCTTGCATGAAAGAATTCGTACAGCAGCTTCCAGACGGCCTCGAAACACAAGTCGGCGAAATCGGTGGAAAGCTCTCTGGTGGCGAACGTCAACGTATCGCTATTGCTCGCACGATTATCTGTCAGCCGGATTACTTGCTTCTCGATGAAGCGGTCAGCAGCCTCGATACGAAGACTTCCGAGTCGGTTCGCGCATCTCTTCGCAAGGAAATGGAAGGTCGCACCTCGGTTATCGTCAGCCACAGCATGAACGAAATCAAACATGCCGACCACATCATCGTATTGGATCACGGCAAGGTCATCGGCAGCGGATCTCACGACTCACTGTACGGAGCCAACGAAATGTACACCACATTCTGCAACTTGCAGGTCACAGAGCAATAATTATAAAGAAACAATAACAAGATTAACAAAGGAGTTACACAAATGGATAAGCATTATGTTTTTAAGACAGACGATATTGTATGTGCCGACGAAATTCGCTTCGATTATATCGACGGCCGCATTTGGAATGTAGAGATTGTAGGCGGTTGCGACGGCAACAGTCATGCTGTAATGTCTCTTTGCGAAGGCATGAAAGCGGAAGACGTCATCCGCAGAACCCGTGGCATCACATGTCACGGTGGAAATTCTTGCCCGAACGAACTTTCGAAAGCGGTTGCAAAGTGTCTCGAAGAAATCCTAGAGGAAGAAAAGAATGAAAATTAGTGATTGTATTTACGGTTTTGAACTAAAGAAGATTACGAATCTTCCTGAAATTGATTCCGTGTTCTACGAAATGGAGCACCGGGCAACCGGTGCTCGCCTGGGGTGGCTACAGAATGGCGATGATAACAAGACATTCTCTATCACCTTCTGTACAACGCCGAAAGACAACACGGGAGTGTTCCACATCCTGGAACACTCCGTTCTTCAGGGCTCGCACAATTACCCTGCCAAAGCACCGTTCGTCCATCTGATGAAAAGTTCGATGAACACATTCCTCAATGCGATGACGTTCCCTGACAAAACCATGTTTCCTGTTTCCAGCAGAAGCGAGAAGGATTTTGAGAATCTGCTTCGTGTCTACATGGATGCCGTATTGCATCCGATGGTTCACGAGAACGAGAACATCTTCTTGCAGGAAGGATGGCATTACGAAATCGAGGACGGTGTTCCGTATTGCAACGGTGTCGTATTGAATGAAATGAAAGGCGACCATTCCTCGGTCGATTCCCTGCTTGCAACATATACCGCGAAGCAACTATTCCCGGATAATTGTTATTCTTACGAATCGGGTGGCGACCCGGAAGCAATTGTTACACTGAGTTACAGTGACTTCTGTGCGGCTCATCGGAAGTATTATCATCCAAGCAATGCTTTTATCCTGCTGGACGGAAATGTTAATCTGGAGAGAACACTTCACATTCTCGATGAGGAGTTCCTCGGCGATTATTCGAAGAGTTCCGATTGCTTCACTGTACCGCTACAAACACCGGTGCAGAGTTCTGCTGAATACGAATTTGCGGCAGAAGACGAGGAGGATTTGTCGGGCTATCTGGGGCTTTCGTATGTCATCGCCTCTACCGATGAACCGAAGAAACTCTATGCAGCACGCATCCTAGCCGATTACCTCGCCGGAACAAACGCGTCGCCGCTGAAGCGAGCATTGCTTGAACGCGAGTTGTGCGGCGATGTGACGGTTTCTCTAATGGAAGAGTATCGCCAGCAAGCCGTACTTCTGACGATTCGAAACATGGATCCATCGAAGCGGGATGAACTGGAGGAAATCATTCGCGAGGAATTGATTCGCATTCGGCAGACTGGTCTCGACACCGAACAGCTGGAGGCTCTCCTCTGTCAGCAAGAATTCCAAGCGAGAGAACGCGATTATGGCGAAGATCCTTCGGGCGTGATGAATGGAATCAACATTCTTGCAACGTGGCTCTACGGCGGTAATCCGGTGCAGTGCTTCCAGACTAAGGATATGTTTGCAGAACTTCACCAGGAAATTGAGAATGGCACATTCGCTTCGTATCTGGAAGAATTCTTCATTCGGAATCCGCATACCGCTAGTATTCTGATGAAGCCATCGGTAACATATCTTGAGGAGCAAGATCAGAGAGAAAATGCACGCTTGGAAGCCATCTTCTCGAAGATGACCGATGAAGAGCGTACGGCAATTTCTGCCAAAGAGCAACAACTCAAAGAATGGCAATCGACGCCAGATGCTGACGAGATATTAAAGTGCATCCCGGTTCTGAATATCGAAGATCTTTCGAAAGATCCGATTGCGATACATAGTCATGCACTTCCGGACGGAACACTTTGGCACCGCGAGACGACAAACGGTATTTCTTACTTGCGTCTGTACTTCCCGATTCCGCCAGAATTGGAATCTTCGATGTCAGCACTTTCATTCACGACCGGGTTATACGGAGAACTTCCGCTTCTACACATGGATAAAAACAAACTCGATTGTGAGAAGAACCGCCGACTCGGCCATTTGGGTGTGTACCTTGACTACATCACTTCAGTCGTAAGCGAGGAGTCTCGCGTCTATATGCGTGTAGATATCAGCTATCTTGCCGAACGTGAAGCCGAAGCGATTGAGCTCGCGCTTGAGATTCTTGCGGAGACAGATTTCGATGCGAGCGACGAAATCGCCGAACTTCTCTATCAACAGCAGGAGTTAGCGGAGCAAGAGCTCATCATGAATGGCCACTCCATGGCGATGATGGAAGCAAAGTCACATATTTCGAAGAATGGTGCGCTGATGAATCTCGCGGAAGGTCCTGCATATATCGAATGGGTAACGAACCAAGTCGCTGCATTGGAGGCATCACGAGCAATCGATCCTGAAGACACAAATACCTGCAATTCTTCAAGCTTGCAAGACTTGCAGAATACTTGCAAGAAAATCTCCAAAGCGATTCTTTGCCCAGATAACCTCTTTGTCTCCATGACATCAGATGACAAAGAAGCACCTTATGCAAATCGAATCAAAGAATTATTACGCAAGGAACTGACGTCCGTTGATACAAGGATTACTTCGAAGGAAAAATTCGCTTCAATGTCTGCAGATCTTTCCAATAATGCTGCAGACTCGAAAATAGTTGACTCTGCGAAACCTTCTTTTATCTCAATTCCTGCACCGATTGCGTACAGCTCGATGGTCGGCAATTTAAATCAGCAGAATATTGAGAACTCCGGCTCCTGGTCGGTGCTGGCAAAGCTCGTAAGTATGGACTATCTCTGGAATGAGGTTCGTGTACTTGGCGGTGCGTATGGCACAGGCATGTCCGTCGATGCGGATGGTACGGTGACCTATTTCTCGTATCGCGACCCGAATCCGAAGAACAGCCTCGCCACATACCGCAAGGTTCCCGAATTCATTTCGGAGTTCTGTCAGAAGGAATCCGATTTGACAGGCGTTATCATCGGTGCAATTTCTGACACCGAGCCGGTTTTGACAGCAGGCAACAAGGGATATGTGGCAGACAAATGGTATCTGTCGGATATTACTGATGAGTACCGTATCGAACGCCGAAATCAGATGCTTCATACGACGATGAATGATTTCCGCAAATTCGGGGAGAATCTCCAAGCGTTGGAAAGTGACATGCGTTCTTGCATCGTTGCGTCACCGGAAATGATGGAAGAATAGAAGAATAAGTTCAATAAGAATAATCTGATAAAGGAAATCGGCTACTGTGTGGGATATCGATTTTCGATGGACAGCCCACAGGTAAGCATTTATATTTGTATTTCGTTATTATCCTTTATATCTTTACCTTATTAGAGTGAATGAAAGAGCGGTCACTGATTTATTTCAGTGACCGCTCTTTCGCGTCAAATGCATATTCTCCGAGGTTAGAATTTGTTGTAACCTGCATTGTTTGCGTACTGCATCGTTGCAAATTCCTCCACTTCATAACTTGAATCAGTATTTAAATGAATCAAAATTTAATCACGGTTCAAAATTTGTTCCACCTGAATTCGGTTCATCGTCTTTCCGAGATTTCCAAAACCAAGACCCAATCGATTATCCGGCTTATGACGTCCGTGATAATCCGAACCGCCCGTGCGAATCAGTTCATAGCGTTTCGCCAATCCTTCGAGGAATTCGGTCTCCTCTTCCGTATTCTGCGTATAGTAACACTCCAATCCCTGAAGTCCATAACCTATCAGTTTCTCAATCAATGCTTCAAGTTCCGCTCGACTCAGGAAACGGTAGCGCATCGGGTGCGCGAGAACAGGTATTCCGTTTGCCCCCCGAATCATCGAAATGCATTCTTTCTGGGGAATCTTCTCTCGGTCGAAGTAACAAATCTTCCCCACATTGAGATACCGGTCAAAAGCATCTTTGATAGATTTCGCTTCGCCATGATTCACGAGCCAGCGTGCGATATGGGGTCTTCCCACCGCTTCGCCAGGCTTCGAAATCAGTTCTTCCTCCGGAATGTGTATTCCAAGCTCATCGAATTTCTGAAGAATTCGGAGATTGCGACGACGACGGCCGTCACGATAGAATTCGAGTCCGCGATTCAACGCTTCATCTTTCGAATCAATATTCAGTCCGAGGATATGGATTTCATCCGTTCCATATTTGTCGCATCCATATGCTGTAGACACTTCCACCCCCGGAATGATTGTCACATCGGAATAATTCCTCGCTACATTCTGAATCGCCTCGATGCCGTTCACCGTATCATGATCGGTCAATGCGAGAATTATTCTCTTTGGTATTTCTGTTAGCTCCCCCTGAGCCAGTCCATTCCGCACACTTTCCCTCGCCACATCGATGATGTATTCAGGCGATGTCGTACCATCCGATGCGGTAGAATGAATGTGCAGGTCGATAAAAGCATGTTCCATGATTTGATTAAAGTTTCCTTTTATTTTACTACGCAAATAATTGAAGAGACGTTCTTTCTAATGTGTAAAAGCACGCAATCTCAAGGTTTTTATCCTCAATTTTGCGTGCTATAGGTTATATTATTTATTCGAATGCTCCTTCAGTGCTAACTGAATGATTTCCTCTACCAGTTCCGTCTGACTCTTTCCCATTGCCTCCCACAGTTGTGGATACATGCTGATGTTTGTAAATCCAGGCAATGTATTGATTTCATTGAAAACGATTCTTCCATCTTCGCTGTAGAAGAAATCGCAGCGCGATACGCCTCTGCAGTCAAGCGCCTTGAAGATTTCTACTGCATATCTTCTCACTTCATTCAGTGTTTCTTCTGGCAAATCATCAATCACTCTTGTTCTCGATTCTGGATTGTTGTACTT
>CAVFWT010000051.1:0-14466 GCA_963626305.1 bacterium | reverse complement strand
TAGAGTAGAGAGACAGGAGGGTTGTTATGAGTAATAATTACACGACCGATCGCGTGGCCAGTGATATGATCAACATGATGGCCAAGCAACTGGGCGCAAAGCACATCAAATCGGATCCAGCGTACATCAACGTCTATACATTTGAATTGGCACCTGATTTCTGCGTGAAATACATGCTGAATCTACGCCGTAACAAGGGTATGTATCTGCACCGCGTTGCACCATATCCAATCATGCTGGGGAAATTCTATGGAGAGAGCGACATCGTTGATTATATGAAACGCGATCTTCAGAAATTCCAGAATGCGCTGAACAGCGATCAATTCGAGCATTTCCTGGAACTGACCGATGAATTGACAAAATTTAACCGTCAGGTTGAACAGCTATTCCTCAATCGAAACGTTCCAGAGGCGGCGTTCAAGGAATTTGCGGAAGAGATGAAAAACGTTCGCAAGACGATTGAACAGGTCGGCGCGGAGAGTCCGATGATTTATGATACGGAGCGCTTGATGGGGGTGCTGGCGGTAAATCCGAGTGACCTCGGAATAGAAGAAGAATCGAAGTAGCATTTGCTTCGGTGGAATTGGAATTATTTTTGTCAAAAGTAAGCAGAATCGGAACTCCCAATACTTCCGATTCTGCTTTTATCTTGAGCAAAAGCTCGGACTTGCGTATAATGGAGAAGGTATGACTAATTTAGAGAATGAGATGGGTCCGGGGGGATCACTATTTCAATAGAAGGAGTAATCATGTCAAAGAAGTTATCAGACAAGAAGAGTAGGAAGAACAAAGAGCCGGAGAAGAAGCTGACACCGGCGGAACACAAGGCGCAGAAGAAGCAGAAGAAACAAGAAGCGTATCAGCTGGAGAAGGCAAAGCGCAAGGAAGAGCGTTACCAGAGCAGCGCGCAGAAGTTTTATAACCATCACAAGGTATTTACCATCGTGACTAGCGTGATTCTAGTACTGGCAATTTGTGTGGGTTTGACATATTGGGTGGACACAGGTCTTTTCCGCGGAGACAGCTATAAATTCATTAGTTATAAGAGCTACGTGACGGTCGGAAGCTATTCGAAGCAGACATACAGCAAGTCGGACCTCAAGGTAACGGACAAAGAAGTTCAGACCGAGATTGATAGCAGACTTTCGAATGCGAGCAAGAAGAAGCTGACCAAGTCCTTCATTAAGTCGAATTCCAATAAGACTTGCACGACGGAGAAGGAATATCGCAAGTACATCAAGGGAATTCTGGAAACTCAGAAGAAGCAGAGCGTTGGAAGCACACTTCTCTCGGAAGTGAACGAAGATTCGAAGGTAAAGAAGTATCCGAGCAAACAGTATAAGGCAGCGAAGGAATCTGTGGAAACGCAGTATGAGAATATGGCAACGCAGTATGGAATGGATCTGTCGAGCTTGAAGTCGGCAATGGGACTGGATGATTCGTCGTATAAGAAAATGGTGAAGTCCTCAGCGAAATCTTCGGTAAAGAGCAGCCTGGTGATTCATGCTATCGCCAAGAAGGAGGGCTTGAGTCTAAGCAGCAGTGAGTACAAGTCAAGACTTGAACAGTACAAAGAGAGCATCGGTATGACCGACAAGAAGTTCAAGTCGACAACCGGTTACAGTTATGAAGATTACGCGAAGAATAATAACATGAGCGAGACTTTCCTGAAGAACATGGTGGAAGAATACCTCGTGGACAATGCGACGGCGAAGTAAGGCGTAGAAGCAGAATTATAAATTCAATATAAATAAAACAAAGGGAAAGCAGTTTGTACTGCTTTCCCATTTTGATATATGGATAATAATATTTTTGGAGGCAATCTTGTTGCTAATTCAAACTAGTTAGCCTACAGAGAATCCGCAATCTCGATGTTTGCGCGAATTGCGTTGCAGCTGTCGTTGAACTTCGAGAGCTCCTCTTCGGTCAGTGGATACTCAACAATGCGTTCGACACCGTTGGCACCGATGATGCAAGGAACGCCGGCGTAGACGTCTTTCTGTCTGTATTCGCCGTTCAGCTCTGCGCTGGCCGGCATCAGCAGGTGCTCGTCGTGAAGAATTGCTTTTACCATTCTCGCAGCAGTGGTAGCGATGGAATACTCTGTGGCATGCTTCCAGCTGAAGGTGACCCAGCCACCGTGACGACCGAGTTCTTCTACTTCGTCGCGGTCGAAATTCCATGCTTCGTCTTGCTTTGCCATCAGGTCAATCGGAAGACCGTTTACCGTGGCACAGGACCAAGCGGCAAACTGCGAATTGCCGTGTTCACCGAACATGAATGCCTGAATGGAGTTCGGATCCACATTGGTCTTCTTTACAATCTGAGTAACCAGACGTGCGGAGTCTAGGCCGGTTCCGGTACCGAGGACACGACCCTTCGGAAGTCCGAGACCTTTGGCAATCTCTCTTGTGACAACATCGCAAGGGTTGCTGATGCTGAGCACAACACCGTCGAAACCGCTGTTGCGGACGCGCTCAACCCAGGTGCGAACTGCCGGAACGGTGAATCGTAGCTCGCGAGAACGATCTTCGGAGCCAAGCAATAACTCAATGTGACCAGCACTGTTGACGATAACATCGCAATCCGCTAAGTCCTCGTAGTCCCCGACGGTTACACGTGTGCGATGTGGCATGTGTGGCAGAGCGTCTAATAAATCTTGGCATTCGCTGGAAACACGCGCCGTATCGATGTCTACCAGCACCAATTCGTCGACGATGCCCTGAATAGCCAAGCTATATGCAACGTGGGCACCAACGTGGCCCACACCAATGATTCCTACTTTACGATTGTTCATGTCTTCTCCTCCTAATGTTTACCTATATACAATCTTTGTTAATTTGTAAGTGAATAACTATATTATACACCTGATTTTGTGCTGTGCAATAAAAAATATGCCGTGTACACAAAATAAACCAAAGAAATTGTTTTGAGAAATAAAATAGTGCAGAGATTCATCTCTACACTATTGTCATCGCATACATTCTTTGTATTCAGAATTAGAATCTCAGCAAATCCGCGACGTCGAAATCAGGACCGACGAACTTTGGAATCTCATTCCGGAAAATTCGGCCGGAATACGCTTCGTGAGGGAATGGGATAAAAGTATTTTTCGCCTCATCATGCGGAATCGTCTGATAAAGCGGATCGGCGATGATGTAGCGTGATTTGCGGATGAGTTTCGCAAGCGTTTTCTCTGGGAATCCTCTGTCGGGGTCCGGCCAGATGGCATAAGCTTGGAGTCCTTGACGAGCTTCTGAATCAAGCACGTTGATTGCAGCTGCAAGTGACTGCGCAAAAATCTCTTCACCGATAACCAGAATCTGTCCATCCGGAAGATCCCAGCGGTCGTGTTCGGGATTGATGCCCCAGATGTTCTGCGGCAAGGTCGCATCGTTTGAAGCCAGCGAATCTTTTGCAGCACTTCCTATACTGCCGAGATTGTGAACAGAATCTTTCGGACTCGCCTCTTGCTGATTAGCCGCTGCCTTCCTTCGGTGTGTTTCCAGTGCAAGTGCCTGTAGTTTGCTTGTCATTGCCGCACCTACCGGCACACCTTCAATCCACGGGGTTTCAGCAATCTGCTCCATGTAGCGAGCGAGTCTTCTGCCCGAGGAAGAAACCACGATGTTCACGGCTCCGCGGTAGATGTGGCAGAGCGATTCGAAATCTTCTCCCATTGCGGCACAGCAGTTGAGGTATGGTTCCTCATCCTGGGCGGATGCTGAAATGTTTTCTCCCTTTGTCGCGCAAGAATCATGGTGTATGTTGTTACTTACATTATTGTTTGTGCCGTCCGCTGAAATTACTTTATCTGCGAAGAGGCTTCGCAACGCTTCGATGTTTCCATTTACGGAGAAGTCGAGGGGGGTAACGCCGAGTAGATTGAACGAGAAGGTCGGATTGTCGCTCCAATCAGGCGTTTCCTTCGGATTGCCAAAACGCTTCACCCACGCGGTGAGGGCGGCGCCGACGCCAGCCGCGTACGCGCGGTTTCCGTTCGTCACAACTGGAATGGTTGGGATTCCTGTTCTCTTCTCGATAAGTCGAGCAACGCCTTTGTAATCAAAGGCGATGATATGCGGAATGGATCCGCCACAAAGCGTGATGAAGCGTGGCTTCAGGTCTGCTGCCGCGTGTGCAACATCTTCTACGAGCACGTTATCGTCACCGAGTACAGCGGTCATTTCATCCAATCCCGATACGAACATCAAGCTATCCGTATCGAACCAGCGCGGTTCGTCATGCGTGGAATAAGTAGAATTACAACCTGATGGGTCGTGGAGCACTGTCATTCCGCCAAGTTCGTACATGGCGGAACACACCCCGGAGACATCCGCGGTGTATGTGCTGGTAAAAACATGCGTCTGATAATCTTCGTTCTGGTAATCAATCACAGCAATGACACTCCCATCCTTTAATCTGAACCAATTCTTTCATCGGCTTCTCATTCTGGACCGCGTCCGTCATGAGGTCCATCAAGTGGCGAATGCCGCGGTAACCGTACATGCCGGCATTCTCTACCTCATTGACGAAGTAGTTGGAATTCATGAAGTACGCACTCTTCTGTCCAATGCAGAGGATCTTGCCCTCGTGACCACGTGGCATTTGACGAATGTTCCAGCCGTACGTCTCATAAATCCGAAGCTCTGGGCGAAGTGCCTGAAGTTCGCGGAACACGTCCTCGCTTTCGGTAAAGTTATCAATCATTACGGACTCCACGTTAAAGCCGTGGCGGAGCAGGTAGATTGCCAGCGCCAGCGGGCAATCTACCGCGGTGTAATCGATGGAAACGGGGGTGTTGCCGATGGTGTCCAGTGCCGCCTGTACGGCCGCTTCGGTGGCGTCCTTCTCGGCACCGAGCTGCGCCCGGGTCGGGGGTGCGATAGCAAGTTGGTTCGCGGCTTCGGTCAGGTCTTCGTCGTAATGGGCGTAGGTGTAGTCCGGGCGCATGCGACGCCACGGCTGCCCGAGGCGAACCTGCATATCTTTGGCGGCAACCACACCACTTCCATGGAAGACGAAGTTACAGCAAGAATTACCCATCGCTAGGAATTCCTCGTAGGTGTTGCAACTGTTCGCTTCTTTGTATTGGATACCAGCGTTTTCCAGCATGGCAGATAAGTCGCAAGTTGCTGGATTATGCGCGAAGCAGTTCCCGATAAAATTAACTTGTTTCGAATTTTTCTCTTCCGAGGGGCGAAGTGCACGGTGCATTTGACGCCATAAAGACGGAACGACCGGACTGGTTCTCCGCATAATCGGATCCATATAACAATCGATAAAATCGATCTCTGGATATTCTTTTGCCAGAATTTTGTAGACGCGCTTGTAGTTCACCGCCATAAAGTGATGAATGCAGCTGGTGAATATCATCATCATGCGAGGCTTCTTCGGAAGCTCTTCGATGATGCGTTCCACACCGCGTTGCAACATTTCTTCCATGTCACCTTCGAGAATGTTATCTTCACCGACTGTAATCGTGGACATCTTGTCCATTCGGCCCATTTCGGCAGTGGTAAGCACGACGCCGCGAAGACAGCTGGTCGGGCAGACGAAAACCTGGTGCCCACCCGGAACGAGTGTTCCGATGTGCACAATGTTCCACACGCCACGTACGGGGGATGCGTAGGCAAGCCCAATATCGGCAGCATACTCATAATCCATCGAATCGATTTCCTGATACGCGGAATCGAGTCTTGCGTTGTGGCGTATCGTGTTCTTCTGACGAAGGTTGTCCTTCTGTTTTTCGGTCAGCTGGTTAATCATTCAGTTTCTCCTGAGGGTAGTCTGCGAGCATCTTCTTTGCAAGTTGTCGCACTTGCTCCGCGTAATCGCAGTGGGGTGCTGTCTCAAACACGGGCTTTCCGGAAACTTCGGCGTCCGCAATCGAGTTGTCGCGCGGAAGATCCGCCACAATTTCCGTCTGCAAGTCGGATGCCAACGTTTCAACCTTGCTTCTTTCATCTGGAACGTTTCGGCGGTTCAGAATCAAGCCACCCAGCGAGGCGTATCCACGGTCGCGGAAGTTCTCCACGGCGAGTGCGATATTCGCTGCCGCGTAGATTGCCATATTTTCACCCGAAGTGACGATGTAGACCTGGTTCGCGTATCCTTCGCGAATTGGCATTGCGAAACCACCGCATACAACGTCCCCCAGCACGTCGTAGAGCACAACGTCCGGCTGGAGAATATCGAAGGCATCTCTTTCCTCTAGTGCCTCGAATGTGGCAGCAATACCTCTTCCTGCACAGCCGAGCCCCGGGGTTGGACCACCGGCTTCAGCGCATAGAATCCCTGCATAACCGACTTGCACGAGATCCGAAAGCGTCGCCGAACTTCTTTTATCCCGGAGTACGTTGATCATCGTCTCAATCCGTTCGCCACCGTGTAGGTATAAGGTGGAATCCGCTTTTGGGTCGCAGCCGACTTGCAGCACCTTCAATCCCATCTCCGCAAAAGCGCACGAGAGACCCGTCGTCACTGTCGACTTCCCGATTCCCCCTTTGCCATATATTGCAAAACGATACATATATTTCCTCAACTCTCTTTACACATAGAAATAATCGATAAAATTATCATACCACAACTGCATTCGAATCCGACTGTACAGAATGTTTTTCTAGGAATCCTTCCCGAAACAGGTATTCCAGAAAAGCTTGGCAACCGTCTTCAATATCTCGGTAGGCGACATCGAATCGACGGCTGTACCACGGGTCGGAGACATCGCTGTTTTTCCCCGCATAGGACATTAACTTATGAATCTTGTCGCCACGGGCGTGTCCCGTCATTCGCTCCATATTGCGGATGTTGTTGTCATCCATGCCGATTAAGAAATCGTATTCATCGTAATCGTTTGCAGCCAGCTGCACCGCATACTTACCAGCTCCGGTAAGACCGTGGCGTTTTAGCTCTGCTTCTGCTGGCGGATAGACTGGATTCCCGACATCACCCCAGATTTCCTCCCGGGATGTTGCAGCGGATGCAACGGACACTTGATCCGCTACATGTGCCTTCTCCGTCATATCTCGAAAAATGAATTCTGCCATTGGAGACCGACAGATGTTGCCGTGGCAGACGAATAGTATTTTAATCACTATAGGATTCCTCCTCAGTCAAACATATCGAAATGAAGTAAAGTGCATTGGTTGATACTTTAAGCTCATTTTAACATGAATGGATTGAGTGGTGTAGGTAAAAGGGAGGGCGTGTATACATTACCTTCAAATTTAAATTTAGTTTTTGACTTGAAAGATGAATTTTGTAGTATAATTTCCTTAAGCTTTTATTGAATTTACTTCATACAATTAAGGAGAACAATATGAAAAGCAAATTAAGAAAGATGTTATTCATTTGCTTATGCGTGGTACTCTGCACCATCTTCACGATTCCGACGTTTGCGGAAGAAACGGAAGCAAGCGGATCGGATGGTGATATTTATTGGGAGTATGATAGCGGAGTGCTTACCATCTCTGGTTCAGGTGAGATGCGGGATTACACGAACGATTCGGATCCAGCGCCTTGGATGGAAAATTACCGGGATCAAATCACATCGGTTGTCATCGGCGACAAAATCACGAAAATTGGCAAAGATGCTTTTACCCAGTGTACGAATCTGAAGACGGTTGCCATTCCGAATAAGGTTACGAAGATTGCAAATTATGCATTCTATAAATGCACAAGCTTGACTTCGGTAGAGCTGCCGAAGAGCGTAATAAGTCTGGGCTATGCCACCTTCGGTGCGTGCAGTAGCTTGGAAGAAATTACCATTAATTATAACAACATTATGATCGATTCGAAGGCGTTCATGGATTCAAAGAATGTGTTGATTCGATGCAATCCGAAATCGAATGCGGCAAACTTTGCGAAGGATAACAAACTCAATTGGGAGTGCATCAACCATGATTTCGACACGGAATATACTGTTGATAAAGTAGCGACTTTCGATGAGCCGGGAAGCGAATCTCAGCATTGTAAGAATTGCTCCAAGACGCAGAATGAACGAACGATTCCGATTGTGGTAGATAAAATTACCGGAACCGCCGGCGACTTGACATGGGAACTGGATAAGGAAGGCAATTTCACTATCAAAGGGGAAGGTGCGATGCCCGATTACGCAACGGCTTCGAAAGACAGTGCGACAAGTTCTCAGTGGGCATCCGCCGGATTAAGTGATTCGATTAAAACTGTCACCATCGAAGCTGGCGTGACTGGAATTGGTTCGCACGCATTCTATTCGTGCACGAATCTGACGAAGGTATCGATTCCGGATACGGTAACCACTATTGGCGGTTCTGCTTTCTGGAGTTCTGGATTAGAGGAAATCACTTTGCCGAGTTCAGTGACGGATATTGGAATGTCGGCATTCTGCCAATGCAAGAACTTGAGAAAAGTAGACTTATCGAATAGTAAGACGGACATTGCGGCGAATGCGTTTGCGTATTGCTCGAATCTTACGGAAGTGAAATTACCAAGCACGTTAACCGAGCTTGCGTCATATGCATTTGATAGCTGTACCAGCTTGACGGAGATTACTCTCCCGGATTCGGTAACGGAGCTGGATGCAGGTGCTTTCTACCAATGCACGAGTTTGCAGCAGGTGAAGTTTTCGAAATCCTTGGAGAAAATCGATGCAAAATCTTTCTATGGATGCACGAGTTTGGCAGATGTGACAATCCCGGATACAGTAACGGACATTGGAATGCAAGCATTTGGCGATTGTACTGGACTGACAACGGTTATCATTCCGGATAACGTAACAAATATTGGTTCGAATGCGTTCGGTGGATGTTCGGAACTCGTCATTCGCTGTAATCCGACTTCCTATGCAAAAGAATATGCGGAACAGCATGAAATGAATTGGTTGTGCATCCAGCATGATCTGACCGATATTGTCATTACTAAGAAGGCAACTTGCACCGAAAGCGGAACGGAGACAGCAAAGTGTACCGCATGCAGCTTTGATGGTGAAATCGAAATTCCGGCGACGGGGCATAGCTGGAAGAGTTACACGAAGAAAGCCGGTTACCTCAAGAACGGCACATCCTATTCGTATTGCACCAAATGTGGAACAAAGAAGAATTCGAAGACACTGAGTGGTTATTCGAAATACGTCGTGAAGAACCTGAAGGTCAAGAAGGCGAAGAAGGCGTTCAAAGTAACCTGGAAGAAGGCAAGCGCGAAGAATCGCAAGGTTATTAGCGGATATCAGATTCGTTATTCGAAGAAATCCAGCATGGCTTCCAGCAAATATGTCAAGGTTGGAAAGTCCAGTAAGGGAAAGACGATTAAGAAGCTTTCTAAGAAAACAAAGTACTACGTGCAGGTGAGAAATTATACTAAGAAGGGCGGAACCACTTATTATTCCAAGTGGAGTGCGAAGAAAACCGTCAAGACACGGTAACGAACGCTTAAAGTAACGCATGCCTGAAATCGGAAGTGTACGGATAAAGAAAACAGGAACGGCGCACGCGCCGTTCCTGTTTTCTTTTACCTTATGGTGCCCGAGGGGGCTTCTATTAATGGTTCGCACGATTTCCTTGAGGGAATCGCAGTGAGTGAATGTTTCCGAGCCGATTGTTTTCAAATTGGTGGATAATGTTACGTTGTTCAAACTGCTGCAATATCCGAATTATTCCTGGAAGATTACATCTATTTGTCTTGGATTTGTTTTGCAAAATATTCGTGAGTGCGATATGATGAAAATACAGTAATTCCTCATGGAACTTCCCATGGGCGAAACAATATGAAAGGAAAAGAGCTATGAGAGGGAAAAACAAATTTTTATCTGCTGTAGTTGCTGCATTCCTGGCAATGACACTGCTGCTTCCAGGCACCGTATTGGCAGATACCGCAAGCGACAGCTCGGACACTTCATCGGCTGCAAGTGAGACCGTGACAGAGTCCAAGGGCGATGTTTCCAACGCCGTTGTAGAAGGCGTTCAGAACATGAATTACATGAAGGGAAATGAGCGCCAACAGGATATGGATAACATTAGTGTTATCCTGAATGGACAGAAGTTGTCCTATCAAGAAGACTTCACAGTAAGTTATGAGGACAACATCGAAGTAACGAATTCGGCCAAAATGATTATCACCGGCATCAATGGTTACACTGGCACGAAGACTGTGACCTTTAAGATCACAAAGTTCCAGAACACGATTGAACCAAACTTCGGTGGCAAGTATTGGTCCGATTGCTCCAACATTTCCCTGTATGTTGGAAACTCCATCACTCTGAAGGTGAAGGACTACGGTGAGGTGAATGGCATCAACATTGGTACGATTTCGGCAAAAGTAAATTCGAACCTGCGCATCGTTCCGCTTGGTCAGTCGGGCGACACAACTACTTTTACCATCACTGCACTCAAAGCAGGAACCGGTAAGGTTACCATCACCGCAGCCGGAGATGACATGTATAATTCGGTAACTTCAACTTACGGAATTACCGTTAAGAAGAACCCGAAGACTCAGCTGAAGAGCTCCTATGTGAAGCTGAGCAAGAGCTCCTACACCTACACAGGCGCCGCAAAGAAGCCGGGCGTTACTGTGAAGGTCAAGGGAAAGAAACTGAAGAAGAACAAAGATTACACTGTAAAGTACTCTAGCAACACTTCTGCGGGAACTGCCAAAGTAACCATCAAGGGCAAGGGCAAGAAATATTACGGAACCGTAACCAAGACCTTCAAGATTAACAAGGCGAGCCAGAAGATTTCTGTAAAAGTAAGTGCAACTTCCATCAAGAAGGGCGCGAATGCGAAGATTACGCTCAACGCAAAGAAGGGTAGCACGAACGCTGGCACAATCACTTATTCTACAACGAACAAGAAAATTCTCGAAGTGTACAGAAATGATTCCTCCGGTGCAGCACTGGTAATCGGAAACAGTGTCGGCACGGCAAAGGTGAAGGTATATGCAGCTGCAACCAAGAACTACAAGGCAGCAACGCAGTACATCACTTTCAACGTAACAGGCGTTACGAAGAAGCTCACCACAAAGATGGTTACGCTGAACCCAACTTCGTTCAAGTATGATGGCAAGAACCACTATCCGGTTGTTACGCTCAAGGACGGAACGAAGACGTTGACTTACGGTATTGATTACAGATACTGGATCACCAATGAGAAGGGACCGGGAAAAGCCAATATCGAAATCTGGGGCGTTGGAAACTATAGTGGTACAATCAACGTGAAGTACGAGATTAAGAAATAGCGAAATGGGGAAGAAAACCTTTTCGTAAGACAGAAGTTGAAAAGGCAGAAGGCGATGTGCCTTCTGCCTTTTGCGTGGAATAAGAAAATTATGAACTCTTTTCTAAATTTTCAATGGCACGCCTCTCTTTCTGATAGTATAATAAAAAACGATATACTACTTACAAAATAAATAGAAGGGGAGAATGCGATGAATTTTCTAGAAGAAAGAATTCAGAAAGATGGCGTCGTCAAGAAAGGCAATGTCCTCAAAGTCGACAGCTTTCTGAACCATCAGATGGACATCGAGTTGTTCGATCAGATGGGCAAAGAGTTCAAGAAGCGGTTTAAGGACAAGCAGATTAACAAAATCGTGACGATTGAGGCTTCGGGCATTGGTATTGCCTGTATCGTTGCAAAGCATTTCGGTGTTCCGGTTGTTTTTGCCAAGAAGGCGAAGAGCATCAATATCGATGGGGAAGTATATGTTGCAGAGGTAACATCTTTTACACACAAGACGACGAACCAGGTGCTCGTCTCGAAGAAGTTCCTTTCGGAGGATGATCACATCCTGATTATCGACGATTTCCTCGCCAATGGATGTGCGCTTCAGGGTCTGATTTCTATCGTGAATCAGGCAGGCGGAACGGTAGAGGGTATCGGAATCGCTATCGAGAAGGGATTCCAAATCGGTGGCAACATCATCCGCAACATGGGATATCAGCTTGAATCCCTGGCAATCGTTGAAAGCATGGATCCAGAAACAGGGGAGGTCGTATTCCGTGAACAATAATAATTCTTCGGTCGATAATATCTATACACTGAACGGCAACGTGCCGCTACTCAAGGCAGTTCCGTTCGGACTTCAGCACATCTTGGCGATGTTCGTTTCGAATATTGCGCCAATTCTAATCGTTGCTTCTGCCTGTAAGCTAGGCTCCTCGGATACCGCAATGGTCATCCAGAGCGCCATGCTGATTGCAGGTATCGGAACACTCGTGCAGCTGTTCCCGGTATGGAAAGTCGGTTCGGGCTTGCCAATCGTAATGGGCATTTCTTTTACCTTCGTATCGATTGCGTGCGTTGTAGGTGCGCAGTATGGATACGGTGGAATCATGGGCGCCGTGCTCGTCGGCGGTATTGTCGAGGGCGTGCTCGGTCTGCTGGCGAAGTATTGGATTAAACTGATTACACCAATCGTTGCAGCAACGGTTGTTACAGCAATCGGTTTCTCCTTGCTTTCTGTTGGCGCGGATTCGTTCGGTGGCGGTAGCAGCAACGAAGACTTCGGTTCGGCAAAGAATTGGATTCTCGGTACCGTAACGCTGGTGTGCTGCATCTTATTCAATATCTTTGCGAAATCCTATTACAAGCAGCTGTCCGTACTGTTTGGACTGGTTGTTGGCTACATTCTCGCCGTTTGCATGGGCATGGTAGACTTCTCGGGTATTTCCGATAGCAGCATCATCGCATTGCCACACCTGATGCCGTTCAAGATGGAGTTCCACCCAAGTGCAATCTTCGCATTTGTCATGATCTTCTTGGTATCGGCGACAGAGACCATTGGCGATACTTCTGCACTGGCTTCCTCTGGACTAGGCCGTGATGTAACGCCAAAAGAAACATCGGGTTCGATTGCATGTGACGGTTTCGTCAGCGCACTGTCCTCGGTATTCGGATGCATGCCGATTACTTCTTTTAGCCAGAATGTCGGACTCGTTGCAATGACGAAAGTTGTCAACCGCTTCGCGATTGCAACAGGGGCCATCATCATGATTCTTGCTGGAATATTCCCGATTGTGGGTGCGTTCCTGGCAACGCTGCCGAGTGCTGTACTCGGTGGATGCACCATCATGATGTTCGGAACGATTGTAGTCAGCGGACTTCAGATGATTGGAAAATGCGGTTACACACAGCGCAATATCACAATTGCAGCGCTCTCCCTCAGTATCGGACTGGGATTCACCCAACTTCCGGACCTGTTTGCAATTTTCCCAAGCATCGTTCAGTCTGTATTCGCACAGAACTGCGTTGCTGTTGTATTCCTGACAGCGATTATTCTGAATCTGGTTCTTCCGAAGAACATGGATACTGTTACGCCTGGAGATAAGGCCGCAGAAGAAGCAACGGATAATGCGAACGCATAGAGCTTTAACAAATATTGCGTCAAATTGATTATCATTATGCTTATCAATTCAAAATTAATTATCGTCTCGAAATCGGTCATCTTCAGATGACCGATTTTTGATAAGAAAGAATTATTGCGGATTAATTCCTAAATCTCGGATTGGCGACATAATCACCTTTATTCTGTCACAAAGTTATGGTAATATTTCAAACTATGGCGACTATGACAGAAAAGAATTTGAACACAACAGAAAAAAGGAACCATTTCCGGGGGCGGAATGTTCTATTTGCCCTGATTGTTTTGGTAGTGCTCGGGCTTGTCGCAACACTCGGAATGAATCAGTATGTTCGGTGGGTTGGCGGCAAGAGTCTCGTTACCACTAAGACTACATCCTACACGAAGGAGAATCCGGCAGACTGTGCGCTCGTTCTCGGCGCTTCGGTCAATGCGAATCGCACCCCATCGCCGATGCTTCAGGATCGGCTAGATCGAGGCATCGAGCTATATAAGAAAGGCATCGTGAAGAAGCTGCTTCTCAGTGGAGATAACGGCCAGGTGGAGTACAATGAAGTGGAGGCGATGAAGGAATATGCACTGAAGAAGGGCGTGAAGAAGAAAGATATCTTCCTCGATCACGCGGGATTCTCCACCTACGAATCGGTCTATCGCGCGCGTAGCGTCTTCGACGTGAAGTCCATGATTGTGGTCACACAGCAGTACCACGAATACCGTGCACTGTACATCGCGAAACAGCTCGGCGTGACTGCGGAAGGCATCGCGACCGAGAAAGTTTCCTACACCGGCGACCTCATGCGCGAGTGCCGTGAGATTCTCGCCCGTGCGAAAGACATGGGGAAATGCATCTTCGCACCAGAGCCGACGTTCCTTGGCGACGTCATTTCCATCGAGGGAAATGGTACGAAGAGTTGGTAAAAATAAAATTCGAAATGTCCGCAATTTTCCGTTGCGGGCATTGATTTTTTCTGATATAATTCTCCAGTATTATTTTTGAATAATTATTTGCGCAAATATAAGGAATTTTCGAAAAGGTGGCGATGAAACGGGACCTATGTTCTCCATCACTCTCTATTTCGAGAATGACCTTATTTTTTATTTTTTGTAAAAGAAAAGGGTTATCACACTGCAAAA
>CAVFWT010000050.1:0-14719 GCA_963626305.1 bacterium | reverse complement strand
AGAGAATATCGCTCAGCACCTGTTCGAAATCATCGTTTACGATGGCAGACGCTACCCCTTCCGCAATCATTGCCGCACCTGCGATTGTTACATCACTCGTGTGCGTAGCCTGAGATACGCCGTAGACGTAATCAATCAGTTCCGTTCTCTGGTGCGGCTGGAACAAGCATCCGATTGGTGCAATTCTCATTGCACTTCCGTTGGACAGTGCTGCATTTGTAATTGCACTTGCATCTTTGCCGTCGCGGAAATTTCCCAATGCAACTTTGGATGTTGGGCCTAAGATATTGTTCTCAAAGGCATTCTCTTTCTCTGCCCAAGCAAGCATACGTGTTGCGATATCCACAACATTCGGACGGTAATCCGTCGAGTCGATAGAATCCAGCAATACCAGTGCCTGACCGGTATCATCCGTGAACTGACCCTTGTCGTAATTAAACGCCACGTCATTCTCGTCTGGTCCATCGATGAGTGCTGTGATTTTACCGCCGAAAAACTTTCGAGCTCGCTCTCTTCCCCAGAGTTCTGCCGGCATGCCCATCGCATCGCCCAAAGCCATACCATATAGTGCTCCGGCAATCTTGTCTTCTAAATCCATTAACTTATCGCCTCCATAGTTTTCAGAGTCTTGAGTAGAAACGTTCGAATACAACTTGATATTACAACTTGTATTATATTGATTTTATTGTAGTCTTCCATTTGCAATTTTGTCAAGACACTTTGTACAGATTTATTAAGCAATAGCAATTTTTTTGTAAAAAATAATCCGAGCCTTTTCGTGACGAGTTGCTCGGATGTATTTGTTTTGAATTTGTTATCACGATTGTGCTTCTTATGGCGATTGCATTGTCGATTATACTTGTGATTCGTGGTAATGATTATGCTTGGTATATTTGCACGAATTTTTTCTACGCATGCAAATAGATGCTATTCAGTAGTGCAATTCCACTCTTTGTCTTGAAGAATCGCTCCCTTGCGCCCTGAATTGCATCGACTGTCATCTTGCTTTCGTCCGCATTCACGAGGAAATCGGCTTCGAGCAAAATTTGATAATCCGCTCCGTCGACATTCGTGTACGTATGATGATGACTGACAAGATAGATAATTCTTTCCACCATCGCATCGGGCAAGCTAAAGGCTTGAAGGAAGGCTTCGGTTAACGGTCCGCCTTCCTCTTCCTGATATTTGCCATTCGTATTTCCGTATTTCTCCCGGCACAGTGGACAAGCGATGTCATGAAGAATCGCCGCAATTTCCAGTGTTGTCTGAATATCCTCTGATAAAGATTCCAGTCTGGCAATCGTCCGTGCAAAGCCATACACCTTCATGAAATGGGCGATATCGTGAAGGTTGCCATCAGAATAAGCAACCATCTTCGCCATGATTTCCGATACGATGTCGTTATGTAGCTGTGTGGTTTTTTCCTTATCGTTGTTTCTTTTATTCATGAGCTTCCTCCATTGCAATGACATGATCGCCATATCCAGCATCTACGAAGTATTGTTTTACCTGCTCGAAAGACATTGTTGTCACCTTCTTGTTTCGCCAAATTCTTCGATTGATTCTAATAATTAGTATACGCTTTGGGCGGTAAGATGTAAAAACTAAAATAATTTCGATTGTGCCAACTGACTTCCAGTGAAATTCTCTCATCGAAAATATGAGATGAAATTCTCAAAAGAAAAAGGCACCACTAATATTAGATTACCAGTGGTGCCAATTATTATTTAACAGATATTTAAGCGAAATTAATCTTATCCGTTACTGTCTTTTCTTTCTAGAAACGAAGAATACGCCTGCCAGAGCAGCGCTACAGATGATTAAGAGGACAGCCCAGAAAATCATGTTATTGCGATCACCCGTTTCCGGGACAGTTGTTTCATTTGTATCCTCAGAAGCAGAAGTCGTTTTGTTTGAATCGCCCCCTTGATTCCTTTTGCCAGCACTATCATCATTATCCTTGCTGTCATCCGAATTCTTCGTATAGACGGCATAAACAGTCGTATCGTCATCGACAACTGAGGAATCAGTAAATACGTCACCACTTCCATCTTCAGCAGTCTGCCATTCCTTGAATGTATATCCATCCTTAGTTGGATTTTCTGGCATAGATTCATCCGATAAATCATCACCTGAAATCGTCTGACCCTTTCGAACAGAAACTTCTGCAACTTTCTCACCGTCGCTCATAAAAGTAACGGTGACATTAACCTTCTCAATGCGTACATACGTCGAATTCAAGAAATCTTCAAGTGTAGTTCCATCCTTCAAGACACTTTTCAAGTTCTCGCCAAGAGTTACCTTAGAGTCGCTGTATTTACTTACGTAGATAGCGTTTTCACCGCCTTCAAACGTTCCTCCGTTGAGAAGCACATCCGAATCGCCAGAAATGTAACAACCATATTCTGGTCCCTTAAACGAACCGCCATTAATGGTTGCCTTGACATTATATATATCAAGGGCGACATCATCTTGAGATGTGAAAGTTCCCCCATTAATCAAAAGTGTTGAATCACTATCCCCCAGTTGCACACAAGTATCTTCTGTTGCTAGAAAATCACCATCGTTAATCGTCAAAGAACAATTACCACATAAATAGAAGGTTTCATCACCACGAGTTGTAATGGATCCACTCTCGAAAGTAATATCTGAATTTTTAACGTGGATACCGTATTCGTCACTAGTGATTTTAACGTTGTCTAGGTTAATCTTATTCCGTTCAGTAATATCATCCCAGCTAGTATAATAGATTCCGGCATATCCAGCATTAATCGTCGTATCCGAAACATTTAAATTAACGCCTTCTTTGCAGGAGATCATAATCCCGTTGAGTTCTTTGTATTCAGAGTTTGTGAATGAATCAATTTTTCCATTCTTAATATTCAGTGTAACAGGTTTGCTGATATCAATCGCAGCAGTATCCCATCCGCTATCTTCAGTGGTATAACTGATTTCCTTCTGGTTCAAATCAATCGTAATCGTTTTTGCTTGCTCGGGTGCAACCTTCAAAGTAGTGTCTTTCGTCAATGAAATATTTTTCAGTACAGTGATGGTGTCCCCATCCTTCGCTGCATCAATTGCTTCCTGCAAAGTCGCATAAATCGTTCCACCAATTTTCGCTTGTGGACTATCATCGGCATATGCCATCACCGAAAAGCTCATCACAATGCAGCACATTGCAATAAAAATTTTGAAACATTTCTTCATACAAAGCCCTCCATTTAAATTGATTTAAATGTCTCATCTATAGAGCACAAAATATTGCAAAAAATTAATAAGAGCATTTAAAGCAATATTTTTGCACCTTTGTCTAATTTTAACAAATGGGTACTAACGTGCTACTAACGTTTTGGCACTATTTAAGGCTTTGTACGAGAAAAAGTACATAATTTTTTTTGCTATTTTAGATAAAAATAGCAAAACGAGACCCCGTCAGGTTCTCGTTTTCCAATTAAGTGAATTTAATGGGTTTAAATTTCACCATTTATCGCATTCGCTATCTGCGCACGTCGGTCAGGTGAATCTTCATCGAGTTGATTGAGGAACACTTCAACAAAAGGACCCACGAACATCGCATCTGCAAAACGCATCACGCAATCCGCTTCTTGATTTGTGTGAATCGTTTCTGCCCATTCTTTAATCTTTTTCCCGAAATTTCTTACATTATTGCTCTGGGCTTGTACTGTGCTTGCAAGTATGTATGCAATACGTTCATCGCTAAATTCAGCTCGAACGGAGTCTACGTCATAATCGTTTTTCGTTGCTTTTGCAATCGCCGATTTGCAAGCACAATTCCGTTCCGTTTCGCACTCTTGTGCAGTCGCATTCACCGAACCCTCATCAGATATTGGCTTTTCTATACGATTAACTTCGCTTATCGACCCAGAAACCTTCTTCCCAGAGATTGCTTCTGCAGATGCATTTTCAATGTAATCCATAATCAATTTCCCAATATCTGCATGACTTAAGTCATAGTAGTCTTTCTCAATACTTGCATTCTTATCATGTGAAATACTGGTATCGTATTTGCCATTCGGCAACAGAACAACATCAATATTAAAAGTTCCGATATCCATCATATTGTTTTCCGTTCTCTCTCTACCGCTCATTCTCTCCCCTAAAGCAGAAAATGACTATTATAGAAATGACAGACACCATTACTATCCATTTTTCTGCAAAATTTCTATTTTCTGACTTTTTTCCGATTCGTCGTGAATACAATAGCAGCGATACAAACCATCAATAGGCCGATCCACATTCTCAGGTTGTTGTAGTCTCCTGTTTGGATCAAAGGTGGTGTCGATGGACTATATGTATTTGTGATTGTCCACACTTGATCGTTTTTCGATACGCTGGTTTTATATCCTTCCGGTTTGCTCAGTTCCTTTACACTCCATTTGCTATTGGCATCAAGTTTGTTCCAAGCATACATCCAGTTATTGCCAGCGCTAAGGTCAACTTTACCCTGAAGCTTACCGTTCTTATACAATCCCACCGTAATTTTCTTTGGGCGAGCATCATTTCTATCATTATCATCTTTCCAGATCTTATAGACCGTCAAAGATGTTTCTTTCGATTCTATTTTTTTCAAAATGCCTTTGGGCTGACAGGTTACATTCCTTACTTTGTTTCCAGCGGAATCTAAGGAAGGAATTGCAACAATATACGGATCCGTCGTATACGTATATCCGAGTTTCTTGAAATCAGACTCGGTATTCACCTGTCTGATTAAATAAATTCCATCCGATAATCCAGAAAATGCAACATATCCGTTTCCGTTCGTCGTTGCTTCGCTCTGTGCATTTAGCGAATTATTCGAAGCATACTTCGATAACTTTTCTGCAATATCAGACAGACTCTTCGCATATACGATATCCGTTGCACTAACTCCACTCTTCTGGAAATCGGCAGTCATTTTGTATTCAACAGCTTCCGTACTATCTGCATTTGCAATTTTGTACAGAGCCAATTTCACACCTGCGACATTTTCTTTCGAAGAGGTATTCGTCGCCGTTGCTGTAATCTCAATGCTTCCGCCGGTCTCCGCCGACACATTCATGAACGGCATCAGCATCAAAGCAATCATGATAAATGCTGCTAACATTCTCCATTTTTTAATTGTCTCTCTCATAATTACTCCTTCGGGCAGTTACACTAAGCTTCTTTCTTATTCTTGCTTCTCCGTCTGCGTTTGTAGAATACAACGAAGGCGAGGAATAGGCATACGCCAAGCACCATCATCCAGAAATACATATCTCGTCTTGGTAAGCTGGTCGCATCATTCTTTTTGCTAAAATCATAATCAATTCTTTTTCCGCGTACGAGGAGTCGATGGTCATTGACCCCGAACGGGGTACACGTCAAAAGCGTTACATAATCCTTATCCTTCTGAATGAGAAGGTCATCTACGTCTTCAGGCAGAACGACTTTGATTTGATCTACCTGATATGCAAGATCCATGTTCAGCACATGGATAAAAAAGACATCGCCTTTCTTGACTTCTGTCAAGTCCGTAAAAAGTTTCTTCGAAGCAAGTCCAGTGTGAGCAGAGATAACCGCATGAGTTCCTTTGCCCCCCACCGGAAGTGAAGTGTTATCAACTAAGCCTGCGCCTTTCTGAAGTACTTTCTCTGATGTCCCATAATAAATTGGCAAATACACATCGATGATTGGAATTTCAACATATCCAATCATATGGCCTTGTTGAACCATCCAAAACTTCTCGAATTGTGTTCCGCTAAAATCACGAACATTCTCTCCGGTAAAAGGATCAGCCGGATACGCTGCCGGTAGCGACACATTATATGCTTTTGCCAACTTCAGAGCATGTTGAATTTCTTTGTCCGTCATGCTTGAGACTTGGTTATTATAATTTGTGATTTCTTTGCTCTCGAACTGCTTATTAATGAAATTTGCAAAACTGGGATAACACAATAGACAAATTCCACATAGAATAATCAGCCCAGCAATAATCTGTGAAAACTTTCTTCTCATGCAACTTCTCGACAATTAGATTCAACGTATTGGATTCGTGAATGGCGAATCCGTTGATAATAGAAGAATTAAACTTCGCTCAATCTAGGCTATTATCAACGGTTTTATGCCATCTCACGAATTTCAATTGGGATTCATTTCCCGGCGAAGTATCGCCGGGAAACTTGCCTTACAAATATGGGGAAGTAATTAGATGCTCTTCTTACGATTTGTAATTCCGATATATGCACCACCCATTATAATTAACAGGGCTCCACCCAGCAGGCAATACATAGCAGTCTTGCTACCAGTTTCTGGGAGGGAAATACCCTTGGTATCTTCAACATAGATATTGATGTCGATTGTACCATTGGTTGCAGTTGTCTTTACCTGCTCGTCAGCTGCATCACTTCCCTGCTGCGTCTTTCCACCGGAAACAGAGATATCGGCTGCACCTGTCAACTTATTCTCTGCATCCTTCTTTGCAGAAACTTTAACGGTGATATCGGTTACCTTGGAATAACTATCTGGAGCAGCGGTCTCGTGCAGTACGTAAGTACCTTCTGCCAGGCCCTTAATTACTGGATTATGGCCGGAAGCACTCTTTACTTCAATTTCCTCAACAGTATTCGTGTCAGAAGATGTTGCAACTCGATATTCATCGTCACTTATCTTGACCAATTTTACAACTTCACCATTCTGTGTCAGCTGGAATTTCGCACCATCCAGAGGATTTCCAGATGCCTTATCTACCTTTTTAATTCCAAGGCCGAATGTGTAAGTTGTAACCTTATCGGTAAGATGGAATTCATTCATATCTGGACCGTTTGTGTAATCCAATTGAACGGTATTTGGGTTACCATCCGAAGAGTTTACTTTCGCATTTGCATTCAGTGTTCCAGAATATACCAAAGTCACATACTTACCCTGGTTTCCGGAAATAGTCGAAGGATTCAGCGAAACTTTAAATGTGCTAGTTGTACTCGTATAAGTATACTTGGAAGTATCTACCAAGTTGCTTGCACTGGTATCACCTTCTGTCGCACTGATGTATACCTTAACATCATTATTGAATGTGATTCCGCTAGAGAAAGTATCCGAAAGATTAAACTTCAGGCTGCTCTTATCAACATCATTTCCATATGTTGGAATATATGTCGTAACCTTGTAATTAATCTTATCGCCAATATTAGCAGTGTTCTCCTCTAAGTTTTTAGAGGTATCGGTATTTACTCCAGTGATTGTCTTGTCCAGTTTCTCCGTATCATCCTTTACCGTTACTGTCTTGTTCGCTGTAAGGTTAACAAGAACTGCTTTCGAAGCGATGTATCCGTTCTGTGCATCCTTTTCTGGAACTTTTGTCTGCTTAATTACATAATATCCAATAGGAAGGCTTACCGACTGGCTTCCGGAGGAATCCATCGTAACAGTAGCGGTCGGAGAGATGCTATTCTTCTTCGCATAGCTTTCCAAAGCTGCAGCAACCAGTGCAACGTCAGAGCTTGTATTATACGTTGTCTTATCGTAACTTGTGTTGCCATCGCCTGTTATCTGGGTTTCTTTGTCTCCATCTTTCAAGCAGATTTCGTTATTCTTATTCAATACATAAGTTTTAGAGTCTACGGTAAGCGGAAATGCCTTATTAAAATTGTCATTTACCTTATAAGTATACAGGTTATCCGAAATTTTCTCTGCAGACATAACCTGATATACAGAATACACTGCACCTTCTTGTTTACTGCTGATTGTCAATGTAGCATTGCTTGACGCGGCAAAGGTTGGTACTGCCATCGTGAAAGCCATGGTCATTGTTATCAGCGTTGTCAATAATTTACTGATAAGTTTTTTCATGATTTTCCTCCTTTAATTTAAATCATCTTTCCTTTTTTTTATCATTAATAGTGTTCCCACTAATAACAATCCAATCGCCAGAACTTGCAGTGCAATCATTGGTATAGAGCCTGTCTCTGGCATTACAATCAACGCCGGTGTGTTCGTAATTGTGTAACCATCTTTCGCATTACCCGAAATCGAGGAAGTATACCCTGCCACCTTAATTTCCTTGATTGTGTACTGAATAGCAGTAGTTCCGTCATCTTGGTACTTTGGTAGATTTTTGAATGTATATTTCCAGTCATTAGCACTATTCAGCTTAACTGTTCCACCATCGTAGGCTTTTCCATCCGCAAGTAGCTGTACCTCTATCGATTCCGTTGAATGCTTACTGTTTCCGTCTGCCCAGACCTTCTCTACTGGAATATCGACAACGTCTTTCAATTTGTTGGTAATTTTAATCGTCAAATTACCGTTATCATCCGTTTCCGTCTGATATGTCGTGTCATAAGACGATGAGCTTGAGGAATGTTCTTTAACGGTATATGTGTATGCATTGCCATCACTGTCTGCCGAATCCAATTGACTGAATGTTGCTTTCCAATCGTTATCTTCCGACAATTTCAGAATCTTACCTGTTGAAGTTCCATTGCGATAAAGTTCTACACTGATTGAGCTAGGTCTCTTCTGATCTTGGTTGTTATTGTCTTCCCATACTTTCTGTGCAGTAATTTTTTTCTTCGATGTGTTTGTAATCGTATAGGACTTGTTCGTCACTTCAACGCCTTTGTACAAATACATCGCTGGGTATGTACAATCCGTTTCCCCGAACTTTCCTGGAGATTTATCGCTTCGAAGTGCATAGTGATCCATCGCACCAATCATGTGTGTAATCTGGTCCTCGGTGTAACCTTGCTTCGTCATAGCGGTAAGTTCTCCCCAGCTCGAGTTGTACATCATACCGTATGCGAAAAGGCTTCGATTATTTTCAAACTTACTCGTGTCTATGGACTTTTCCAACGTCATCGCACCTTGAGTCGATAAGTATCCACCTTTTCCAGCAAGTGCTTGGAAAGAATACAAATCTCTTGGCCATGGTCCATAATCGGCATGACTTGCTACCGCAGCACTGGCTGTACCAACATAATTGACACGCCACATAATTGTAGTGCGAAGGGATCCGTCGCTATTATGTGCTTGATCATCGGTAATGTAGTTGGTGTAAGTCTTCCCTCCGACCGTAATCGGACCTTCTGTTACAACGACATCCATCGAAGCACCCTCTGTATTTCCGGAATTTTTGCTTCCCATTGCGAACTTTGTCCCAGCAGCATTCGACGTCAGTGCTTTACGCGTAGCGGAACCGTTTCCCCAAATGTTCTGACCGATTTCTTTTTCATTTGACGGGAATGCAATTACGATGTAATCCTCACCACCGCTTTTTTTACTTGGTCGATCAACGGGTAGCCAGACTTTTGTCTTCTCAGTTTTAGTATCTGTTGTATCGGTAACAGTCGAGATATACGAAGTTACTTTTCCAGAAGAATCTTTGACGGATTTCTCCGCTATCGTATATGTGATATCTTTCCCATCCGAATCTTGAGTCGGGAGCGAATCAAAAGATCCTTTCCATTCTGTATCGGCACTAAGCGTTAATTCTTTCTTCTCAACACCGTTCGCCAAGAGTGAAACTGTAACTGTTTCACCCGAGTGGTCTTCCCCGTCTGCCCAGGTTTTCTTTACGGATACATTCGTATACGGTTCTGGATCAGAATCTTCACCGGTATCCATCGGATCCTCGCTCTTGGAATTCTTCCAGTTTGTAAAGCCAACGGTCTGAGTCTTATTCGTAAGTGTTCCGTCTACCAAGTTAATTTTTTTATAGAGATAGACTACTTTGCTTGATCCAGATGTCTTAAAACCACCCGTTGAACTATCATAGGTGAACTTGGTTGAAGTCGGCGCGCTCGATAGGCTAGTAATTTTACTTTTGTACATGCATAGCCCATCGCCTTTATCCTTCTCCGTCGACATGTAACCTGGATAAGTATCTTCATTTCCTTCCTCAACGAGTCCGCAGAGTCGGTAGAAGTTACTTGCAAAGACACCCGTATTATTGCTTACGTAGTTTGCACGCCAAGTCATGTAATCGGTAAGGTATTTTCCATCGTTGCCGACTGCTGCACCGGTTTCGTCATCACCAACCAAGATGTAATTGCTGTATGTCGTCTTCGTGCCATCACTGTTCAGGCCTTCGATTGTTCTTCCGCCAACAACAGCAGATACATCTCCATCCCCTGTTGTAATCATGTTATCTGTCTGGTACGCCTCAGCACGGTACAACTTCACGTTCCCTTGGTTGCCACTCGCAATCAGATAATCTTCGCCTTCCTCGATTTTCGTAACCGGCACAAATGCACTGACGTTTTCATATCCCTCAGAAGTAGTCGTATCGTCACTGTCTTGAACAGCTCGATAAGTTGCAGATTCAGTCGTCTTTCCGTCCTTATCAAATTTGGTCGGATACGTTACCGTCTGATCATCGTCTAACTTGTACGTCGTTGCTTTACCCGAGGAATTTTTTGCCGTTATGGAAACTTCGCGCACGGTATAGGTAATTTCTTTTCCATCCTCATCATAGAGCGGATACTTTCCATCGAAAGAGCCCTTCCACGTGCTTCCGCCCGTTGTCGTTACATCCGATGCAGTTAAGGTAAGGGTTGCTATCGCTTTATCCGAATTGGACGCATATAATTCGAACGTTACGCCATCTGGACGCTTATCCGCCGTAGTAGAATCACCTTTCCAATGCTTCGAGACTGTAACCGTCTTTCCACCATAGGTTTCACTATCCGAAGTTGCCTTCAGTTCATTCGCATTGGAAATCGAACTCAGCTCCATACTGTCATTTGCTGCTTCGGAAAGCTTATTCTTGCTTGTTGCATTCACCGTTGTTACAGTGCTTAGAATCATCATAAGCATTAACATTACGGCTATTGCATTTCTTTTTTCTACTGCAGTCAACTTACGCATTCTCACAACTCCCCATATAGTTTCGCATTTTCGTTAGATAAATCTTCGATTACTTTTTTCTTAAATTTCTTAAAACGGAGTTTGCATCTTGTTCAATTCGATGCTCCCGCTTTGTGTTTTTTTTAACAGTCTCTTTACTCTATGTTACTATAACAAATCACTACTAACACGCTACTAACGTTTTGGCCAAAAAACGGCGATTGTTCGAATAAAAATACAAAGAAATTTAAAAAGATGCTATTATTGCTGATTTTTAAACAGCAACAATAGCATCTTATGCAAAAAGCAGTTAATCATATCGACTAACTGCATTCTTTGAGGAATTAATTTTATTCAACAACAGCGTAACATCACTACGTCTAATTATTTTTTTGGTCTATAATTTCTCCCAGAAGTGACTCCGCCCACGCATATTCTGGCAAGAACTCCCCTTCAAAATTTTCACCACTCTTTAATTTCCCGTCCTTCCATGCGAAATAATCACAATCACACACCGCAGTGTTTAACATCTGTCCATGGGTTGTTGATATCAAAAGTTCACTTGCATTGCTATTTGCCAAAGCATTTTTCAGTCGACGCACTGCATTATAATAGACCGTCATATTTTGATTGCTATAATCACGATCTTCCCAGACAATAGAAAAAAGCGTTTCGTTGCTTATTTCCTTCCCTCGTCGCGTAGCAATCAATGCCATTAATTCTTTCGTTTTCCCAATCAATCTTACCGGAACACCATTCTTAAAAACATTAAATGTACCAAACATCTGAATATAAATATCTTTGTGCAAACGTCCAGAAAGGATAGACATTTTATTTACCATCATTTCAATAGTAGCTCGTTTGTATGGCTTTAAAATGTAGTAATCACCACCGATTTCATTGAAATTTCGTACATAGTCATCATAGGCCGAAATAAATACAATCACTACATTCGGATGTATATCCCGGATCCGTACGGCTAATTCGATACCATCCATGCAGGGCATGCAAACATCTAACAATGCTAAATCAAACGTGTTTTCCTCAGCATAGGCAAGCGCCTTCTCTGCACTTTGAAATTGTGCTACCACTTCCAAATTCGGAATATCTGCACAATTTCGCATAAAGCTTTGTAACATAATCGGTTCATCATCCACCACAATTGCTCTCATTACTGTTCTCCCTATTTTTCACCATTTTCTTTCGCCTCATGCATTGGAATCTTTATTGTTATTTTCGTTCCATAGTTAATCTTGCTCTCCACAGATACATCCGCATCCAAGAGCGTTTCAAAGCGAAAAATCAAATTCGCTAATCCATTGGAATCACGAGTTCCTAGTTCAACGTCTTTCATCGTTTCTTCAAAATCGAAGCCAGTACCATTATCTTCCACGGTGATAATGGCATAGTTATTTTCACAAGCCGTTCTCACAGTAACCTTGCCGCCAGTTTCTCCGCGATTAAATATTCCATGGCGAATCGAATTTTCTACAAGTGGTTGGACACTGAGGGGTATAACATCAAAATCTCTTTCTGGACAATCATATTCCACCAAAAGACGATCTCCAAATCGCATCTTCTCAATGTTGACATATGCTTGAATATTCTCAAGTTCCTGGCTGAATGGAACCAGAGAATCGCTAGACATCGATCGTATACATGCCCTAAGATGAGTGGTAAAATCATAAATTAAGTCTGCGGCATATGTTGGATTCTCTAGTACAATTTCTCGAATGGAAGATAGAGCATTGTAAAGAAAATGAGGCTGCATCTGACTTCCTGCAATTTTGAGTCGACTATCAGACAATTGTTTTCTTGTTTGGGCTAATTCTCGAACCAATTCATGCTGCTCCTTTCGATATTTACCTATATTCGTGATAACAGAATATCCATACATAATTCCGGAAGAACCACGTTTGGCATCCATGGTATCGGCAACGTCCAATAACGTTCCATCTTTACAGATCAAGCGATACTCACAATTTTCCATTCCACCATCTTTTGCCATGTTATTTAGAAAAGAGATAAATTTCGGACGATCTTCTTCATATATTAAGAGGCTATATAGATGATCATCACTTATAATTTTATCAATCTCTGTTCTCGTATAACCGAGCAACTTACATAATCCGTCACTGTAATAATTAATATGAATCGGTTTACTCAAAATATGGCGATTTACAGCACCGGGCATTCCCGCATATGTATCCCAAATCGTTTCATGTTCCTTATGAATATCCGAAACATCAAATAGAACACAATAAATACGAATTAATTCATCATTCTCATCTTTAATCGGAATCAGCTTGGTCTTTAGCCAGTAGAAATTCTCATGATCGGGTGATAAAAGTGTTTCAAAGGCACATGTTCGACCATTTTTCTTCGCAATATCGATTTCAGCTTCCAATTCCTCGAAATCGAATTCAGGGTGTTCGTGCTTGTATGCCTCGTAATTATCCTCCGTTCCACTTAGCATACCAAGATTCAAATCGCCGAAGTTCTCCTGCAATGTCACTATAGTTTCGGTATCAACGTCATATTCTACAATTGCACAATGTGTTTCGCTCAAAATATTCTTGTAATTCTCATTATATTGCTTAATTAGACTCACCTCTCGATTTTTTCGTGCAAGATTAATCCAATCCAGAATGACGATATAGATAATTAAAATCGCAAAAATCAATATAATGACAGCAACCGTCAATATCATGCTTTTCTTTTCCACAATCGCGTGTTCTCCAGTGGTGATGCTGTAAATCCGCCACTTTGTGCTTCCAAAAGTCTTGCAAGCGACAAAGTATTGAACATCATCAAAATAGAATGTTCGGGCTTCATCACCTTTCATCTTGCTTAATCTTATCTTCCATTTATCAACTTTATCGGATTGATTTTCTTGTGAAGCTTGTGTTTTATCAATGTAGTTGTATGCCATTTCATTTGCTGTTATGAGTTTTCCAGAATTATCTCCGAGAATAATTCCAGATGCGGACTTGGAAAGCGTATTACTTACGAAAATTGCTTTTTCCAAATCTTTAACACTCTTGCAACCAACCAAAATACCGACAAGATTCCCCTCGGTATCATATGCACGCATCGTAAACATTACAGTTGGTGATTCCGAATATTTGCTGGAATCAAGATATTGGTAATAGGACGAATTGCCGCCCTTCATCGTCTTTTTAAAACATTCATAATCACTAATGTTACCGATACGCTTGCCAAAACATTTAATGGTTTCGCCTTCCGAATCAACCATTGCAAGAGTTTTGAGATTATAAGTGCGAATAATGGAATACAAAGTTGGCTGAATTTTCTCGCTGGTAAAATGACGACCATTTTCTAACATATCTGCAATCAGCTGTAATGGTTGCAACTGTTGATTGAGATTTATTTCAAGCATATCTCTCTGCATTTGGGAGGTTGAATTTAGTTCATCCAATGTCCGATTCTTCGAGCTTTCAAAAACTCTAGAGTTGAATACCGACCAACCAAAAATGAGTATTAAAAAAACTAAAACAATGGTGCACAGAGGTCGAACCCATGTTTCCTTATTTCTTTTGATTTTTTTTACGATGCGGGTAAGAGTGGAATTATTTGTTTCCTTCTTTTTACACATGCCATCACCTTTTCAATGTAACATATTGGTACAAACGTGCTACTAACGTTTTGGACGATAAAATTGCCAGAAATCATGATTTTTCCTTGCATTAAAGTACAGATTTGTAACCAAAACCTTTGAAAACTAACGTTTGTAGGACGTCTAAAATTCTTTCATAATTATTTTTAATAATTATACCGCTAACAACAAAATTTTTCAATTATCGCAAGCTACACTTGATAAATTTCTTTGGTTACAAATCTGTACTTTATTTCTCCCCTTGATTTATCCACTTAAGAAAAG
>CAVFWT010000049.1:0-15488 GCA_963626305.1 bacterium | reverse complement strand
GGGTGGTTCTTTTGTCTCGGACGCATGCGTCCTCGATTGGCTAAGAGCCATTAATCGAAACGGGTTGGCATTACACCAACCCGTTTTTGTTGGAATTGTTTAAGAGACAGTTCCTAAATGTCTAGAGTTTCAGTGAGCGTTCTGCGAAATTTTCCCTCATTCCTCTACCACCATCTCAATTTCATTGACCCCTTCATCCGTGTAACGGTACTTGATTTCTTTCGTGGCATGTTCGGCTAACTTTCGAGAGAGCTGATCCATATCAGGCATCGGATTGACCGGTTTGTCTTTCCAGGCGAATTTAATTTGGCAGATGGACTTTTTCTCCGAATAATCCAGTGAGAAATTCACCTCTGCATCATCCGAAAGAATCGGAAGGATGGTCTGGAGATAGACTTCTTCAATTGCTGCTTCAATGCGATAGACAAACCTCGGCGTGAACATTTTTTTAAGTGCAAATTCGTTGATTTCGCTGAGAAAGCCGAGGTAATCCAGCGTCGATTTCCGGAACGATTTCTGAATGCCATCGAAACCGTTGATGAACCGCTTCGTTCGTTCCTGCTTCGGGTTCTCGAAGATTTGATCAGTAGCTCCTTCTTCATAGATAACGCCTTGATCCATGTAGAACACACGGTTCGACACACTCTTAGCAAGGCGCATTTCGTGAGTAACGATGAGCATCGTCATCCCTTCCTGTGCGAGGCGATTGATAACGGCTAAGACTTCGCCCTTCATCGTCGGATCGAGTGCTGAAGTTGGTTCATCGAAAAGAATAATTTTCGGTTCCATCGCAAGTGTTCGCGCAATCGCAACACGCTGCTTCTGTCCCCCGGAAAGTTCATCCGGATAATTCAATTCTTTTTCCTCTAATCCAACAGTGCGAAGGAGTTTCATGCCCCGCTGATACGCTTCTTCTTGCGAGAGGTGGAGTACTTTAATTGGCACGTACATGATATTCTCGATAACGGTCATATGTTCGAAGAGGTTAAAACTCTGGAATACCATTCCCATTTTCTGGCGAAGCGTGCTCAGGTTACAGTCTTTGGAACTGGTGTCCACCCCATCGACGATAACGGTTCCCGAAGTGGGTTCCTCGAGGCGATTGAGAAGTCGGAGAAGTGTGGATTTACCGGTGCCCGATGGGCCAATGATGGCAATGACATCACCTTCGTGAATTTCCGCATTCACATCCGTCAGTGGCGTGGCATTGGGATATTCTTTTCTCAAATGCTGAATCGAAATCATGCAGCGTCACCTCCTCTCTGGACTTTCGAATTTCTTGAGCGCATCGATTTGCGATGACCGTTCTCCGACAATTTGCGCCGAATGAGGTTCATCAGCAAAATAATCAGACCTGCGAGTGTCAGGTAGATGAGTGCGACCGTCATCAATGGCACAACGGCTTCATACGTATTACTTCGAATGATATCGCCCACTTTCGTTAAGTCCGTCACAGCAATGTAACCGACAATTGCAGTCCCCTTGAGCAGACTGATGAGATTGCTAAAATATGCCGGCACCATTTTGCGAATCGCCTGTGGCAGTACAATCCCCTGGAATGCCTGATATTTCGTCAAACCCATCGCAAGCGCTGCTTCCCATTGGCCTTTGTCTACTGCAGAAATGCTGCCCTCGAAGAGCTGTGCCATATATGCACCGAAGACCAATCCAAACCCAATAATGGCAACGAGTACATTCGACCTCGAGTGGCTAAAAATAACATAATATAGAATCATCAGAATGACGACCACCGGAAGGCCTTGCATCAGTCCTGAGTAGACGCCCGATATTCCGCGCAGCAATTTCGATTTCGAAAGCGATAGCATGCAGAAGAACGCACCGAGTATATTTGCCACTGCAAAACCTGCCAGTGTGATAAGGAGCGTGATGCCCAGACCTCGAAGGATGTCTTTCCAGCGACTTTCATCCAGAAGTGTCCGGCGGATGCTTGTTCCGATTCCGGAATCATTTGAAGAGTCCTTCTCACTCGCTGTTACCATATATTGGCTATTGAAATTGGATGCGACCATAATCGGTACGAGTTTCTGGGTATAATAGAAATCAGAGAAGAGCACGCTCTTTGCCCGTTCTTCGGTCCAAGATATCTGACCAGCAGCGAGGTCATATTTCCCAGCAGCAATTCCGGAAAGTGCACCCGCGAAATCGACATTTTCAATCTGGAGTCCGTATCCATATTCCTTGCAAAACCCAGCAGCCACAGCAATATCGAAGCCGACGTTCTTGCCGTTAAGCATAAAGGAGAACGGCTTGAACGTATTCGATGTCGCCATCTGAAGGGTACCGTTCCTTCCGGTTTTCGGAATAGAAATATTATCCCAGGCACTGGGATAGAGCCAGTACTCTTGGAGCCTATCTAGTTTCCTATTCTCTTTGATTTCTTGAATATATTGATTGAACTTCTTGCAGAGTTTTGTTCCTTTGGCATTTTTCGGAAAAATTGTCCCGACATCGTATGTCTTGAGATCCACATTGAGATATCCGAGTTCCGGATACTGCTCCGCTAAGCTGAAAAAATTTACGCTAGAAAGAACGATGAAATCCACCTTTCCCGATGTCAATGCGAGTGTCAAATCCGCAATATTGTTGTAATACTTCAGCTGTGCACTCGGAATATTATCTTTGACAATCTGGTCTTGCGGTGTTCCCGTCGTAACGCCTGCCGTCTTTCCTTCGAGCACAGAAATCACTTCTTTCTTCGTGGGATTGGATTGCGCAGAGTCGGAACTGTCCGATGTTTCTGCCCATGCCGAAAGCGGAACACTCCAGCAGAATATCAGCAGAAGCACTGCACAAAAGATTCGGATTACTTTTGGCCTGGTCTTCTCAATCTTCACCATTATCATTCTCCTTCATTCTCAATATCATGCACTACAATCATATCATTACGACTTCGTTCCGACAATGGACAGACAATGGACAGACAATGAAAAACCCCGACTTCGCAATCATTGTGCGGTCAGGGCTCTAGGGGGTGTTGTATTCAATCAAATGGAACTGCATACCATCTAATTGTGTATGTTAAATTCTGTGGACTCCAGAATTTCTGAAAAGGTTTTCCGGAGCTCAAAGACTCCGGAATTTCAAAGGAAAACACAATGGATTTCGGGCAAGCCGAAATCCGAGTTGTTAATTTTAATTGTCTGGGAGCAACTTACCGTTAATCGAATAAGCCACCCAGTTACCAACATTCGCAGCATGGTCACCGATACGCTCCAGATATTTTGCAATCATCAGCATATCCAGGATATCCTGGTCGCTATCGCCCACGCCTTCACGAATGCGATTGAGCAAGCTCGAGCGAATGTTTTCGAAACACTTATCTACAACATCGTCGTAAGCAATTACTTCCATTGCGTGCTCGAGATCATGGGACTGGAATGCTTCCACGCTGGCATTTACCATGTGGATAACCGCATCGCCCATTTCCTTGAACTCATCGTTATTGATGGCATCGCTCAACTTCTCCGTCAATACGATTTCCGCGATATCCAAAGACTGATCGCCGATACGATGCATATCGGTTACCATCTTCAATGCAGCAGAAATGATTCTCAAATCTGTTGCAACTGGCTGCTGCTTCATAATAAGCTGAATGCACATGCTCTCGATTTCTCTCTCTTTGTGAGAAATTGTCTCACCCAGAGATACGACCTTGTTCGCCAACTCCAGGTCATGGGTGAGGAAGCAACGAACAACACGCTCAATGGCATCCTCACAGAGTCCGCCCATGATGCACATCTCGTTGTTCAATTCCTTCAGCTCGCTATTAAAGGTTTCTCTCATTATTAACCTCCTTCATGAACTCTTCTTCTATCTTCCTAATCTTCTGTTTTCTTTAACCGAATCGACCGGTGATGTAATCTTCGGTGCGCTTATCCCTTGGGTTGGAGAAGATTTGCTTCGTCTCTCCGTACTCCACGAGTTCGCCCAGCAAGAAGAATGCGGTGCGGTCCGAAATACGAACAGCCTGCTGCATGTTATGCGTAACCATGACGATGGTGTAATTCTTCTTCAGCTCTTCTGCCAGTTCCTCAATCTTTCCGGTGGAAATTGGGTCCAGCGCACTGGTCGGCTCATCCATCAGAAGTACATCTGGTTCTACTGCCAGCGCTCTCGCGATGCAAAGACGCTGCTGCTGTCCACCGGACATGCCGAGGGCAGACTTCTTCAGACGATCCTTCGTCTCTTCCCAGATTGCAGCTGCCTTCAGCGACTTCTCAACGATTTCGTCCAGCTCATGGTGATTCTTGATACCAGCCACTCTTGGTCCATAAGCGATGTTATCGTAGATGCTCATTGGGAATGGATTTGGCTTCTGGAATACCATGCCGACACGTCTGCGAAGGTCGGTTACATCCAGATTCTTGTCGAGTATATTTTTACCACGGTACTCGAGCGTACCTTCTACGCGGCAACCTTCGATTAGGTCGTTCATGCGGTTGATATTGCGGAGGAATGTAGATTTACCGCAGCCGGAAGGTCCGATAAATGCGGTGATTGCGTTCTCCGGAATATCCATATTGATGTCCATCAAGGCCTGATGGTCGCCGTACCACAGGTCCAGATTGCGGACTTTGATAATTGTATCGTTCATCTTTTATCCTCTTTTCTTCTGAATTCTCTTTGCGGTGTGCGTTGCAATCATGTTGAGTGCCAAGGTCAGTGCCATCAGTACGATTGCGATGGCGAAAGCGATGTCGTACTCACCACGCTCGCTGGCGTAGATGTACAGCGCAACGGTCAGTGTTGCGGAGGACGATTGAAGTGCCTGCGCAAATCCTAGCAGCTTGAGTCCGAATCCTGCGGTAAAAAGAAGTGCCGCTGACTCGGAAGTGATACGACCGACCGCCAAGATACAACCGGTGATGATACCGTCGAGTGCACTTGGAAGAACGACCGTACGAATCATATGCCACTTACCGCTTCCCAGTGCCAGCGCACCTTCGCGGTAACTCTGTGGCACGGTGAGAAGACTCTCTCGGGTGTTACTGATGATGGTCGGAAGAACCATCAGAACCAGTGTCAGCGCACCTGCTAAGATACCCTGTCTCAAACCAAGAATCTGAATGAACACCAGCATGCCGACCAATCCGAACAGGATGGAAGGAATACCAGTCAGGATTTCCGATGCGAAGCTGATCAGATTCGTGAGCTTCGGGCTCTTCGAATATTCCGTCAAATAAATGGCAGCACCAACACCGAGCGGAAGTACGATGATCATCGCTACCAGGATGATGTACAGCGTATTCATGATATTCGGCAATACACCGATATTTCCTGTCAAGTTATTTGGCTCTGTCGAAAGCAGATTCCAAGTTAGGGAAGGAATGCCGCGATAGAGAATGTATCCGATAATTAACAGCAGGACCAGACAGGTGATGCCGGAACACAGTGCCATCAGAAACTTGAGCAAGAAGTCTTTTGTTTTTCTGGAACCACTCATTACTGCTCCTCCTTTCGAATAATCTTATGCAGAAGTCCGTTGATTAACATGATGAACAGGAAGAGCACCAATCCGATGGAGAACAGTGCCTGTCTCTGCAGAGATCCATAGGATGCGTAGGACATTTCCGATACAATCGCGGTGGTCAGGAAACGAACCGATCCGAATAGGCTTGGCATGTTCGCTACGTTACCGGCTACCATGATGATCGCCATTGCTTCACCGAGCGCACGTCCAACGCCCTGGATAATAGCAGCTGCTACACCACTCTTGGCTGCGGGAAGTGTTACTTTGAACCATGTCTCTGTGTTGTTTGCACCCAATGCAAGCGATGCTTCTTCATATTCCTTCGGTACAGCGCGAAGTGCAGTTGCAGATACGCTGATGATATACGGCAGAATCATGATAGTCAGTACGATAATTGCCGAGAACAGCGATGCTCCGGAGGACAAGTGGAACAACTTCTGCACGCCCGGTACGAGTACGGTCATGCCGACCAAGCCGTATACAACAGAAGGAATACCTGCCAGCAATTCAACTGCTGCCTGAATAATTGCTGCAATCTTTGGCGGTGCTGCTTTCGCTAAGAACATTGCGGTAAAAATACCAATCGGGATTCCCAGCACTACCGCACCAGCCGTACCATATACACTGGTCAGAATGAACGGCAGAATACCGAACTGATTTTTTCCGGCATTCCATGTCTTTCCAAAGAGGAACTTAAACACGCCGATTTTGTGAATTGCCGGAATACCCGAAATGACCAGATAAATGCTAATCAGTAGCACGAAAGCGACACTGACAAAGCCACAGATCATAAATAGAATCTGTATCGCATTTTCAAGTCCGTCTTTCTTTTTCTTCATCTTCTATTTCAACTTCCTTTCTCTGGTGAATTGGATTATATAAATGAATAAGGTCGTGCAAGTTACCCTGCACGACCTTGTAACCCGTTTCCAGAATTATTCGTTAACCGGAACTGCTCCAGCCTTACGGATCAGATCTGCTGCATCAGAGGATGTTGCAAAGTCGAAGAATCCCTGTGCTGCGTCGGAAAGTTCGCTATCAGTCTTAGTGATAAAGCAGAATGGACGCTGCAGTTTGTAGCTTCCATCTTTGATGGTGTCTTCGCTGCACTTAACTCCATTTACCTTGATAGCCTTGATGTCATCCTGACCTTCTACCGAGGAGAAGGATGCATAACCGATTGCGTTTTCGTTGCTGCCTACTGCGGAGATAACTGCACCAGTGGATGTCAGTTCCTGTGCAAGCTTGCAAGAATCTTCCGTACCAGTTGCGCTCTCGAATCCGTCTCTCGTACCAGAACCGGATTCTCTTCCGATGCAAGAAATTTCTCCATCGTTTCCACCTACTTCACTCCAGTTAGTAACCTTACCAGTGAAGATGTCTGCAATCTGATCAGTTGTCAGATTAGTGATTCCGCTATCCTTATTAACGATAACGCAGATTCCGTCGAGAGCGATTGTAGTCTCTGTCAGGCCATCTTTCTCTTCGTCCTTGAGGGATCTGGAAGAAAGTCCGATATCACAGTTTCCGTTCTTTACTTCTTCGATACCAGTACCGGAACCGGTTGGATCATATGTAACAGTTACGCCGCTGTTATCATCCTGATACTGCTCTGTCAGTGCTCCCATTACCTCTTCCATCGAAGTGGATCCGTTGGTGCTAACTGTACCAGATGTGGAGCTTCCGCATCCTGTCAGTGCAACAGCCCCCAGCATAGCACTAAGTCCAAGGGCGATAAATTTCAGATTTCTCTTCTTCATTTCATTCTCCTTTTCTATGTTCTTTTGAAAAATCTATCAATTTGTTGTCTTGTTCATTACAGCTATCAGTATAAGCCGAGTGGGTAAAGTCTGTTATCGCTGTACGGTAAAAACAAAGTAAAGTATCCCCTCACTTTTGACGTGTTTTTTTACAAAGCTTTGAATCGGAATATTAAATTATCTGATATTATATTGTAAGTAATGGTGTTATACTGGGCGTATAAGGAGGTAAAGAATATGACAGAATTAAAGAATGAATTGCATGCGCAGAAGAAGATTGCGCTGATTGCTCACGATCATAAGAAGCAAGCAATCATCAGTTGGTGCAAGAAGAACAAAGAAATTCTCGGACAGCATTTCCTGTGTGGAACAGGAACAACCGCAAGACTGATTTCGGAGAACACCGGACTTCCAGTCGAAGCATTGAAGAGCGGTCCACTCGGTGGGGACCAAGAAGTCGGCGCAAGAATTGCCGAAGGTAAGATTGATATGGTTATCTTCTTCAGCGATCCGCTGGAAGCGCAGCCACATGACCCAGATATCAAAGCACTGCTTCGTATCGCGAACGTATATGACATTCCGTTTGCAAACAACCGTGCGACGGCAGATTTCATGATTCACAGCAAGTACTTCAACGAGCCATATACTTGTGTCAGCGATGATTATCACGACATGAATCAGCAGCGCATTGAGACGATTCAACAATCCATCGATAATTTCGAAAGCAAAATCAGCACAAGATAAACCGGCAACCGGCACTACTTATTCGTAGGCCAGCTGCCGGTTTTGTATTTATATCTGCTAGTTCTGTTTCTAAAAATACATTTCTAGGCGTTCACATTCTCATTCGAACACACAACTATCGCTGATCTCGAGATGCTACCAAGCGCACCGCATCCGTTTCATGCATCAATTCGGAAGCGATGATTCCCAGCATTTCGTCCAGTTTCTTCACATCTTCTTCCGGGAAGCGTGCTCGAATTCTCTCGCATATCGTATCCACATAATGGAAGACGTCTCCATAGATTTCGTCGTACTTCGGCGTCATCCGGAGATGGAATTCTCGCTTGTCTTTCTCGCTCTGGATTTTCTCAATGAAACCTTTTTTTACCAGCTGATTCACTCGGTAAGTGGCGTTCGGTGTAGACAACGTTGCCATGCTCGCGAATTCGTTCACCGATGGTTCGCCCAGCGCGTTGATGATTTCCATCGAGATAACTTCCTGCGTCGTCAGCGCGTCGTCTGCATCCTTCCGGTATTCTTGGAAGACTTTCGCGTAGAGAGACAGTTTGAATTTGTTATATACTCGTTCAAAATTTCGTTCCAGCATTCTCGTTCACTCCTTCTGAGTGATTATATCAAAAAAAACAACGCGAGTATATATTTAGGCTTCCGAGACCGCGAAGGAAATTTCTGCGGACACTGCCGTTTCTCCATCCACTGTCGCCACCGCTTCTCCGAATCCAACTGCGCCACGCATGCGGGTCAAAGTGCAGTGCAGCTTCAGCTGATCTCCCGGTACCACCTGACGGCGAAACCGACAGTTCTTGACGCCACCGAAGAATGCGAGTTTGCCCTGATTCTCAGGAAGAGAAAGGATGGCAACGGCACCGGTCTGTGCGAGTGCTTCTAAGATTAGAACGCCCGGCATTACCGCTTTCTCCGGGAAATGTCCCTGGAAAAAAGGCTCATTCCCACTGACGCACTTGATTGCCTCTGCCGATTCTCCCGGTTCGAGATTCGTAATTCGATCGATTAATAGGAAAGGACTGCGATGTGGCAGTATTTCCTTGATTTGTTCAAAGTTCAATTCCATTATTTATTCTGCTTTCTGTGGATTCTATGTCGCTTTTGAATTAAGCTTCTTCCTCGCGGTTGTTGTCCAGTTTCCTGTTGGAAGTATTGTCTCTGTCGTTCTTATAAGCACTATGTTTTTTGCTTGCATAGACGATTATTCCAACAAAGCTATATTTTTTCAAATATAAGGAGACTGAATTCTTTTGAAAATCAATGTTGCATTGTGACCCCCGAATCCAAGCGAGTTCGACATCGCATAATCGGTTTCTACGTTCTTTCCTTCATTCGGACAGATATCCAAATCACAATCTTTATCGGGTACCTCATACCCAGCTGTTGGCGGAGCAAATTGATCTTGAAGCATCTTCACTGTAATTGCTGCTTCGATTCCGCCACTTCCCCCGAGGAGGTGACCGGTCATCGATTTCGTCGAAGAAACGACGACCTTCTGCGCAGCATCGCCAAATGCCAATTTGATGGCGGCAGTTTCACAGCGGTCATTGAGTGGCGTACCGGTTCCGTGCGCATTGATATATCCTACTTGTTCCGGCACCACTTCAGCATCAGCCATTGCTAGCTTCATGCAATTTGCCGCACCACTGCCATCTTCCAACGGAGCGGTCATGTGATGCGCATCACAGCTTGCCCCATACCCGACAATTTCACCCAGGATTTCCGCACCGCGAGCCTTCGCATGTTCATATTCTTCTAGGATTAGAACACCCGCACCTTCTCCCAGCACGAATCCGCCACGTTCTTTATCGAATGGAATGGAGGCACGAAGCGGATTGGATTCCGTCGTTAATGCTCGCATGGATGTGAATCCGCCTAATCCCAAATCGCTGATGCAAGCTTCTGTTCCCCCTGTTGCCATCACATCTTGGTAGCCATCGCGAATCGCGCGAAACGCTTCACCGATGGCATTGGTGCCCGATGCACATGCCGTCACACTACAGGTACAACTGCCTTGAAATCCAAGGCGAATGGCTACTGCGCCAGCTGCCATATTCACAATCGTCATCGGCACGAACAGTGGAGAGATTCGGTCAAATCCACGTTTCTGTCCTTTGGTGTATTCTTCTTCAATCACCTTCAATGCACCGATGCCACTGCCGATATTCACGCCACAGCGAAGTGCATCTTCTGAATCCATCTGAATGCCACTCTGCTCGAAAGCCTCCAAGGCAGCATGAATTGCAAACTGTGTAAACCGTGCCGTGCGCCTTGCTTCCATTCGATCCATTATGGTAGTCGGATTGAAGTTCTTCACTTCGCCAGCTACTTTTACCTGATGATTCTCTGTGTTCACGGATTCAACGGGAGCAATTCCGACAACGCCATTTCGGATGTTCTCCCACATCTCACCCACAGAATGCCCCACTGGCGTAATCGCACCCATTCCGGTAATCACAACTCTTCTTCTCATTTTCTGTCTCCTCATTTCTGTTCCAGATTCCGTTTCCGGCGCAATGCAATTCATCTTCTCGATTTCTTCATTCCGCTCATTTCGCTACATCGCCATTCCGCCATCTACACGAATGACCTCGCCGGTGATGTAACCGCTGTGCTCACTCGCTAAGAAGGCGACTGCTTCCGCTACATCTTCTGGCAAACCAGTGCGCCCCATTGGAATGCTCTCCGCAATTCGCTGGATGGCATCCTCGGGCATCACACGTGTCATGTCCGTATCGATAAATCCCGGTGCCACTGCATTGACTGTAATATTTCGCGTTGCAACTTCGCGGGCATAAGACTTCGTCATTCCGATGATTCCTGCTTTTGCTGCCGCGTAATTCGTCTGTCCGGCATTTCCGATGAGTCCTGTCACCGATGAAATGTTGATGATGCGTCCATACCGCTGTTTCATCATCGTGCGGCTCGCGGCTTTCATCATGTTCCACGGGCCAATTAGGTTAACATCCAGAACTGCACGAAAATCTTCTTCCGGCATCCGCATCAAGAGTGCATCTCGCGTAATCCCAGCGTTGTTCACCAAGACATCCACACGTCCAAATATTTCTACCGCCTTCCTGACAAGTTTCGCGCAATCCTCACTCCGAGACACGTCGCCTCGGAACGACACAATCTCTGCCCCTGCTTCGCGACAAAGTCGCAGTGTTTCCTCTGCAGCTTCCTCCTGTCCGCGGTAGCTGATGACCAGATTCATTCCCGCTTTCGCCAGGCGAATTGCCACGGCTCTTCCAATTCCACGGCTTGCGCCAGTTACAATTGCTGTCTTCTTCATCGCTCCTCCTTTAGTTCGCTTCTTCACTCAGAAGCGCAAGCACCTTCTTCACATCCTCTGTAGTCGTGATGCTGATGCATTCTACGCTTCGGTCAATTTTCCGCACAAAACCCGCGAGCGTTCGTCCTGGACCAATCTCGACAATGCAGTCTACACCAGCTTCGATGATATTTCGCAGAATGGATTCCATCTGCACCCCGGTCGATACTTGACGAACCAGCAAATCCTGAATTCGGTCTTCGGGTTGTTTCTCCTTGCCTAAGCAGTTGTACAGAATGGTAAAAGCAGGTTCGCCAAATTCCACACTTCTAAAGCGTGCTTTCAGTGCTTCTCCAGCCGGAATCATATACGACGTATGAAATGGGCCGCTAACGGAAAGCTTCATGCAGCGTCTTGCACCATTTTCTAACGCCATAGTGGAGACACGTTCCACCGCTTCGCGGTCTCCCGACACAATCACCTGCCCGGGACAATTCAAGTTCGTAATTTCCGCGCGGCATTGCTCCGTCGAAATCTTTTGACAGAGTTCTTCTACCATTTCAACTGACAATCCCATCACGGCAGTCATTTCCGGGTCAACACCGGCAGCTGCGTTCTTCATCACTTCTGCGCGGAAAGTTACCAGAGGTACCGCTTCTTCCGGTGGGAATACACCTGCCGCCGCAAGCGCCGTGTATTCCCCAAGACTCAGTCCTGCCGCCATGTCAGGCTGAATCCCATGCGAAGCGAGAATCTGATAGACCCCCAATCCAAAAGCGAGCATGATTGGCTGCGTATTTCCGGTATCATTAAGTTCGTCTTCCGGCCCGTTCCAAGCGATTTCTCGCTGCTTCTCCGGAAGGATGTCGAACACATCCCGAAATTCTTCATATTCTTGATATAAGTCTTTGCCCATGCCAACAGTCTGACTGCCTTGCCCGGCAAACATAAATGCAATTTTCATCGGTTGATTTTCTCCTTTACTTGTTCGTTGACGAGTTCTTAGTCTGAGTTATGTGATGACTTGTTTCTCCACGAACTTCAGCGATGAATTTATTCCAAATTACCGAAAAGAAATTCACTTCCGATTTTCTAAAGAGCTTGAAATCCTTGCTTCAGTTCCAACATCAACTCACGCACTGTTGTCATCGCTCGAACTCGTCCGACATTTGCACCAGCAAAGAAGAGTCCATTCTCCCAGTCACCGTAAAATGCCTTGATAAGTGCGTTGCTGATACAATACTTCGTCTCTTTCGGATTGCATGTCTTAATGCAGTTACGACACCGCGTTGGTACACTGCGCCTACGTTCTCGGACACGCTGCAAGAGTGGACTATCGATGGCACGGCCGGGAAGTCCTACTGGACTTTCGATAATTCGAAGATCTTCCTGGGTCGCATGAAGAATCGCATCCTTGTATTCTTGAGATGCATCACATTCTTCGGTTGCGATAAAACGCGTCGCAATCTGCACACCTTCGGCCCCGAGCTTTCTCATACGGCGAATGTCCTCTGCATCGAACACACTGCCAGCGGCAAAGACGGGAGTGTCTGAATGCTCCGAAACGACACTAGAAACAATTTCTTCCAGCGATTCTGCCGAACATTGATGGAGTTCTTCGCTCGAAAATCCAAGATGTCCGCCTGCATCCGGTCCTTCCACCACGATAAAATCCGGTCTTCGATTCTTGCGTGCCCACAACCTTGCGATAAGTTTTGCGGCACGCGTGCTCGATACAATGGGTGCAAGCATTACGCTTCTTTTACCAGCGATTTCCGGAAGTTCTAACGGAAGACCCGCTCCGGAAATTACCGCATCCACGCCTTCTTCAATTGCTGCATCCACCATCGCACGGTAATCCGTCGTTACCACCATTGCGTTGATGGCAATTGCTCCATTCCCTCGGGATATTTCGCGCGCTTTGCGGATTTCCCCCTGCAAGGCACGAATTCCTGCTTCGAGAGGATTTGTCCAGGCATCCGGTTCGCGAAATCCGATGACTGCCGTGGATATCACGCCCATGCCACCTTCCCTCGCGACGGCACCTGCTAATGAACCCATAGAGATTCCGACGCCCATACCACCTTGAATAATCGGCACTTGCCATTTCTTATACATAGTTTTCGATTCTTTCTGTTAGATACTGGTTTGATATTAAATAGTTCCTACTTAATCTGTCGGTATTCATCCATCATTTCTTCTAAGATTACTCGGAGCGGACGAATTTCACGAATACAAGATGCATTCTGACCTGCCATCAAGGAACCGCGTTCGACATCGCCTTCGTGCACCGCTCTTCGAAGTGCACCGAGCGTGAACTTCTCGAGTTCCATTTTGTCGGCACCTTTCTGCTCCAGTTCGAGATAATCGCGTGTCATTCCGTTCTGCAATACGCGAACCGGAACGCCAACGCTTCGGCCGGTTACTACCGTGGAACGATCTTTTGCTTTTAGCAACGCTTCTTTATATTTTTCATGAATCGGGCACTCCGCACTTCCGAGAAGAACTGTGCCAATCTGGACACCGCATGCGCCAAGGATTTCTGCCGCGCGCATCTGTCTGCCACTTGCAATTCCACCGGCACCGATAACCGGAACGTCTACCGCGTCCGCCACTTGTGGAAGAAGTACCATCGTCGTCAGCTCACCAATGTGACCGCCGCTCTCTGTTCCTTCTGCGATGATTCCATCCACGCCGAGACGAGCCAGGCGCTTCGCCAGTGCAACCGAGGAAACCACGGGGAACACCTTGATGCCTTGAGCTTTCCACATTTCGATATATTTACCGGGATTTCCGGCACCGGTTGTGATGACTGCCGGTTTTTCTTCAGCTAGAACCCGTGCCATCTCTTCGACATCCGGATTCATCATCATCAAATTCACGCCGAATGGCTTATCCGTCAATTTCTTCGCTGTCTCGATTTCAGCTTTCATCATTTCCGCATTCATCGCACCAGTGCCGATAATTCCAAGTGCCCCAGCGTTCGAAACAGCTGCCGCAAAAGCACCTGTTGCCACCTGCGCCATTCCGCCTTGTATAATCGGGAACTCAATTCCCAGCATTTGATCTAGATTCATAATTTCTCCTATTTATATCGTCATTAACACGCCACCATACGAGAGGCCAGCACCAAAGCCAACCATTACGATTCGGCTTCCTTCTTCAATTTTCTTCTGATCCAAGCACTCGCTCAATGCCACTGCGATACTTGCAGCCGATGTGTTGCCATATTTCTCAACATTCAGAAAGCACTTCACCTCGGGTATTTGAAGTTTTCTCGCTGCGCTATCGATAATTCGGCGATTAGCTTGATGAAAAATGAACATATCCACATCGTCCACCGTGCATTCCGCTTGTTCCAGCAATTTCTCGCTGCAAGTCGGAATGGCAGATACAGCAAAGCGATACACCTCTTGCCCTGCCATACGAATCGCTGGATTAAACCGGTCACATTGCAAGATTTCTAAGTTCGGCTCCACGCCTTCCAGATGGAGAAATTCTCCATCCGCGTCACGTTCAAGAATAACCGCACCAGCGGCATCCCCGAAGAGCACACATGTCCTTCGATCTGTCATGTCCATCAACGGATGAATTTTCTCACTGGCTATCAGCAAGACACGCCGATAACCCGTCTGAAGCAACGCGTTTGCCACTACCAAGCCGTAGACGAAACCGGAACACGCGCTGTTTAAATCCAGTGTTAACACACGGCCCGAAATTCCGAGATTCCCTGCAACCTCTGCTGCCATCGATGGCGTAGCTCGGTCAGGGGTGAATGTCGCAACGATGAGCACATCGATGGAATCGGTTGCGCACGCTCTCTCGTCACACAGATTCTCGGCTCTTTGGCGAGAATCTGTTACTTTTAGCGGAGTTCGCTCTGCCACCTTCGAGAGAGCTTCTCTCGCCGCAGCCGTTGCCATATCGGCGTTGCGCACCTGCTCTGCGAAGAATCGCTGTCCGATGCCCGTCTTCGAACGAATCCATTCATCGCTCGTCTCGACGTATTCCATCATATCTCGATTGGTCACCTCACGCTCACCGTGAGCACTACCCCAACCGAGGATTTTCATTCCTGCCATATACACTCCTATTCTCGCTTCGCTTCTTCACCATATTCCACGGTCGATTTCCCGTTCGTTTTTCTATCCGAGTCCTCTCGCCAAATGTTATTCTTTATCAGCTCGCGGCCCGCGCTCCGAATTCGGCGGTAACG
>CAVFWT010000048.1:0-15523 GCA_963626305.1 bacterium | reverse complement strand
TGAAGATACTTGGCGGGAAGCTGCCTGGGAAATTAGGACATCGCCGGTTTTTTCTGTAAGGGCTTGTAGCTCAGCTGGTTAGAGCGCACGCCTGATAAGCGTGAGGTCGGTGGTTCGAGTCCACTCAAGCCCACCAAGACTCCAGACATTGCGTTCTGGAGTCTTTTTTTCTGTATTTATATAACTCATATTTCTCCATAAATACATATATAACTTATTCGTTTTCTCGGAATCTGTACAACCAGCGCTATCTTTGGTGCTGTAATGACGATTTTCTCCTTCTGCAACACAATCGCAGAACTTCCGAATACGCTCGCTCCATTCTTTGCTTACAAGAAATATCTAAAGAGTTGTGATAATTCCTCGCTCCATATGAACCTTGAGAAGAGAAGGAACCTTCCTACAACTAATCGGAGAAGGATCGTAAAAATATGATTGATTTTAGCAAATTCATTGCGGATTTCCTAAAGCAATTTCCGGTCACGGAGAAATGTGCGTATTTCGAAACAGCCTGCAGAAGATGCTTCTCATCTTTTTGTTTGCGTATAGACTTCCGAAGTAATGACAAATAAACAAATATTTTAAAAATCTTTGTTTAAGTGCAACAAAAATTTACTTGTTTTTATCCATGAATTATTATAGAATAACACAAGGTTTACGTATTTTTGGTATTGAACAGGTTAATGGAGGGTATTTTCATGTATGACATCAAACAGGTGCAAGGGGAGTACAAGACGAAGCTGATTTCTGCAGATTTTGCAGCCAGCCTAGTCAAAAGTAACTACCGCATTCACTTTGGCGTTGCGACTGGAACATCGGTGTATATGGACCGAGCTTTGGGCGCGAGACTGGCGAGTGATACCCTTCTACGTGGATTGGAAATACAGACGGAAGTTGCAATCCGCAACGACTTCTTGGAGACATATAAGAATTGCAAATCTGTTGATCAGGCACGTTTCTATTCCTCTCACATGACGGGGTTCGACCGCAAGATGGCAGAGGAAGGTAATTCGTGGTTCGTGCCAATGCTCTTCAACGAGGAGCCTTGGTATTGGGAGTTTCCAGGAAACCAGTTCGACATTTGCTGCATTCAGGTAGCGCCGATGGATAAATACGGCAACTTCAACTTCGGACCGACCAATTGCGACTTGCACGGAATTATCAAAGCATCTAAGACGGTTATTGTGGAAGTCAACGAGAAAATGCCAATTGCACTTGGCTATGAATGCCACATCAACATTTCGGATGTAAATTACATTATCGAAGGCGACAGCCCAGACATTCCGGAAGCACTCCCGAAGGAGTCCGATCCAGAAGACCGCCGCATCGCAGAGTACATCGTAAGTGAAGTTCGCAACGGAAGCGCGCTTCAGCTCGGCATTGGTGCAGTCCCGAACAGTATCGGGAAAATGCTGGCAGAGTCCGACATCCGAGACCTGAGTGGCCACAGCGAAGTGCTCGTCGATGCATATATGAATTTGTATTATGCTGGTAAACTGACCAACAATAAAAACGTGGATAAGGGTCTCACCGTCTACACATCCGCGGTCGGCAGCAAAGCCTTATATGATTTTATCGATGATAACCCAATTTGCTGTATCGCTCCGGTTGATTATGTTAATAACGTGCACACGATTTCGTCCATCGACAACTTCATTTCCATCAACAGCTGTATCGGACTTGATCTGTACGGACAGGTTTGTTCGGAAAGCGTAGGATACAGACAGGTGAGTGGCACCGGTGGACAGCTCGACTTCGTGCAGGGTGCTTTTGCCTCGAAGAACGGCAAGAGCTTCATGTGTACACATTCCACACGAACAGACAGAAACGGAGAGCGCCATTCACTGATTCATCCAACATTGCCAGCCGGTTCGATTGTTACTACGCCGCGTGCAGCCGTCAATTACGTCGTAACGGAATTTGGTGCGGTCAACCTCAAGGGCAAATCGACTTGGCAGAGAGCGGAGCTCTTGATCAGCATTGCTCATCCGGACTTCCGCGAGGAACTCATCAAAGAAGCGGAGAAGATGGGGATCTGGAGAAATACCAGCAAGATTGAATATTTATAAAAACAAATTTTCGAGAATGCATTCAAAGCGCACTAGACCAGTGCGCTTTTGTAATATGAAAACTTCCTTCATTATGTGTTAGATATCTTATACAGGAATGTCATGGAACGCCTAAAGAACCATGACGGAATCGACACATTTAATTGCTAACATATTGATGCAAGGGATAGCAAATAAAACATTTTCCTTGATTGTTCTTTCTTAATTAATAATTTCGTAGTGAAGAAGACGGTATATGGCCTCCAACATATACCGTTTTCTTTTTGTCTGGATTTAATGCGAACTCGGCTTAGAGAATGATCATCCGATGGAGATATAATCCTCGCCTGAAAAGGGAAAGGTGGGTTTATTCTAGTGAAGGGGTAAAAAAGCTGGGCGTTGATGCAGTTCGTTTCAAAGCCAAAAGAGTATGCCCAAACAGTGTGCATAAGTGCAAAAAGTAATGGAGGTCGGAAGTGTCTAGAAAAAAGAATCACCGAAGCAAGATTATCGGAGCTCTATGTATCATCTTAGTAGGAGTTGCGTTGTATGGAATGGCGATGTTTTACCAAATGACATTCGCGAACAACACGCGTGCAAGCGAAGAATTCGATGCATACTATAATTAAAAGATTTAATTAAAACCGTAAATTACTTTCTAAAATTTAGAAAAACAACTCGCTTTAAACCGGTGAACCTCCCAAGAATAAAGACCTGGGAGGTTTTTTGATGCGGTCAGAAAAGTAACAATTTTGTGATAGAAAAATAACTTGTGTCGTCGGAGGTTTGAGCCGGTTGACGGATATTTTTACGGATGATAATATGAAGAAAAGATAGATTTTGTATGAATGGAGGTACAATTTTGGAAGGCAAGAAAACACCACTTTATGACACACATGTCAAGTATGGCGGAAGCATCGTGAACTTCGGTGGTTTCCAGCTCCCTGTGCAGTATGAAACTGGCATTAAGAAGGAGCATATGGCGGTAAGAACAGAAGCGGGTCTCTTTGACGTTTCTCACATGGGCGAAATCCTCGTTCAGGGAGAGAAGTCGCTCGAGTTCCTGAATCACATTCTGACGAATGATTATACCAGCCTGCAGCCTAATGAAGCGCGCTACAGTGCAATGTGCAATGAGCATGGCGGCACGGTAGACGACCTGATTGTATATATGAAGGGTGAGAACGATTACTTCTTAGTTGTGAACGCTGCGAACCAGGATAAGGATTATCAGTGGATGCTGGACCACAAAATCGATGGCGTTGAAATCAAGAATGTTGGTGAAGAATGGGGACAGCTTGCACTGCAGGGTCCGAACGCAGAAGCGATTCTTTCCAAGGTTACCACACCAGAAAATATTCCGGAAGGATACTATACTTGCGTATTTGACGCCAAAATTCAGGATATCCCTTGCATGATTTCCCGTACCGGTTACACCGGTGAAGACGGTTTCGAAATCTACATGCCAGCAGATAGAGCGGTAGATACTTGGGAACTCCTGATGGAAAACGGTAAGGAATACGGTCTGATTCCTTGTGGTCTGGGCGCTAGAGACACACTTCGCCTAGAAGCCGGAATGCCTCTCTATGGCCATGAGATGGACGAAGAGACTTCACCAAAGATTGCGGGCCTTGGTTTTGCGGTTAAGCTGGACAAGCCAGAATTCATCGGTAAGGAAGCAATCGCTGCCGATACACCACTCAAGCGTCGCCGCGTGGGCATCAAGGTAACCGGCAGAGGTATCCTTCGTGAGCACTGCGATGTATATCGCGATGGCGAGAAAATCGGCGTAACCACATCTGGAACGTACCTCCCTTACCTGGGCGGATCTTATGCGATGGCAATCGTTGAGTCGGCAAAGAGAGAACTCGGTGCTGCTTGCCAGGTTGAAGTTCGTGGCAGAATGATTGATTGCGAGATGGTCGGCCCTACTTTCTACAAGAGAGAGAAATAGTTAATTTCGGCTAAAAACAAGTGATGCCGGTCTAAGATTTCCGGCACCACCCGAAGAAGGTCGCTGTTCACCGGTAAATGAGAATCTATTGGTTAGTCGGAATTCCGGTGATGACAATAATTTATTTTTACAAACATTAAAGGAGAAACAAAAATGGCTAATACAAGTGAATTGAAGTATTCGAAGTCCCATGAGTGGGTTCGCTATGAAGGCGACGAGGCATATATCGGAATTACTGATTATGCGCAGAACAGCATGGGAGACCTGGTATTCGTTAACCTGCCAGAAGTTGATGATGAGCTGACAATGGGCGAAGCTCTGGGCGACATTGAGTCCGTAAAGGCCGTTGAAGACGTTCTATCCCCAGTATCTGGCGTTGTTCTTGAAATCAATGAAGAACTGCTGGATGCACCAGAATCCATCAATGAAAGTCCATATGACGCATGGTTCGTTCGTGTTGGTGACATCACCGAGACAGAAGAGCTGTTGGATGAAGAAGCATATGATGCATTTGTTGAGGAAGAAGAGGCATAGTGTATGGGAACATATATTCCAAATACTAAAGAGGAACAGCTGAAAATGCTGAACGAAATCGGTTATTCCGATTTCGATGACCTCTTTAAGGATATCCCGGAAGCAGCCAGAGTTCAGGGCGAGCTCAATCTGCCGAAGGGCAAATCGGAAGTCGAAGTAAGCCAGATTATGGAAGAGCTGGCAAGCGACAACGTTGTTTTCGATTCCGTATTTAGAGGCGCAGGTGCATACAACCATTATGTACCAGCAACCGTTGAAGCAATTGCGAACAAGGAAGAGTTCTTGACGGCATACACACCGTATCAGGCAGAAATCAGCCAGGGCGTCCTGCAGTCGATTTTCGAGTATCAGACAATGGTGTGCCAGCTGACGGATATGGATATCGCAAACGCTTCGATGTATGACGGTGCATCCGCTGCGGCAGAAGCTTGTGCGATGACACAGGATAGAAAACATTCGACTATCTATGTAGCAGACACACTGGATAAGCGTATTCTGAGCGTAATCAACACGTATTCGTTCGGAAGAGATGCGCAAGTTGAAATCATTCCATCCAAGGATGGTGTAACGGATCTGGATGCGCTGAAGAGCACCTTGGAAGCGGATGATAAGGCAGCTTGCTTCCTGATGCAGTATCCGAACTTCTACGGTGTAGTAGAAGATGCTGATGCGATTGCGGAAATCGTACACGACGCAGGCGCACAGCTGATTATGAGCGTGAACCCAATTTCGCTGGGTGTTCTGAAGACACCGGGTGAAATCGGTGCTGATGTTGTGGTTGCAGAGGGACAGCCTCTGGGACTCGGGCTGGCTTATGGTGGTCCGTACCTCGGAATTCTGGCAACTACGCAGAAGAATATGCGTAAGATTGTCGGTCGCCTTGTTGGTGAGACCAAAGATTCGCAGGGCGAGAGAGGTTTCGTTCTGACACTGCAGGCAAGAGAACAGCACATCCGCCGCGAAAAGGCAGCAAGTAACATCTGTTCGAACGAAGCTCTTTGTGCGCTAAAAGCATCGATTTACCTTGCTACAATTGGACCGAAGGGACTGAAGCAGGTCGCTACGCTGTGCACATCGAAGGCACATTACATGGCAAAACGTTTTGAAGAAATCGGCATGAAGCTGGCATATGATAAGGAATTCTTCCACGAATTCGTAACCACTTGCCCGAATGCAGATCAGCTCTTAGATGCACTGGAAGACAATGGCATCCTGGGCGGACTGAAGCTCAGCGATACTGAAATTCTGTGGTGCTGCACCGAGCTCAATGCGAAGGAAGACATAGATGATGTAATTGAAATCGCAAAGGAGGTGTTCAGCGCATGAAATTGATTTTTGAAAGAAGTGTGCCAGGCCGTGGCCAGGACATTTTCCCAGAATGCGATGTAGATATTCAGCTGCCGGAAGTCGCTCTTCGTGAGAAGGATGCAGAACTGCCGGAAGTATCGGAAAACGAAATGGGCAGACATTACACTCAGCTGGCAAAGGAAGCTCGCGGAGTGAACGATGGATTCTATCCACTCGGATCTTGCACCATGAAGCATAATCCAAGAATTAACGAAAAGGTTGCATCCCTACCGGGATTCACCAACATCCATCCACTTCAGCCGGAGTGGTCGGTATACGGTGCGAATAAAGCACTGGAAATGTTGGAGCACGATTTGGCAGAAATTACCGGTATGGACCGCATCACACTGCAGCCTGCAGCAGGTGCACAGGGTGAGTTCACTGGATTGCTCCTGATCAAGAAGTACCACGAATCCCGTGGCGACAGCGAGCGTAAGGAAATCATCATTCCGGATTCTGCACATGGCACCAACCCTGCCAGCGCAGCAATGGCTGGATTCAAGGTTGTTGTAATCAAGTCCAACGAGCACGGTAAGATTGACCTGGAAGATCTCAAGGCTCATCTGAGCGAGAAGACTGCCGGCCTGATGCTGACCAACCCGAACACCGTTGGTATCTTCGATGACAACATCATGGAAATCACACGTCTCGTTCATGAAGCAGGCGGTCTGTGCTATTACGATGGCGCAAACCTGAACGCCGTAATCGGACTGGTTCGTCCAGGCGATATCGGTTTCGACTGCATCCACATGAACCTGCACAAGACATTCTCTACGCCACACGGTGGTGGTGGTCCAGGTTCTGGCCCAGTAGGATGCAAGAGCTTCTTGGCTGAGTTCATGCCGGGAACACATTCGGAAGATGGCAAGTTCGTTCGCGCAGAACACAGCATGGGCGACCTGACTGGATTCCACGGCAACTTCCTCGTATGCATGAAGGCACTCGCATACCTCCTCACCATTGGTGCGGAAGGGGTTCCAGAACTGGCAAAGAATGCGGTTCTGAATGCAAACTACATGATGGAGAAGCTCAAGGATTACTATCCAATGGCATACAACCAGACTTGCATGCACGAGTTCGTAATGAGCCTGGAGAAGTTCCACAAGGAATGCCACGTATCTGCCCTCGACGTTGCGAAGGCACTGTTGGATTACGGTATCCACCCACCAACGATGTACTTCCCGCTTATCGTCGACGAAGCACTGATGGTTGAGCCAACCGAGACCGAGGCGAAGGAAGTGCTGGATGAAGCAATCGAAGCCTTCATCGCAATCTATAAGAAAATTATTGAGTCGCCGGCAAGTGTTACCGCATGCCCGGTAACCACTCCGGTTCGTCGCCTGGACGAAGTTGGAGCTGCAAGAAATCCGGTTCTCAAGTACACAGCAGAATAATACCGAAGGTAAAGGCGCGGGCCACAGACGGTTCGCGCCTTTATACAACGACAGAATTTGATACAGTAATATACTATGGTAAAAACAAAATACATTGTGACAGACTGCACCGACCCGGCACAGAATCTGGCCATCGAAGAGTATTTGACATTCCATATCCCAGAAGATGAAGTAATTCTCTATCTCTGGCAGAATGCCAATACAGTAGTCATCGGACGAAATCAGAACCCTTGGAAGGAGTGCCGACTGGAGACGATGCAGGAAGAAGGCTGCACACTTGCAAGACGAATTTCTGGCGGCGGGGCGGTATATCACGACCTTGGGAATCTTAATTTTACATTCATTGCGCAGGAAGGATTGTACGATGTTGCAAAGCAGACGGAAGTCATCTTGCGCGCGGTACAGATTCTCGGAATTCATGCCGAGAAGAACGGGCGGAATGATTTGACCATTGACGGAAAGAAGTTTTCGGGGCACGCGTATTTCAAGCGTGGCAAGTATTGCTACCACCACGGCACAATCATGGTGGATGTAAATCGCGATGTGCTCTCGAAATACCTGAATGTATCGGCGGCGAAGCTGCAGTCGAAAGGTGTCTCTTCGGTTCGCTCCAGAGTTACGAATCTGGTAGATTATCGGCAAGGACTGACGATTGCAGAGGTGAAAGATGCACTGCTGCAAGCTTTTGCAGAGGTATACGATTCGGATGTGCCAGAAGAGATGTCCCTTCCGAATATCGAGGATTCTGAAGTACAGAAACTCTATCAGCGTTATCAATCCGACGAATGGCGTCTCGGACGGAAAATCCCATTCGACCTTGAAATCGACAATCGATTGGATTTTGGGAACGTGAATATTCAGCTCCATGTCGAAGGCGGAATTATCAGACAGGCGAGAATATACTCGGATGCACTGGAAACGGATGTGTTTCCGAAATTGGAAGAACTGCTACAAGGTGCGATCTATAAGAAGAAAGCCTTGAACGGCTTGAATCTGGAGCAGTTCAAAGAGAAAAAAGAATATATCATTGCAGTCAAGGTAATCAATCAGATTACCTCGCAAATGGAATAGTAGGAAAAAGCAGGAGGAAAGTTATGAGCGAATTTCAGTATGATCTGGTCGTTATCGGCGCAGGCCCAGGTGGTTATGAAGCAGCTTTTGAAGCGGCAGATTACGGAATGAAGGTGGCTCTTGTTGAGAAGGATCTGGTTGGCGGAACTTGCCTCAACCGTGGATGTATCCCGACAAAGACGATGATGCACTCTTCCGATGCATACAGAGAGGCAACATGCTCCGAGAATATCGGAATTACGGTAACCGGGGCAAAAGCAGATTTGAACCGCATCATTGACCGCAAGGAAGAAGTGTCGAAGACGCTGAGAGATGGCATTCTGTTCATGGCAAAAAAGAAAAAAATAGATTACATCCAAGGTGCAGCGAAAGTGACCGATGGACATACGGTCGAAATTCAGGGCAATGACGAAGTGGAAAGGCTGACCGCAGAGAACATTCTCATTGCAACCGGATCGATTCCAGCTGTTCCGCCAATTCCGGGAATTGACCTGGAGGGCGTGCTGGACAGCACTGGACTGCTGGAACTGAGAGGCGAGATTATGGAGGATTTCGTCATCATCGGCGGTGGCGTAATCGGAATTGAGTTTGCGACTATCTATAGCGATCTTGGAACGAAGGTAACGGTAGTAGAGGCAATGGATCGTCTGCTCCCGAACATGGATAAAGAACTCGGACGCAGCCTCAAGATGAACTTCAAGAACCGAGGCATCGATGTTCACACCAATGCGATGGTAGAGAAAATCGAGAAGAAAGGCGATCGTCTGATATGCTTTTTCAAGGAAAAGGACGAAGTGAAAGAAGTAGAAGCAGCGCATATTCTGGTTTGCACCGGAAGACGTCCGATGAGCAAAGATATTTTTAGCGAAGATCTGGCAGAGAAACTGATTGGTAAGCGAGGATTCCTCAAGATTGACGAGTGCTATCGCACCGAAATTCCAAGCATTTATGGAGTTGGCGATGTAATCGGTGGAACGATGCTTGCGCATACTGCAACGGCAGAAGGTCGCAATGCGGTAGGTATCATGAATGGCAAGGAGCCAACTATCGATATGAACACCGTTCCGGGTTGCATCTACACTTCTCCGGAAATCGCCTCGGTCGGAATTACCCAAGACGAAGCGAAGGAAATGGGCATCGATGTAGTCGTTAAGAAGGTTCCAACATCAGCGAACGGAAAAACCGTAATTGCGGAGCTGGACCGCGGATTCATCAAACTGGTGGCAGACAAAGAGTCTCATCAGCTCCTGGGGGCACAGCTGATGTGCGGTCGTGCGAGCGATATCGTGGGCGAATTGTCCGTTGCAATCTCCAATGAATTGACATTGGAAGATATTGCCAATACCATTCATCCACATCCATCTTTCGTGGAAGCAGTTTGCGATACCGCGAGAGCCTAGGCATTTCTGGAAGACTGCTTTTGGAAGCAATTGAATATAAACCAAAACGAATAGAACAAAAGAATCGGGACGGCATGCTGCCGTCCCGATTTTGTATGTTTGCATTTGAACGTTCTACTTCTTACTTCCGGTTGACTCGTTTTACGATCAGGTCGACGACCAGTGCGATAACTCCAATTTGCACAACAGAGAAACCGATTAGAAGCAGTAAGGATAAAACTGTATTACTCATAATTCACCTATCTCTCTTCAATAAAAAGTACTGCTCTCATAAGCCAATTATGCTGCCAACCTAACAAAAAGTCAATATTACACACGTCTCCAGAATCCGTACCCATCGGGGTTCTGCACCTGCCAATTCCAGGCATCACGGCACATATCTTCGAGCGTTCGCGTCGCCTTCCATCGGAGCACGCGATTAGCTTTCTGCACGTCTGCGTAGAGTGCCGGAATATCACCATCGCGTCGTGCACCAACATGGAGCGGAACGGTAACACCGTTCACTACTTCGAAAGCATGCACCAGTTCAAGCACACTGTATGGTTTCCCAGTTCCCAGGTTAAAAATAGAAAGGTTGGAATCAGGGGAATCCGAGGATGCCTTCGTTAAATTCCCATTAGTTTGCACAGCATCTTCCAGATAACGAAGCGCCTGCACGTGCCCTTCAGCGAGATCCATCACGTGGATAAAGTCACGGAGACAAGTACCGTCCTTCGTATCGTAATCACCACCAAAGATGGTGAATTCGGGTTGCTCCCCCGCCGCAACTTGCGTGAGGAAAGACATAACGCTACCTACTCCATGTTGAATCTCCTCACCAATCATACCGGATTTGTGGGCACCTACGGGATTAAAATAACGGAGAATAACCGCTTTCATTCCATTCTCCGCTTCGCTTGTTTGAGCTACCGTATCGCGGATAATCTCTTCACACATCTTCTTGGTTCGGCTGTACGGATTCGTGAGATTACCGAATGGCAAATCCTCGGTCACCGGAGAAGCCACGGAGTCGCCATAGACCGAAGCTGACGAGGAGTAGACCAACTTGTTCACGCCCGCCTTCTGCATCGCCTCAAGCAATGAAATGGTGCTGCCTAAGTTGTTCTCATAGTATTTGAGTGGATCCTTCAATGAATCGTTCACGGATTTGTAGCCGGCAAAATGGAGCACGCAGTCAATTCTTTTTTTGGTCAGAATATCGGTAAGGACGGGTGTGTTTCGAAGGTCAAGGTCAAAGCAAGAAATCTTATTTCCCGTGAGCTCCGATACGCGACGGATAACCTCTGGACTGCTGTTACTAAAATTATCAACGGTATACACCTCGTATCCCGACTGTGCCAGCGCGACGGCGGTATGAGAACCGATATAACCCGCGCCACCGGTGAGAAGCACATTCATAAGAAAATCCTTTCTGGAATGGGCAAGCCCATTAAATTTCCATTGATTCTATTGATTAACGTAATTCTATAGCAGCGGCGGTTCGTTGACAAGGGCGACACAGAGGATGGCAGATAACCTGCAGAGAAAATGACGAAATAAAAAAGAGCACGGAGCATCTCTACGATGTCCGTGCGCAAGTGTATGATAATAGGTATTGGTAGCTAGGGGAGGCATGCGCTCGGGTAGATGGCGCATGCCGGTTAGTAAACATTTGCTGTCGATTAGATTTCTTGTAACCTATCACAACAAAAGAACCAATCTGTTTGTTTATGGATATAATATAGCACTACGAAATCATTCTGTAAAACTAAATGATTTTATAAAACCAATAAAAATAATTAATTATACGTGCGCGAAGATATCCGATTAATCAATAGCACGATTTGGCTCGTTGCAGGGGCTTCCAGAAACGCTACGTTCTTCGCGGTCTGTTGCTTCTTCGGAAATCTCGTTGTTAAGGAAATTTAATTTTAAATAGAAAAAACGAATGGTAGAGAAAACTAACTAAGAAATGAATCAATTTATTCTTGATAAAAATAAGTGTTAGACTTTTAACGTAACATAAAAGGTTTCATTGGGATGTCATAGTCATAATACAGGAGGCATACAAATGGCAGATTATCATGAAATGTGGAAAGAACTCGGTATGGATGTAGACATGCACGATGTGCTGTGCAATGTTCTTCCAGGTGCAATTGGCGATGTATTCCTCTCTCAGGAGAATCGTCCGGAGAAGATGGATTATTTTGATTTCGTTCTTGCAGAAGTACACGGCGTACGTCCGGCAGAATTGGTTGAATTCAAGAAGAAGGGTGGAAAGGTTTTCGGAACATTCTGCGCTTATGTTCCAGATGAAGTGATTTTCGCTGCAGGCGGAATCGCGACCGGTCTCTGCGCCGGTTCGCAGTTCTGGGTTCCAGGTGGTGAGAAGTATCTGCCGGCAAATACATGTCCGCTGATTAAGGCAATGCTCGGTGCGCGTTTCGACAAGACATGTCCGTTCTATCGTCTGGCGGACGTATACATTGGAGAGACGACCTGCGATGGCAAGAAGAAGGCGTATGAAATCCTCGGCACGGATGTTCCGATGCACGTTATGGATCTCCCTCAGATGAAGAGAGACAAGGATATCAGGAAGTGGGCAGACGAGATTCGTGAACTGAAGGATTTGGTAGAGAAAGAAACCGGTAACAAGGTTACGGAGGAAACGCTGGCAGAGAATATCAAGAAGATTAATGCCAAGAGAGCTGCACTGAAGAGACTGTATGATGTGAGAAAAGAGAAGAACATTCCAATCAGCGGAACCGACACACTGCTCATTTCCCAGATTGCATACTACGACGATCCAGAAAGATTCACTCAGATGGTGAACACGCTGTGCGATGAGCTGGATCAGAGAGTCAAAGACGGTGTAAGCGTATTCCCAGCTGGCACCAAGAGAATTCTGGTAACTGGTACCCCAATGGCAATTCCGAACTGGAAGATGCATAACCTGATTGAGACATCGGGCGCTGCCGTTGTATGCGAAGAGACATGCACGGGTACACGTTACTTTGAGAACCAGGTAGATGAAAGTGGCAAGACCGTCGATGAGATGATTGACAACATCGCAGACAGATACATGGGCATCAACTGCGCATGCTTCACACCGAATACCGGACGTTTCGACGATGTTGTTCGTCTGGCAAAGGAATATGACGTAGACGGCGTTATCGATGTTACGCTGAAGTTCTGCCAGACCTATGATATTGAAGGTGCAACACTGGAGCAGAGACTCAAGGAAGAGAATATTCCAAGCTTGCGCATCGAGACCGATTACACCGATGCTGACGCTCAGCAGCTAAAGACCAGAATCGAAGCATTCTGTGAAGTAATTGGCTAGTATAGCAATAAATAAAATTTTGCATAAATCGGGAACCTTCCCGGTTTAGAATACGTAGCGACAAGAACTGCCCTCCCGAAAACCTGAGACTTTGCGCTCTATCGGGGGGGCAGCTTGACAATATGGACGTTAACACTTGAGAAAGAATGTTTTAAGGAGGAAAGAAGTATGTTAGAACCAAATGTAAAAATCGGAGTAAGTGAAATTAACCCTCGTGCAATTCAGCAGGCTGCAGAAGCTAATTTTAAGAAGGGCTACTATTGCTGCGAAGCATTGATGGCAACGATTAAGCAGGAACTCAAACTGGATGTTCCGGATGCTGTTATCGCAATGTCTTCCGGAATGGCAGTTGGCGCTGGTAAGTCTGGTTGCGCATGCGGTGCATTCAACGGTGGTGTACTGGCACTTGGAATGTTGTTCGGCCGTACGGAGCAGAACGGACCAACCAATCCAAGAAGCGTAAAGGTTATGGAACTGACTCACGAACTGCACGATTGGTTCAAGGTTGCCAATAAGAAAAATGCAATCTGCTGCCGTGTGCTGACGAAAGAATTTGACATGGGCCAGGGCGAGCACAAGGAACAGTGCATCTATTTCACTGGACTGTGCGCATGGAAGGTTGCTCAGATTGTATGTCGTGAGTGTGGAATCAAGAACGTAGACGAAATTGATGAGCCTTGCGAAAGACGTGCTGTTGCAGATATCGCAATCTAAGAATTTGATGAAAATCCTCGTGGAATAATCTGTTTGACGAGGGGAAGAAAATCGATTCAGTATAAATCTAATTAGAAATAAGGAAAGAAATACATGAAAGAAGTAATTAAGAAAGTCCCATTACCGATTTGCGGGGTAATGCTGGGATGTGCAGCCCTTGGCAACCTCTTGCAGAGCTATTCCGAAGGCATCCGTTATGTATGCGGTGTGTTTGCGGCATTCCTGCTGATTCTGGCACTGCTTAAGCTGATTATGTACCCAAGCGCAGTGAAGGAAGATATGGCGAATCCAATCATGGCCAGTGTTGCGGGAACATTTCCGATGGCGCTGATGCTCCTGAGCACTTATGTAAAACCGTTCATCGGCCAAGCGGCGTACTACATCTGGCTCTTGGCGATTGCACTTCACATCGTGCTAATCATCTACTTTACGGCGAAATTCATCGTAAAACTGCAGATGCCGAAAGTCTTCGCTAGTTACTACATCGTCTACGTCGGAATTGTTGTAGCAGCTGTTACTGCTCCGGCATACGAAAGTCTGGGAATTGGAACCGCTGCCTTCTGGTTTGGATTCGTGACACTGATTCTGCTTCTCGTTCTCGTTACTTACCGTTACGTGAAGTTCAAGGAAGTGCCGAATCCGGCAAAGCCATTGATTTGCATTTATGCAGCACCAACCAGTCTCTGTATCGCTGGCTACGTGCAGTCTGTAATGCCGAAGAACTACTATTTCCTGATGGCGATGTTCGTTGTTGCAACAATTATCTACATCTTCGCTCTGGTCAAAGCAGTCGGATATTTGAAGCTGCCGTTCTTCCCAAGCTACGCAGCATTCACATTCCCATTCGTAATCAGTGCAATCGCTGCAAAACAGACCATGGCATGTGCTGCAAACATGGGACACCCAATGCCATACCTGAGCTACGTCGTATTGATTGAAACCATTATCGCGGTAGTTCTGGTTGTCTACACATATATTCGCTATATGATGGCAATCTTCGGTGGTAACAAATAACCATATCATCTTGTGAAACAAAAGGAACTGCGTTCGCTTCTAGCGGACGCAGTTTCCATATGGTAGAATAAATCATGAAACACTATTATATTCTTTTCAATACCCATACAGATGGACTTGCGATGTATCACGCGATAAAAGCAGCTGGCATGTACGCCCAGATTAGTCCGACTCCGCGCGAGCTTTCGGTGTGTTGTGGCATTTCGCTCTTAATCCACGAAGAAGACGTGGATGCCATTCGGGAATTGGCGGAAGAGCAGGAATTACAATACATTGGTATTGAAGGCTTGAACAACGAGTTCAATAATAAGCGGCATCGGTACGGTTAGATGACATCGTGGTGAGAAGATGCTCATCATCACAATGAGAAATTTATTTTTAGCAAAGAGGACGTAAGCATGAATTACATTGGAATTGATATCGGATCGACTGCATCGAAAATCTGCATTCTAAAGGAGAATGGGGATCGTGTTTTTAAGGTGATGCCGACGGGCTGGAATAGCAAGATCACATCGGGAATCATTCGCGAGGGCCTGGAAGAGGAACTCGGATCGCTGGATGATTGCCGAATCGTTGCGACGGGGTACGGACGAATTTCGGTAGAATATGCTGACAAGCTGATTACGGAGATTACGTGCCATGGACGAGGCGGATATGAGCTTGTGGGACGCGACTGTTCCATCGTTGATATCGGCGGACAGGATACGAAGTTCATCAATGTGAAG
>CAVFWT010000047.1:0-15824 GCA_963626305.1 bacterium | reverse complement strand
ACCATGACTTACCCAGACTACCAATCCGCTGCCACATTCTGGCAGAACAAGCCGCGCACGGAGATGCCGGCAGAAGAGTTAAAAGAAACCGTTGAAGAATACCTCACCTCGAGCTCCGTCTGCGCACTTGCGACAGGCACGGGCGACTTCGTTCGCTGTACACCACTCGAGTACAGCTATCACGATGGCAAATTCTGGATTTTCACCGAGGGCGGTGAGAAGTTCATCGGACTTGAGAAGAACAAGAATGTCAGCCTTGCCGTATTTGAGAAGAATCCGAACTTTGGCGACCTCAAGAGCGTGCAGGTGATGGGCAGGGCAGAACTCATTGAGCCGATGTCCGATGCTTACATTGCTCATGCGGAATACAAGAAGGTTCCGCTCAAAGCATTGCAAGGCTTGATGGATCAAGGCCATCCGATGCATCTTCTGTGCATCGAGCCGACTCACATGGATGTGCTGTTCTCGGATTTCAAGAAGCAAGGATACGACAGTCGTCAGGCATTGAACTTGGAGTAGCACATATTCGGGAACATACACATACATACAACAGAATAGATAATCACTGAATCGCAATCGGAGCCGCCTGTGAGGCGGCTCTTTTCTTTTACCAGAAATTCGTTAATAATAAGATTTTTCGATGAAAAAGCGATCGGTTATAGTTAATGACGATATTACAAACATTTGCTTGTAAGATGCGTCTTACTGGTTGTAAAATATTGAAGATTTTTTATTATTATGAGTATATAGGAGGGATATTGGATGAAATATGCATCATTAGCAATTCATGGCGGAAGAGAAGATAACACAGAGATCAAAGGTGTAAATTATCCGATTTATCTGTCTTCTACCTTTGTTCAGGATTCAATTGGAGAATATGGCGAGTTCGTATATAGCAGATCGAACAACCCAACGAGAAATAATGTCGAAGCATTAATCGCACAGCTTGAAGATGCGAAATATGGTCTGGCTATGTCTAGTGGCATGGGTGCAACGGCATTGGCATTTGCATTGCTGAAGCCAGGCGATAAAGTGTTGGTGAATAGCAACGTATACGGTGGTACTTGGAACTATGTATCTCGTGTGTTTGAAGAGAGAGAGATTTCCTATGAAATCGTAACTGATTTCAATAACTATGATTTTGAGAAGGCAACAGACGATACGAAGATGGTTTTCATTGAGACACCATCGAACCCACTGTTACAGGTAACTGATATTCAGGCAGTGTGCGAAGCAGCACACAAGAAGAACATGATTTGCGTAGTAGATAACACATTCATGACTTCTTATCTGCAGAAGCCACTGAAACTGGGTGCGGATATCGTCGTATATTCGGCAACGAAATATTATGCTGGCCATTCAGATATCATCGCGGGTGCAGTTGTTGTTGATGACGATGCTCTGTACGAAAGCCTGAAGTTCCACCAGAAGATTCTCGGTGCAATTCTCAGCCCATTTGATTCGTTCTTGCTTGCTAGAGGTATTAAGACTTTGCCAGTTAGAATGGACCGTTCCCAAGAGAACACGCAGAAAATCGTGGAACATCTTGAAGCGCACGAAGCAGTAAAGGCTGTATATTATCCAGGCCTTCCATCGAACGAAGGATATGAGACTCAGAAGAAACAGGCAACTGGATGTGGTGCCTGCTTCTCCGCTGCCCTCAAGGATGGTTATGACAGTGTTGCATTCTGCAATGCACTGGAAGTCTTTGATTTGGCAGTAAGTCTTGGTGGCGTAGAGTCTTTGGTATGCCATCCAGCAACAATGACTCATGAGTCTTATTCCCCAGAACTGCAGGATGAAATTGGTATTACGGATGACCTTCTAAGATTTGCAGTAGGTATCGAAGACGTTGATGACTTGATTGCAGACATCGACCAGGCTATCGAGAAGGCAAAGAAATAAAGGAGACGAACATGAGTGACATCGATTTCGATAAAGTCGGATTCGGAACTCTGGCGATTCACGCTGGACAGGAACCAGACGGTCTGTACGGATCCTTGGCGACACCAATTTATCAGACATCTACTTTCTGCTTTGATACGGTAGAAGAGGGTTCTGCGAAATTTAGTGGTCAGATTCCGGGATTCTGCTATTCGAGAGGCGGAAATCCGACGAACGTAACATTAGAGAAGAAGATTGCTCTTCTTGAAGGTGGAGAAGCTTGTATTAGTACAGCATCCGGAATGGGCGCTGTTGGAGGCGTGCTTCTCGGACTTCTTAGCATGGGGGATCATGTTGTTTGCGGAGAGTGTGTATACGGTTGCACCGATGTTGTTCTGCGACAGACATTACAGCGCTTTGGCGTAGAGATGACTTATGCAGATACAACGAACCTGGATGCGGTAAAAGCAGCTGTCCAGGAGAATACGAAGCTGATTTATTTCGAGAGCTTGACGAATCCGACGATGGAACTGACAGATATCGCAGCAATTTCCGAATTCGCACATGCGAACGGAATCCTGGTAGCGGTAGATAATACTTTTACACCACCGCCAGAAATCTTCCCGCTCAAGGAAGGTGCGGATATCGTTCTACACAGCTGCACTAAGTACATCAATGGTCACGGCGACGTTATCGCCGGAGCAATTGTTGGACCGGAGGAGCTGATTACACCAATTCGTAAGGGAATTACATCTAAGATCTGCGGAACTACACCGAGCCCATTCAACTCGTTCCTGGTTCTGAGAGGTCTTCAGACAATGGAACTGCGTATGGCACGCCACTGCGAGAATGGTCTCAAAGTTGCGAAGTACCTCGAGAGTGTTCCATACGTTAAGAAGGTATATTATCCAGGACTGGAGAGTCATCCGCAGCATGAAGTTGCAGAGAAAATCATGCACGGCAATTACGGTGGCATCATGTCCTTCGTACTGCAGGAAGAGATTAACGGCATGAAGGGATTCGACGCTTGCAAGAAGGTTGTCAACGCGCTCAAGATTGCTTCCATTGCAGTCAGCTTAGGTGATCCGGGAACTCTGATTCAGCATCCGGCAAGCATGACTCATGCGAACATGACACCAGAAGCTCGCGCGGAGGCAGGAATTCAGGATGATTTGATTCGCCTGTCGGTAGGACTCGAGAACGCAGAAGATATTATTGCCGATTTCGAACAAGCATTTGCTGTTCTGTAGTCTACAGTTATCGACGCGCAGTAATTACACGGAGAGATGTAAGTAATGGAAAAAATTGTAATGAAAGATTTGGGCTTCGCCTATGCGGACGCACCGGACAAATTAATCATCAACGATATTAATTTGGAAGTTGAAAGTGGTGAGTTCGTCTGCCTGCTTGGCCAGTCTGGCTGTGGTAAAAGTACACTTCTGAAGCTCCTCGCAGGTCTGCAGAAGCCAACCGTTGGTGAAATTACAATCGATGATACGCCAATCAAGGGTGCGAGCTTAGAGAGAACGGTAGTCTTCCAAGATTACGGGCTGTTCCCCTGGATGTCAGCAGGCGATAACATCTTGCTGGCATTGGAGCAAAAGTATCCGGATCGTAAGAAGAAAGAACTCAAGGAGGTGGCATACAACATGCTCGAGCAGGTCGGTCTGACAGCGGATGTATATCGCAAGCTTCCGAAGGAACTTTCCGGCGGAATGAAGCAGCGCTGTGCGATTGCTCGTTCCCTCAGTGTGGACGCACCGATTATGCTCATGGATGAGCCGTTCGGCGCATTGGATGCCGTAACGAGATCCAGACTTCAAGATCTGATTCTGGAGTTGTGGGACAAAGAAGAAGTCAAGAAGACCGTATTCTTTGTAACTCACGACGTTGATGAAGCACTTCTTCTGGCGAATCGAATCGTGGTACTCGGTCAATCTCCGAGCAATGTCATCTTCGATTGCAAGATTCCGCCGGAGAAGAGAGCGACCAGAGAGAATCAGTTCGAGAATCCAGAAGTGTTGAAGATGCGTAATGAGTTGATTAAACAAATCAATCAAGACGTCATGAAACATGCTTAAGGTATATACGACTCAGTCGTTATATATAAATAATTCAAAACTCTAATTTTAAAGTATTGAGAAAGGGAGAACAATTTATGAAGAAGAAACTTTTAGCAATTGTCCTGATTGCGGCTATGGCTATGAGTATGGCTGCTTGCAGCTCTAGCTCGAGTTCTAGCTCTAGCTCCGATGAAAAAGTTAAAGTAACCTGGGCACAGGGCTCCAGCGGTAACGTACTGGTAAGCATTGCACAGAAGCAGGGATACTTTGACGAAGTTGGCGTTGAAGTAGAAGAAGTTCCACTTGATGACGGACAGGTAGAAGCAGTAAGAACCGGACAGGTAGATATCGCTTCGAACTCCGGAACATGGGAACCAGTTCAGGCAATCGCTTCTGGTGATGACCTGGCAATCATCGGAGGATTCATGCTGACAGGATGCATGCCTGTTATCGCTAGATCGGATCAGAACTGGAGCAGCGTAGAGGATTTCCTTGGTGCAAAGATTGCAGATTCTAAGTCCAGATATTCTCTCTACCACCAGCTGGTAGAAGAAGGTCATGACCTGGACAAGGAAATCACTTTCAAGGAATATGACAGTGATAGTGAAGAAATTCAGGCTGTCCTTAAGGGCGAAGTAGACTACGCTGTTATGGGTACAAGCATGATGAACGAAGTTAAGAACACAGATGGCATCAAGATTGTAACTTACTGCAGTGATGTAACTCCGAACTACTCCTGCTGCAGAATGTTCGCTCGTAACTCTTGGGTTAAGGAGAACAAGGACACTGTTAAGAAGATTGATGAAGCTCTCATTCGTGCAATGTGCTACTTCGAATCGCATCGTAAGGAATGCGTAAAGCTGATGGCTAAACAGCTGGATGCAGACGAAGACTATGTATCTGCATACATGATGAATAAGCACTACAGAATCAATCCAGATCCTGTAAAGGATACCGTTGTTGCAAACTATAACTACATGGTTAGCGTTGATGGTATCGAGAACCTCGACAAGAGCGTAAAGATTGAAGATTACGTATATAGCGACATCTATAAAGAAGCTCTGGAAGAAGCTACCGATAAGTGGGGCAGCGAGGACGAAGACTTCTACAAGGATGCAATGACATTCTTCAAGAAGCATAACAGCTAATTTTGTGTAAAAAGGACTGTGGAGATAATTAGATGAAGAAACTCATAGATTTTGTAAAAAAATATTGGATAACAGCGCTGATTGTGCTTGGATTTGTATTGCTATACAAATACGTTTCTGACAATAAGCTTTTCAGTGCGGTCATGTTCCCGCCTTTGGAAAAAATATGGAGTGCATTCGTGCAGGATCGAAGTACGACTGTATTGAATTTGAAATCCTCCATCTTGCTTCTGATTCCATCCATTGCAATTACTTTGGTCATAGCACTTGGACTTGGATTCTTGGTAGGAATGAACCGTCGCTTCCGTGAAGTGACATATCCAATCATCTATGCGTTCAGCTGTGTACCATCCATCTTGCTGTCGCCATTCATTGTACTGCTGTCGCCTTCTTTCTGGTGGGCTTCGGTCATTCTGATTGTATATGAAACAGTGTGGGCGACATTGTTCGCGACCATAACGGGTATTCAATCGATTGATAAGCGGTACTTAGATAATGCAGCGACACTGGAACTCAAAGGTATGAAGAGATTCATGAAAGTAATCTTGCCGGCGGCAAGTCCGTCCATTATTGCAGGATTTGTCAATTCTCTTCGTAGTTCCTTCGTTGTACTCGTGTACGCGGAGATGTACGGGGCATCCCACGGCCTTGGATTCTATGTTAAGAGATACTCTTCCCTCGGACTTTATTCGAGAGTATGGGGTGGATTTTTATTCATGGTACTGGTTCTGGTCATCGTAATGACATTCTTCGAAAGATTGAAGAAGCGTATGTTGAAGTGGACCATGGAAGACTAGTTCTACATAGAAACATCCATAGAAATTTGCGAAAAAGAACCGGCGAGGCAATTGCCTCGCCGGTTTTCGTATGTCTATATGTTTACCGTCTATCATTCCACTTCAATCTCAAACACCTCTAGCTTCTGAATGAGACCTTTATATACAATCATGGGAATGCACTCCTTTGCTTTACTTATTGTAAATAAAAACATGGGGTAAGTAAGGGCGCAAAGAGCCTCATAATGCATTTCGTTTATCGCAGCATTCACGCTCAAAATCCTCCCAAAAATAGGCATATTGAATATGACTCTAGCTTGATATTGATTATTGCAATTATTCAGGACCGCGATTTCGATATAGAATTAACACGTTCGTTTTATAAATTTGTTGGGAGTAGAGACATGAAGAAAATTTTGATCGTATCGCATTGCATCCTCAATAAAGCATCGAAGGTTGCGATGGACGAGAGCGACTTGGCAGAGGAGTACGAAGTGCGGGATCGTCTGCTCAAGTTGATTATCGAGAAAGATGTTCAGCTCATTCAGCTTCCCTGTCCGGAGTTCCTGTTGTTCGGTTCGAAGCGGTGGGGCCATGTGCGTGATCAATTCGATTTTCCGTACTTCCGGAAATCCTGCCGGGATATGCTGGAGCTGGTACTCTTGCAGCTTCGTGAATACGCGAATCACCCGGAACGTTTTCACATCTTAGGCGTAGTGTCCGTGGAAGGAAGTCCTTCTTGCGGTATGAATCTGACTTGCCGCGGTGAATGGGGTGGTGAGCTTGACGGTTCGGATATCTGTTCTGTCGTTGACACGCTGGAGATGAAGGAGGAGCCGGGCGTGTTCATGGAAGAATTGAACTTGCTTTTGGCCGAAAATAATCTGGACATTCCGATTATCTCAATGAATGAAGCGATTGAAGTTGTTACAAATTGTTAGTAGTAAGGAGAAAAAGAAAATGACAAACACATCGAAGACAAAAACTTATGCGCTTACCTTCTGCGGTATCTGCATCGCAATGAACATCGTGCTGGGAATCATCACATCGGCACTCGGTATTCCGCTATACCTGGATACACTGGGAACCATGCTTTCCGGCGCAATACTCGGACCAGTTCCGGGCATGATTGTTGGTTCGCTCTCGAACATCATCACCGGATTGATGTCCAGCGTATCGGACATTCCATTCTTCATCGTTAACCTGGCAGTCGGTCTGATTACTGGTCTGGTTGTAAAGAAGAAGCGTTATTCCATCCTCGTTGCAGTAATCCTGGGTCTGTGCCTGGCTGTAATCTGCCCAGCAATCGGAACCCCAATCGGTCTGTACGTATACGGCGGATTCAACGGTTCTGCATCGGACGTACTGGTTATGTCTCTCGTAGAGGGAGGCAAGTCCCTGTTCACAGCATCTTTCCTGAGAAACATCGCATCCAACTTGGTTGACAAGATTGGAACCGCTATCGTTGCTTGGGTGCTGCTCAAGGCAATGTCTCAGAAAATCTATTCGAACTTCGGCAAAGAGAAGGCCAATATCGTTGGTTAGTTGCTGATTAATCAGGGACTACCCAATAGAACCAAAGGAGTATTGAGACAATTGATTATTAGAACTGAAAATGTCGTTCATGAATATGACATCTGGGAACAAGACGAAAAGAAACAGAAAACGGCTCTTCGTGGTGTCTCGCTGGACGTCAGAGCAGGCGAGTTCGTCGCAATCCTCGGATCAAACGGTTCGGGTAAGTCGACGCTGGCGAAGCATCTCAACGTGCTGCTCCTTCCGAGTGAAGGGCAAGTAACCGTTGCCGATATGGACACTTTCGACGAGGCCAACATCTGGAAAATTCGCGACATTGTGGGCATGGTATTCCAGAATCCGGACAACCAGATTGTGGGAACGAGCGTGGAAGAGGATACCGCCTTCGGTCCGGAGAACCGCAAAATGCCTTCTTCGGTGATTCAGTCTAAAGTTGCCGACAGCCTTCGTGCTGTCGGCTTATTAGCAAAAAGAAAGTTCTCTCCATCGCGCTTGTCCGGTGGTCAGAAGCAGAGACTCGCAGTCGCTGGCGTGCTGGCGACGGATTCGAAATGCTTCGTGCTCGATGAGCCGACCGCAATGCTGGATCCAACCTCTCGCCGTAAGCTCATCGAGACGGTAGAAGAACTCCACCAATCGGGACACACCATCATCTTGATTACGCACCATCCAGAGGAAGCCATTCATGCGGATCGCATCGTTCTGATGGAGCAAGGCAAAATCGTTGATGACGGGACACCGCAGGAAATCTTCGCAAAGCCCGAGCGGCTTCGCGCACTTCGAATGAGCGTACCCGTAGTGACAGAACTCAGCAACCGCTTGGCGGATGCGGGAATTATCGAGAAGCACGGCATCATCGACCGAGAGAAACTCGTGCAAGAAATCTTGGAGAAGAAAGATTCGTTCTCAGTAAAGAGCTTGGAAGAGACGGCTGTGAAGAACAGAAAAGACAGTGATGGAACGCCTGTTTCAGACACAAAACCGCTTCTGGAAGTGGAGCACATTGCTTATACATATGGACAGAAGAGCGTGAATGAGCTTCAAGTGCTCAAAGATATTTCGCTCGAAATTCACCCTGCAGAATTCGTTGGGCTCATCGGTGGATCTGGTGCCGGTAAGACGACACTGATCAAGCATCTGAATGGCTTGCTCAAAGCAAATCAGGGAGATATTCGCTTCGAAGGGGAGAGCATCTATGCACCGAAATATCATCTTCGAAATCTCCGCATGCAGGTAGGCGTGGTATTCCAGTATCCGGAGCATCAGCTGTTCTGCAATACGGTGATTCAGGATGTATCCTTCGGACCGAAGCAGATGAAACTTTCGGAAGAGGAATCTTTGAAACGTGCGAAGGAGAGCCTCGCTCTTGTCGGTCTGGGACCGGAATATTACGAAGCCAATCCGCAGGATTTATCGGGCGGACAGAAGCGCAAAGTTGCAATCGCGGGCGTCCTCTCAATGAAACCGAGAATCCTTGTCATGGATGAACCGGCTGCTGGCTTAGATTACGGCAGCAAGGAAGACCTCTTCCAGCTTATTCGCAAGCTGCGTGAAGAGGAAGGTTTGGCAATTGTGTTGGTATCCCACGATATGGAAGATATCGCAGAGAATGCGGATACCGTCTACGTTCTCCACGGCGGAAAACTCGAGCTGAGCGGAACGCCGCAGGCTGTTTTTAGCCAGAAAGAGAAGCTTGCGGAGATGGAAATTTCTGCACCGGAAGTGACAGAAATCTGCTGGGAACTTCAGCGAGCCGGAATTCCGATTCAGAACACGCCGACGACCGTGGACGAAGCGGTCTTGGAACTCGGACGAATTTATGTGGGAGGAGGTGTACACCATGCGTGATATTACAATTGGACAGTATTATCCGGTGGATTCCTGGGTACATCGGCTGGATCCACGGACGAAACTGATGGGGACGCTGATCTATGTCGTGTGCCTCTTTCTCATCCACAACCCGCTCTTGTACATCCCGGCACTAGCGTTCGTATTGCTATCGTATCATGCGGCGAATGTGCCGCTGATGTTCTTCCTTCGTGGACTCAAAGTAATTATCGTGCTGCTGTTCTTCACGTTTTTCTTCCGCATGGTGGCGACGCCAGGAACGGAAATTGTCTCCTTCTGGATTTTCAAGGTTACTGAGGAAGGCGTGCAGAAAGCCATCAGCCTGACTGCACGAATTGCGTTGATGATTACCGGGGCATCGCTTCTGAGTTATACGACGACGCCGAAAGAAATGGCAGACGGACTGACTCGTGCATGCACGCCCTTGCGAAAAGTAGGTTTCCCTGTGCACGAGGTTTCGATTATGACCATGATTGCATTCCGCTTCATTCCGGTTCTGCTGGAAGAAGCGAACCATCTGATGGACGCACAGGCATCCCGCGGTGTAGAGTTCGAGGATTGCTCGATTCTGATCAAGTGTAAGAACGTGTTCTCGCTCTTGATGCCGCTTTTCCTGAGTTCAGTGGAACGCTCCGCGGAACTTGCGATGGCGATGGAAGCCAGAGGATATTCAGGCGATGGTGAGACATCGCAAATGTATCCGCTGGAATATACTGCAGCCGATAAGAAAATCTATGTGGGGATGGCTCTGATTCTCGTGCTGTTCGTCGCACTTCGAATTGCAGGAATCTAGAATAAGGAAAGTTATAAAAAAGAATCGAGACGCGATGTGTGTTCTCGATTCTTTTGATTTTTTTGAAGTTTATCACGCAATTATGCATAATAATGTGATTTACATCACACTTTTATATATAATTGTGTGATTTTGTGGTTATAACCACACTTTTACCGGTTCGAGTATGTCACCTTGCAATTTGCACCAGACAATCGTCCAAGCTTTCCGGACAGTGTGCTGATTACATCTTGCGGTGCATCGAGCACGACGCAGATGACGCTGATGTCTTTCGCGCGGTAAGGAATTCCCATCCGCCCGACAATGTATTGATTGCTTGCGTGCAGCAGCGTATTAATTGCCTCCACGCAAGCCATGTCCGATATGATAATGCCGATAATGGCTACTCTCGTCTCTTCCATCTCGATGATAATCTCCTTTTTCGAATATATTTCGGTGCGAGTCCTCGTACTTTCGTCACATGCCTTCGTGGTTTCAACACAGAAATCTCCCGTTCTGTTTACCAGATATCCGCGAATGAGTGACGAATTCTTCTCATCTGGATTATACCATATTCTGGTAAAAATACTGTACTGAAGGGGAATTGCATTTCCGACATAATGAAGTGGGAAATGTAACTGAGATCATACAAGGAGAACTGAAATGAATAGAATGAACGAAAGAGCAGAAGTTCGTGAGCCACGCGAGAAAAGTGTGCATTGGGCGAATTATCATCCGCCTGGAATGCTGACCATGCTTTCGGAATCCGAGATACCGCTGCAGGAGGATCTGGTCGCACGCGTAATCAATGCAGAGCGAGATTCTTGGCGTGGAAATTTCGTGGAAGCGAATGTGCCATATCTGGAATTAGCACCGGGGCTGCGGGTAATCGGCGAAGTCACGCAAGAAGGTTTTGGCGGAGCACCGGTTCGAACTTGCATCAATTATGAACAGATGAACGAAATGGGATTGAACGAGAAGACACTGATGGAAACTGCGCTTCGCAATTCGATGCAGAAACATCCGCCGCTATTGCTCGCGTTTGAAGGCAAACAAATCGGCACAGAGAATTTGCTGTACCGAACCGAAGGTATTCGTGAGGGTGAAATCATGCATGTGCTTACAACGAAAGATTTCATGCTGGGCGCGATTGCACTTTTCTATCCGGGAATTCAGGAACGCCTCTCGAATATCATGGGCGGCAATTACTATGCGGTTCCGAGTTCGGTACATGAATTCATCATTTTGCCCGAATCAGATCAATACGATGAGAACGTTTTGGCGCAGATGTTATTCGAGGCAAATCGAGAAGTGGTGAATAAGGATGATGTGCTCACAGATACGCTCTATTATTACGATTCCGAACTCGGACTCCTTCTCTCATGTCGTGAGTATGGAGAATATGCAATGTAAATTAAGTAGATAAGTTAACGCTTTCATTGATGGATTTGGTGTGTTAATATCAAACTAAAGATAACTTGCTGACCATGAGGCGTACCAAGTGGAAAGAAGTTCCAATCAATGAAATGTGTCAATGTGATATGGCGAGTAACATCAGCTGCGCTTTGCTGCAATCTGCAGTGGCTGGCGTGTATGCGAAATTCACGCAAGGCATTCGCGCGAACTGGCATAACAGCGAGCCAGATTTGAGCCGAACGAAATCGCATGCTGACACGGAAAATTCAGGACGATTGATAGGACTTCTTCGAACCGAAGAAGTCCTTTTTTTACGAGATGATCAGGAGAGAACATGATTAAAATCGCAATTTATGGTAAAGGCGGAATCGGTAAATCGACGGTGACGGCGAACCTCGCGGCAGCGTTCGCGATGAAGGGAAAACGGGTCCTTCAGATTGGCTGCGATCCGAAGGCGGATTCGACCATCAACCTGCTGGGGGGTGAACCGCTGGAACCGGTAATGAATTTCCTGCGTGACCACGACCGCGACCCGAAAATCGAGGACATCGTGCGCGAAGGTTTTGGCGGTGTGCAATGTATTGAGACCGGCGGACCGACACCGGGAATCGGATGTGCCGGGCGCGGAATCATTGCTACTTTTAACCTGATTGATGACCTGCGCATTTTCAAGAAGTTCCAGCCGGATGTGGTGCTCTACGACGTGCTGGGCGACGTAGTTTGCGGTGGCTTCGCGGTGCCGATTCGCGAGGGATACGCCGAGGACATTCTCATCGTTACTTCGGGCGAGAAAATGGCGCTGTATGCTGCGAACAATATCAAGACGGCGGTCGACAATTTCTCCGACCGAGGATATGCCCAGGTAAAAGGAATTGTTTTCAACCACCGGAATGTTCCGAGGGAAGAAGAGAAAGTACGCGCTTTTGCGGAGTCAGCAGGAATTCCAATCGTCGGTGATATTCCACGTTCGGATGAAATCCTCGAGCGCGAAGAGGAAGGCATGACGGTGGTGCAGGGTAATCCGGATTCTGACATCAGCAAGCGATTTTTCGAACTGGCGGAGTTTCTCCTACAGGAACATGCAGAAGCGGATAGATCGCTTTGATTTGATATAGAGATTACGATATAGAGAGTAATCGAACGGATACCGATATACCAATAATGGGAAAGAGGTCGAAAGTATGAGAGAAGCCTACTATGTGACAGTGGGAGAACTTCTGGCAAGGGAAGATGAATCCATCCCGGCAGAAATGCAATCCGGAGAGAACTTGATCTACAGCTCTCCGGCGACTTTGTCGTACAATTCTCCGGGCGCACAGGGCTTTGGTGTAAAACGCGCCGGCCTCGTGATTCCGGAGTCCATCATGCTGCTCATCGCGCCAGCGTGCTGCGGACGAAATACGACGATTCTGGCGGATGAAGGCGGATACAGTGACCGCATGTTCTTCCTGCAGATGGACGAATCGGATATCGTGACGGGATGTCATTTGTCGGTCATTCCGGAAGCAATTGCCGAAATCCTAGAGGTCTGTGAGACACAGCCGAAGGTGGTCGTTCTTTGCATCACTTGCGTGGATGCCCTTCTGGGAACAGACCTGGAAAGGGTCTGTCGCAAAGCAGAAGAAGCACTGGATGGACGGGTGCGCGTGGTTCCGTCTTACATGTATGCACTGACACGAGAAGGAAAGAATCCGCCGATGGTGGCGATTCGAGATACCATCTATTCGCTGATTGAACGAAAGAATCCGAAGATGAACCGAGTGAATCTGCTCGGGAATTTCACTCATCTGGAGGACGACTGCGAGCTGTATGATTTGCTGAAGCAAATCGGTCTCACGGATATCCGCGAAGTCGGACGATGTGAGACGCTGGAAGAATACAAAGAGATGGGCGATGCGAACTTCAATCTCATTCTGCATCCGGAAGCACGCAAAGCCGCGTATGCCCTTGATGAACGAATAGGGCTTCCGTATGCGGAACTGACGAGACTCTATCAGGTGGAACGCATTGCACGGCAATACGATTTATTCGCAGCAGCGCTGGGCACATCTTGGAATTATTCGAAGTATCAGGGAGAAGCCGAGAACGCGATTTCAAAGCTGCAGGCAGTTTGCAATGGTAAGCGATTTGCTATCGGTCAGGTGGTGAACGGAAATCCAATCGAGATGGCATTGGCACTGTCGAAACTCGGCATGACGGTGCAATCCGTCTTTGCGAATCTCACGGCGGAAGATTATCCATACCTTCGGGAACTGGAGAAATACAATCCGGACATGCGAATTTATTCGACACTGTCACCGACGATGATGAATTACGATGGCGACCAAGAAGTGGATATCTCCATCGGCATCGATGCGTCGTTCTACTATCCGAAATCCATCAACGTCAAATGGAACAACGAAATCCAACTATTCGGATTCCGTGGACTTAAGCAGTTTGCAGAGGCAGTAATCGATGCCGTATCCGCTCACATTACATTAAATCGCATCGCATCAGAAGATGCAGATTTGGCGAAAAAACCTAGCGACGAGAAGGAGGGTGAATAAGATGAAAGGACTCCGTAAATATATTTCCCCTTTCACGCCTGACCAGTCAGGTGCGGTCTCCGTCCTTTTCGGTTACGGTGGCATGCTGATTATCATGGATGCCGGTGGATGCGTCGGTAATGTCTGTGGATACGATGAGCCGAGATGGGGAAAAGCAAAGAGTGCTATTTTTAGCGCAGGACTTCGCGATCTCGATGCTATTCTCGGCCGGGACGAACTCCTGATTCGCAAAATTCGCCAAGCACTGGGCGACATGGATGCGAACTTCGTGGGACTCATCGGAACGCCCGTTCCGGCGACGATTGCGACGGATTATCGTGCGCTCAAACGCCTCATGGAGAAGGATTACGAGATACCGGTCCTGCCGGTGGACACCAATGGCATTGAACTTTACGACCGTGGCCAGGAGAAGGCGTATCGCTGGCTCTTCCGCGAGTTCCTTGAGGAACCGGAAGAACTTGCAAAAACGCAATACCATGAGACCTCCGCAGCAAATAACTTAGATAATACCCTTGATAAAAACAAATTCATCGGCGTTCTGGGTGCGACTCCGCTGGACTGCACGGCCATCGATGGCGGTGATGAGTTCCGGCGGCTCGTTCCGGAACACTACGGTATGCCTGCTGTTGTCTATGGTATGGGGGATACCTTGGAAGATGTAGCGAGAGCCAGCATGGCTTCTCGTAATTTGGTAGTATCGCCATCCGGTCTTCAGACAGCACGCATGCTTGAAGAAGATTATGGCATTCCATATGACATCGGATATCCGGTGGACGCGGAGATGAAGAACGAATGGCTTCACCGAATTGAGGCAGTGCTTGAATCCGGCAAAGCTTCAGAAAACGTTACGGGTGAAACCACCCGAATCCTCATCATTCACCAGCAAGTATTTGCAAATGAAATTCGAAATTGGCTTCACGAACGTTTGCCGGAATTAGAAATCAATGCTTCTAGCTGGTTCCGCATGGATGCGGAATTGATGGAAGAGGGGGACTTTAGTTTGAATGAAGAAGACGACCTCCTCCAGAAAGCAAATGAGAATCAATACGATATCGTAATCGGTGATCCGCTCTTGAAACGAGCACTTCCGCACTGGAAAGGAACATATCTTACGCTTCCGCACTTCCCGATTTCCGGCGAACTGCACTCATCGGTGACGTCAGCGGAATATTGGCGCAAGGCAGGTGAACAGATATGACGACATTAGGAATGACGTTATCTGAGAACCAAATGGCAAAGACCGAGATTTCACCGAAGGAACAGGAGACCGAGAGTCTTCGCATCCGAATCTATGGCATCGTGCAAGGCGTCGGCTTTCGGCCGTTTATCAAGCGCCTCGCTCTTCGGCATCATCTGGAAGGTAGCGTCTGTAACAAAGGTAGCTACGTAGAAATCCTCGCGAAGGGCGAAGAACTCCCAGCTTTCCTCGAAGCAATTCCGAAGGAAGCACCGGATCGCTCCGTCATCCTCAAGATAAAAACAGCACCGATTTCGCTGGAAACATCCGATGGTGCTTTTACCATTCTCGAAAGCGAGAAGGACGATGGGCTCGTGTTCGTATCACCGGACATTGCAACTTGCCCGGATTGCCAGCGTGAACTGCTGAATCCGAAAGACCGGAGGTACTTGCATCCGTTCATCAACTGCACGGCATGCGGACCGCGGCTGTCGATTCTCGATTCGATGCCGTACGACCGCATTCGGACGAGCATGGGGAAATTTCCGATGTGTCCGGAATGCGAGAAGGAATACACCGGAATTCAATCCAGGCGGTACCACGCACAGCCGGTGTGCTGCAATGATTGCGGCCCCGAACTGTACCTGCTGAATCGTAC
>CAVFWT010000046.1:0-15834 GCA_963626305.1 bacterium | reverse complement strand
ATATTGGACATTACGTAGGTTCCCTGAGACAGCGTCTGGAGATTCAGAAGGATGAGGATTTCGAGAAAATCTTCGTGATGATTGCGGACGCGCAGGCGTTGACAGACAATGCGGAGAATCCGCAGAAGGTTCGCGAGAGCGTACTGGAAGTTGCGATGGATTATCTGGCTGTCGGCATCGATCCGAAGAGAACGTCCATCATGATTCAGTCTATGGTACCGCAGCTGCATGAACTGACGATGTACTACATGAACCTGGTTACTGTAGCGAGAGTACAGCGCAATCCGACCATCAAAACCGAGATTCAGATGCGCGGTTTTGGCGACAGTGTTCCGATGGGATTCTTCAACTATCCGGTAAGCCAGGCTTCCGATATCACTGCATTCATGGCAACGACTGTTCCGGTCGGTGAGGATCAGGAGCCAATGCTCGAGCTGTGCCGAGAAATTGTTCGTCGTTTCAACAATATATATGGAGAAGTGTTGGTAGAGCCAGAAATCTACCTGCCTCCGAATGAATCTTGCATGAGACTTCCGGGAACTGATGGCCAGGCAAAGATGAGTAAGTCGCTGGGCAACACCATCTATCTGTCCGATCCGGAAGATGTTCTCAAGAAGAAGGTAATGGGCATGTTCACGGACCCGACTCACCTCAAAGTTGAGGATCCGGGACATCTGGAAGGCAACACCGTATTCCAGTATCTGGATGCATTCTGCAAGGATGAGGACTTCGAGAAGCACCTGCCAGAATACAAGAATCTGGATGAGCTGAAGGCACACTACACGAAGGGCGGTCTCGGCGATGTCAAAGTGAAGAAGTTCCTCTTTAATGTGCTGAATGACTTCCTTACACCGATTCGTGAGCGCAGAACGTACTATGAGCAGCATCCGGAAGAAGTGGTTGAAATCCTGAGAGCCGGAACTGCCGATGCTGTTGCCATGGCAGAGAAGACAATGGCAGCTGTAAAGCACGCAATGCAGATCGACTATTTCGAAAGATGGGATAAAGAATACAATCTGAAGTAAGATTATCTTGCGTAAAAGAAATTTCAAAGCCTGCAGAGGCATCCGATGGGGTAATAGCCTGCAGGCTTTTTGCGTGCCTTTGTGAGGATAATCTTGTGATTGGTATTAAAACAGAAGGAAAATCGGAATATAACGCGAGAATATAATTCTTTTTGACTTCAAACCATTATATCTTCACACTTTTGCCATTTTTTTGGACTCGAATATGATAAAATTCAATACGTAAAAATAGCATATGGAATATAGGTGGGGAATGATTAATAAAGTGGTAGGTCTGTATTTCAGCCCGTCGGGCGATACGGCCAGATTGACGAAGAAAATAGCGGAGGAAATCGTCGTGCGCATGGAAGAGAACAGCGTCGACGAATTTACTGTGCAATTTATTGATCTTCTTCGAAATCCACTGCTCAAAGGTTGCGAATTTGACGATGAAACCATCGTTGTCGTTGGAATGCCGGCATTCAACGGTCGAATTCCGCTCCCTTGTGTCAAGATGATTCAGAAAATGCACGGACAGCATACGATGAGTATATGCGTGGTTGATTACGGAAATAGTTCCTACGGTGATGCCTTGTATGAACTGTACACGTTCTTGGAAGATCAGAACTTTGATGTTCTGAGTGCTGGTGCGTTCGTATCGCAGCATGCGATTTTCAAGCAGATTGCAGCTGCTAGACCTGACTTCCAAGATATTCAGGAACTGAAGAAATTCTGTGAACTGACCGCAAGGAAATTACAGCGTTTCTGTGGTACGATGATTCGAGATATGCGTGCAAAACCAGCACCGCTTAATATCAAGGGCTCGATGCCGAGCAAAGCACCGCTCAAGCTTCCGCTTCATCCGACACCGGATAAGAAGTGCACGAACTGTGGCGAATGTGCGAAAATCTGCCCGATGGGCGCGATTGATCTTCATGATGCGTCGAAAGTTAACGCAAAGAAGTGCATCGCATGCACCGCTTGTGTCAAAGCATGTCCGAATGGATCGCGGGATTTCCATGGACCGATGTGTGCGGCTTCTCGTATTGCGCTGGAGAAACTCTGGAGCAAGCGCAAGGACCCAGAATGGTTCTTGTAATGCACTTGAAAAGGAAGGTTTCGCTAATCCGCTCAGGGCAATCGGATAATCAGATATTCGCATCCAAAGGATGCGAATTGCATCGTTTGATTTGAAAATCAGTCAAATTGGAATTAATGATCGGGTAATATATGGACCAATGACGAAAACATCTCTTCGGAGATGTTTTTTTAAAATTACGCCTATGATACAATGGTTTCGAAATTTATATTGGGAGGAAAATATGAAAATTTGTCCGAATTGCGCTTCTCTATACGGCGATGACTTGCTGATGTGTCCGAAGTGCAACTGCGAATTAGTTCGCCAAGGAGCGGTCGCAGAAGATGCCGGTGATACAGCTGGACGTACAGCAAATCCGTCTGCGAAGAAATCGACAAATTCAAGAACTTCTTCGAATCCAGGGACAACGTCTGCCACAAGAAATTCCGGTGGACGTCCGACGAACCAAAGTGGAAATCAAGCGAGAAGGCCGGTACCAGCACCTGCCTATCGTCAATATAATGACTCCGATGATACAATCTACCCGAGAAAACGCAGTTTCTACGAGCGATGTTGGTTTATTGCCCTTTCGTTCATTTGCTGGTGGCCAATTGGGATATTCCTTATTATCCTGAGGATTCATCGAAATAACGTGTATGAAAGCAATGTGCGCAATAGACGCTCGGGTGGTAATTCTGGAAATAGGACTCGAACGAATCCTTCGTCCGGAAATCGTGCAAACGATGCATCTCAAAATCGCCCACACACGTCCGCATCAGTGAATCGTGTCAAGGAACAAGGACCGATAAATCCGGCAACGATTCCAATCCGAAGCCAGAATGATGAAATCGGAGCACCATTGAAAATGGTTGGCGCAATGCTATTAGCGATAGGGATTTTCATTCTGGTACTGGCACTGATTCTCGCTTCGGGAGAAGAGCGAGTTCTCGGAATGGGTGCTGCAGCATTTGCTCTTTGCTTGCCAGGTGGAATTCTTTTCTACCGTGGAAAGAAGCAGCATGAGGATTGCGAGAAGTTTGATGGCTTCATCGATAAGCGTGGCAATACGAAAATTGCTTTTATCGCATCGAAAGTGTACATGACGCAGAATGAGGCGAAGTTAAGAATCAATGAATTGATTGAGAAAGGCTTCCTGATGGAACCGGCGAATCACATTGCGGCGCACATCGACTGGGATTACGATCTTGTTGTGATGACCTATCAGGGCGAGCCAATTGTTCCGGTCGAGAAGACGATGAAGAAGGAAATCGAGAGAAAGAAGGCAGCGGAGAAAGAAGCGATACGCAAGGCGATGAAAGTCGAGGACCGCTATCACGCGACGATGGAAGAGGATGTGCCGATGATTTCGGACGAAGAAGTGGTGAAGACACTTCAGAAAATCGACTGTCATATTAAGACGATTTCTTCGATGACGAAGAATACTTCGGACGCGGATATGACCGACAGCGTCAGCAAGAATGTACAGAATATGAAGAAGAAGTACATTCCGAAGACGATTGAGCTAATTGAACGCTACGTGAAGCCGACCACGACCCCAGAGATGAAGGAACAAATCAAAGAAATGTTCCGCATCCTGGAAGAGGCTTTTGATAACATTCGGGAGCAGATTATCGCACAGGATGAGATAGGTGCGGATATCGAAATGGAAATCCTGAAACAGACCCTCGCCAGTGATGGCGTGCTGGATTCTGATTTTGATTTGCAACAGAAAGGAAAATAACGATGGCAGAAATTCTGGAAGAGAAGACGGCTGAAGAAACGGCCGCGGTAAATAATGTAGAAGTAATCGCTCCACTTCTGGAACTCGATTCCGTAAGCGCACCAGTCGTAGAGGAAATGGCGAAGCCGGATGCGGATGCTTTCCGCACGCAGAAATTTACCCCAGAGGAAATCCAGCAGGTGAACGAGTTTGCGAAGAAAATCGACCTGCACGATTCGAAATTGATTGTGACTTATGGGGTTGGTGCGCAGAAGCGCCTCTCCGATTTCAGCGATGAAACGCTCAAGCGCGTTCGAAACAAGGACCTCGGGGAAATCGGTGAAGAACTCAGTAGCTTAATGGCGGATCTCAAACATCAGCCGGAAGAAAAGAAAGGAATCTTCGGAATTTTTGGCAAGAGCGCGAACAAGATTGACACTCTCAAAGCATATTACGGTCAGGTGGAGACAAGTATCGACTCAGTGACCAAATCCCTGGAAGCCCATCAGGAGACGCTGCTTAAGGATATCGCAATCTACGATAAGCTCTACGAGAACAACAAGATATACTTCAAAGAACTTACAATGTATATCGCAGCTGGTAAGCTAGCGCTGGACAAAGCGACGAATGAAGAATTGCCAGCGCTAAAAGCAAAAGCGGAACAGTCAGGGCTCAGCGAGGATGCCCAGGAAGCGAAAGACTTTGCAAACATGTGTGAACGCTTCGAGAGAAAGATTCATGACCTGGAACTGACCCGTATGGTTTGCTTACAGAACGCACCGCAAATCCGTTTGATTCAGAGCAATGCAATTACCCTGAATGATAAAATCCAGACTGCCATTATCAACACGATTCCGATGTGGAAGAATCAGCTGGTAATCAGTTTAGGGGTTGCGCACAGCCAGGAAGCGGTTAAAGCGCAGCGTATGGTCAGCGATACCACCAACGAAATCCTTCGAAAGAACGCAGAAATGCTGCACCAGGGAACCGTGGATATCGCTACAGAGAACGAACGCGGTATCGTCGATATTGAGACACTCCAGCACACGAATCAGGAGCTCATTGCAACCATTGATGACCTGATGAAAGTGCAAGCAGAGGGCAAGGCGAAGAGAAAGCAAGCCGAAGAAGAACTAGCGCGCATCGAAAATCAGCTGAAAGAGAAGATGCTCCAGGCGAGCCAGGCATAACGAGTATGAGGTAAAGCAATAAGGTCGTGTTTCATAAGAAATTGAATACAATCCGAGGATAATCTCAGAAAAGAAGCAGTATTTCGAACATTCGAAATACTGCTTTTGTGATTCTTGCATACAATTTCGTGCAAAAATATATTAAAAATTCTATTTTCAATATCGTTGACACGGTGCAAGAAGGGGTTTAGAATACAAGTATACAATTTACAGAGGTGCATGATATTGTTGAGCCGAAAGGTTCTGTTGAATGTGGAATGAGGTAATAAGTTATGGAGACGATTAAACTGAATAAGAAATCCAATTTGTTACAGGAAGAACCGTACAGCTACCAACTGCAAGATGTTGAGAAACCGAATTTGATGCGTGAATTCTTTGAATACACCGAGATTCCAAAAGTTTCCTTCAACTTCCGTCGAAGCCCATATAACATGCCAGAGAATATCTGGATTACAGATACAACCTTCCGCGATGGACAGCAGTCCCGCGAACCATATACCGTGCAGCAAATCGTGGATATCTATAAGATGATGTCGAAGCTTTCCGGACCGAACGGAATTATTCGCCAGACAGAGTTCTTTGTATATAGTGATAGAGACCGCGAAGCGATTGAGAAATGTATGGATCTCGGGCTCAAGTTCCCAGAGATTACAACGTGGATTCGTGCCAAGAAGGAAGATTTTAAACTGGTGCATGATATCGGCGTGAAGGAAACCGGAATCCTGGTAAGCTGTTCCGATTATCATATTTTTACAAAGCTCGGAATGACTCGCCGTCAGGCGATGGAGCATTATTTGGCGGTTATCAGTGATGCGTTCGAAGCGGGCGTGATGCCGAGATGTCACCTTGAGGATATCACGAGGGCGGATTTCTACGGTTTTGTCGTTCCCTTCGTTAAAGCGATTCAAGAGATGTCGGAACAGGCAAAGATGCCGGTTAAATTCCGGATGTGCGATACGCTTGGATATGGTATTCCGTATTCTGGTACTGCACTGCCGCGAAGTGTCTCCGGTATTGTATACGGCCTTCAGAATTACTGCGATGTGCCGAGTGAAATGCTGGAGTGGCACGGACATAACGACTTCTATAAGGCGGTTGTCAACGCAGCGAGCGCTTGGCTATATGGTTGTTCTTCTGTGAACACAACCCTGTTCGGAATCGGCGAACGTACCGGAAACGTGCCGATGGAAGCCATGATTTTCGAGTATGCACAGCTGAGAGGTACGCTCGATGGTATGGATACCACTGTGATTACTGATCTCGCGAAATATTACGAACAGAAAATTGGGTTTAAGATTCCGCCACAGACACCATTTGTGGGTGAGAACTTCAATGTAACACGAGCGGGAATTCATGCGGATGGACTTCTGAAAAACGAAGAAATCTACAACATTTTTGATACGAAGAAATTCCTCAAGCGTTCGCCACTCGTATCCCTCAACCAGAATTCGGGTGCGGCTGGTGTAGCACTTTGGATTAACGAATCCTACGGGTTGGAAGAAGGCCACAAGGTCGACAAGCACAGCCCAGTTGTTCAATATATCAAAGCTTGGATCGATGATCAGTATGCGCAAGGTCGTATGTCGATTATCGGCGGCAAAGAAATTGATCACTTAATTGAAAAGTTCGTTGCATCCGATGCAAGACAGCTCTAGACCAAAACAACACTAGGTGATTCAAACACATCTAGATGAAAGCAGAAAACTTCAGATTACAAGCGATTAGAAATAGAAGGGGAGAAAACAATGGGTAAAACAATTGCAGAGAAAATTATCGAAGAACATTTGCTCTCCGGTGAAATGAAAACAGGTGAAGAAATCGGCCTCCGTATCGATCAGACATTGACACAGGATGCGACGGGAACGATGGCGTATTTGGAGTTTGAATCCATGGGCGTACCGCAGGTTCGCACAGAACGTTCCGTGGCATACATCGACCACAATACACTCCAGTCGGGTTTTGAGAACGCCGACGACCATCGATATATCCAGAGTGTCGCTGCGAAGCACGGTATCTGGTTCTCGCGTCCAGGCAATGGCATTTGCCATCAGCTTCATTACGAGCGTATTGGTAAGCCAGGCAAGACGCTGATCGGATCGGATTCCCACACACCGACCGGCGGTGGCCTCGGAATGCTGGCGATGGGTGCCGGCGGAATGGACGTTGCGGTCGCAATGGGCGGCGGTGCGTACTACATTCCAATGCCGAGAATGATTCGCGTAAACCTCAAGAATCAGCTGGCAGATAACGTCAGTGCGAAGGATATTATCCTGGAAGTGCTTCGCCAACTTTCGGTAAAAGGAGGCGTTGGTGCAATCGTCGAGTACGCAGGAGAAGGCATTGAATCGCTTAGCGTTCCAGAAAGATGTACCATCACCAACATGGGTGCCGAGCTCGGTGCCACCACTTCGATTTTCCCATCGGATGATGAAACCCGTAAATTCTTGAAGGCGCAGAACAGGGAAGAGGATTGGATTCCATTGGCTAGCGATCCAGATGCAGCATATGCAGAGGAATACACGATTGATCTCGCGGCGCTTAAGCCACTGGCTGCATGTCCGCACAGCCCAGACAACGTAAAACCAATTGGAGAATTAAGTGACATCAAAGTGGACCAGATTGCGATTGGTTCTTGCACGAATTCGTCCTTTGCAGACATGCTCAAGGTTGCACGAATGCTTAAGGGCAAGAAAATTGCAGATAGCGTCAGCCTGGGAATTTCACCAGGATCTCGTCAAGTGCTGTCAATGCTGAGCGAATGCGGTGCACTGACGGATATGATTGACGCTGGTGCCAGGATTCTGGAATGCACATGTGGACCATGCATCGGAATGGGATTTTCGCCAAATTCCGGGGGTGTCAGCTTGAGAACCTTTAACCGTAACTTCCTTGGGAGATCGGGAACAAAAGACGGTCAAGTCTATCTGGTAAGCCCAGAAACAGCAGCTGCATCGGCACTGACTGGATATATCACAGACCCAACGACCATGGAGTCTGTGGGCAAAGTCGAAATTCCGGAGCATTTCCGCATTAACGACAGCGGATTTATTCCACCGCTTCCACCCGAAGAAGCAGAGGCGGCAGAAATCCTGCGCGGACCGAATATCAAGCCGTTCCCGGAGACAAGACCGCTGGAAGACGAAATCGAGGCAGAAGTAATCCTCAAAGTAGGCGACAACATCACGACCGACCACATCATGCCGGCCGGCTCGAAGGTACTGCCATATCGTTCGAACATTCCGAAGATTTCGACTTTCTGCTTTGGCGTAGTCGATGAAACTTTCCCAGAAAGAGCGAAAGCGGCAGGTAAGGGCTTTATCGTTGGCGGTTCGAACTACGGACAGGGATCTTCCAGAGAGCATGCAGCTTTGGCTCCATTGTATCTTGGAATCCGTGCCGTAATCGTGAAGAGCTTCGCACGTATCCATATGGCGAACCTCGTAAACGCTGGAATTCTTCCACTGATTTTCGAGAATCCAGAAGATTACGACCGTATCGAGCAAGGCGATGTGCTGAGCCTCTCCGATGTACACGAAGGACTCAAAGCTGATCGCTTGATTCTGCATGCTGGCAATAAGGAAATTCCGCTGCGTATGGAATTAGCAGACCGTCAGAAAGAGATGCTGCTGGCTGGCGGACTTCTCAAATATGCCGCTGCAACTGGCAAATAGAAACTTGTTTTTAGGAAAATAACTAGAAGAAAGAAGGATAGAATCGTGGATCAGGCAGTTGAGAAAGATATTCAGAAAGCAGTCGCAGAGTTCGAAGTGCTGCTGCGCGAACAATATGAACGCAATGAGCGGATTCATCAGGAGCTGGCATCGGATGCATCCGACAAGAAGTCGGACAAGCTCGTCGTCGGATTGACCGCCGGCGACGGAATCGGTCCGGTAATCATGGCGGAAGCGGAGGCAGTTCTCCGCAAACTCCTCGCGAAAGATCTGGAAGCAGGTAAGGTGGAGCTAAAAACAATTGAAGGCTTTACTCTGGAGAACCGACTGGAGAAGGGCCAGACTGTGCCAGACGAAGTGATGGCAGCGATGAAAGAATGCGACGTATTGCTCAAAGGACCGACCACCACACCGAGTGTCGGAATGAATACAAAGAACCTCGAGAGTGCGAATGTAACGCTGAGAAGAGCCTTTGATTTGTATGCAAATGTGCGTCCAGTATCCATTCCAGAAGAAGGTATTGATTGGACATTTTTCCGCGAGAATACGGAGGGCGAATACGCACTGGGAAGCCGAGGCGTTCGCATCGGCGATACGCTGGATGTAGATTTCAAGGTAACCACGAAAGAAGGAACGCTTCGAATTGCTAGAGCGGCATATGAATTTGCGCGTGCGAACGGGAAGAAGCGTGTATCCATTGTGACGAAAGCGAATATCATGAAGAAGACCGATGGGGACTTCCTTCGCCTTTGCAAGGAAGTCGCGGCAGATTATCCGGAAATCGAGACGGACAGCTGGTTCATCGACATCATGGCCGCGAACTTGGTCAACAAGGATATTCGAAATCAGTTCCAGGTCTTCGTGCTTCCGAATTTGTATGGCGATATCATCACGGATGAAGCTGCGCAGATTCAGGGCGGCGTTGGGACTGCAGGTAGTGCCAATATCGGCAGCAATTATGCGCTGTTCGAAGCGATTCACGGAAGTGCACCGAGAATGGTGGAAGAAGGAATCGAAGAATATGCAAATCCAGCTAGCTTGATGAAAGCAGCTGCAATGATGCTTTCGCATGTTGGATATATTGAAGAATCCAAGAAACTCGAGCAGGCACTCGATACCGCGGATGAAAAACTGGGTGCGAAGATGACCGGCCTGCCAGGTGGTGGAACTTGCAGAGAGTTCGCCGATCTCGTACTTGAAAATCTCTAGGATATTTTAAATTGAACGGCTTTGCTGCGAAGTGGAATTATTCTAGTAGATATAAATTAAATACTCTACTCCATAGAAAGTGCAGCGCTCGAAAGAATGCTGCACTTTCTTTCATTCCGGAGAAATCGAACGGAAAAACTCGAAGCTTCCATCGGAAATTGCAATTCTGAGCTTCAAATTGTGTTAGAATAGAAGAGAAGAAAACGATAGGAGAAATCATGTTTCATAATTTTCTAGTATGTTTAAATGCAGTCATTCCGCTGATTCTGTATTTATTGGTAGGAATGCTGATTCGCAAATACAATGTGCTGACGGAAAGCGATGTTCGCAAATTCAACCGAATGGTGTTCGTGGCATTATTTCCGGCGCTGATGTTCGAGAATCTATATTCTGCGGATCTTTCGGAAGCTTTTGATTTTCGGCTGATTCTTGGAGCGTGTCTCTTCGTGCTGCTGCTTTTCGCCGGTGCTTGGTTAATCGTGTGCCGAATTGAGCCAAATGACAAGAGCCGAGGCGCAATGATTCAGGCTATTTACCGAAGTAACTTCGTATTAATGGGTCTTCCGGTAGCGGAGAATGTGTACGGCTCTGGCAGAGTTTCGGTTACTGCCGCGTTGATTATGTTTGTCGTTCCGCTGTACAACTTCTTGGCAGTAATCTTGCTCGAATATTTCCGCGGCGGTAAAGCAAATATCCGAAGCATTGCGAAGAAAATCGCGACGAATCCAATTATTCTAGGCGCCGTCGCAGCGATTATCTGTATTGTACTCAAGATTCACGTGCCGTCTGCAATTAATCAGACGATTTCCGGAATGTGCAACGCAACGACGCCGATGGCGATGATTCTGCTGGGTGCTTCCTTCAAGATGTCCAGTGTTCGTACCGGCAAACGTAATTTGATTATCTGTATTCTTGGAAGGCTGATTATTGCACCGGGAATCGGATTGACCATCGCGGCTCTGCTTGGTGTTCGCGGCGTTGCGTTGGTATCACTCATTGCGATGATGGCAGCGCCACCAGCTGTTTCTTCCTATACAATGGCTGAGGCGATGGATTCCGATGGCGAGCTGGCGGGAAATGCGGTTATCTTCGCGACACCGATTTCTTGTTTTACCATCTTCCTATGGCTCTTCATCTTCAAGAGCCTGGGATTCTTCTAAAAAGAAAGTTGGCGAGTTCCAACGAAACGTCATAATTTGAAAGTAGAGACCTTTCGCAAATCGCGAAAGGTCTTTTTGCGTGCGCGGAAAACGTTAGCGGATGGTCGCCTTCTAACTGCCAGTTTATAACCTCGTCGTACGAGGGGAAGTGTGTACTGTAGGGGAATTTTTTACATGGCATAATTTCGACATCAACCAACACATAGAGGAGGGAAAATTATGAAAAGAAGAAGTGTGGGCGCCAGCTTGCTGACGGTATGTATGACGGCGGGGATGATGATGCCAATCAGCGCACATGCGGCAACGCATGATGCACGCGAAGATGCATCGAGCAATGTAGCGACAATTCAGATGGGCAAGGTGCTCACGGCAAATCACAAAGGAAAATTTCCGAGTACACTTAAGTCCGTCAATTATGAGCTAAAAGCAGTGAAGGGTTTTGACAACGCGAACGAGGATGCATCGGAAAGCGGTAAATCCATTGCGGCTTCTGCTTTGCCAATGCCAGAAGAGAGCGATACGAAAGATCATCAGGTTACGGTGGACGGTAGCAGTGCAACGGTGACGGTCGGAAACTTCAGTTCGGAGAATAATGATACGGATGTGCAGCGGACACGTGTAACACCGGTTCAAATTGCTTTTGACAAAGCGGGTTATTACGTCTATCAAGTGACCGAAACGGGATCGAATCCAGCGAACGTACCGGGTGTTACATATGACGACCATAGTTATTTCGTAGTGGTATACGTGGCGAACAAGACGGATGCTGCTGGAAATACGGTGGATGGGGTATATGTCCACAACATCACCTCTTATCGAAATGAGGCAGGCAGTGATAAATATCAGCCGGATTTGTCCGACATCTCTCGTGTGACAGATAACGATGGTGCTTCGGCAAGCGAAAATACGGAGAAAAATCTCGCAAAAGTCGGTTCTTCGGATTCGGAACATCCAGATACGTTAGATGCGTATCGTTTCTGGAACAGCGCGAACGTACAGGATCTAGTATTGACGAATAATGTGATGGGAAATCTGGGTGACCGCAGCAAGAAGTTCGAATTTCAAATTGCGCTGAGCGGACTGGAAGCGAATACCATGTATACGTTGAATGAACCAGCAGCACATACAAATTCAGTGACTTCAGAAGGTGCGGAACTCGTACGTGCGACCGTTGGAACGATTCAGGATCAGCACATCGTATCCGACGAGTCAGGGAAAGCGGAAGTGACAGTACGTCTGCAGGATGATGAACACCTTGTCATCAATGGACTTCCGGTTTCTGCGAAATATCAGATTATTGAGAAGGAATCGGATCACATAGCATCTTTCCGCGTGGATAGTTCATCGGACTCACCAGTGATTGCAAAAACGAATGCAGCGAATACAGAATCCAACACATCACTTCAAACCGGAAATGAGCAAGTGGATGTAGCAGATGGAACGATTACGGTAAATTACATCAACGAGCGAAATCTCGCGACTGTGACCGGGGTTCCAGAAGCGACTGGTCCGATTGCGCTCTTAGCAATTGTGATTGCAGGCCTGCTCGGTGCAAGACGTAAGAAGTATGAGTAATGCAAAGTCGTAGAAATGTGAAAAAGGGAAAGGTTAGACGAAAAGATTCTCCCAAACTAGATTTGGCGATTCAGTGGAGCATTCGAATGGATCAATGGAGCAGTCGCATGATTGCGATTGTTTCACTCCTGCTGCTTCTTCTCGTCGGGTTCTCGTATTATGACATGTATCGTTTTACTCATGAGGGAATGAATAGTGTGGAATATCGAAGTTTCGAGGAACTTCGTAAAATCAATCCGAATGTGGTCGCATGGCTGACGTTGGACGGAACAGCCATCGACCACCCGGTTGTGCAGGGGAAGGACAATTTCGAGTATCTCGACAAAGACTTCTATGGCAAAGATTATGCAGGCGGTACGTTATTCCTCGATGAACAATGTTCGTCAGATTTCGAAGACGAATACCAAGTCATTCATGGGCATCATATGGCTGGTGGTACGATGTTCGGTGATTTGAAGAAGTACCTTCAAAAGGATTTTTTTCAAGAAAATCAGGCGGGACAGCTCCTAACACCGATGCAGAATTACAATTTGGAAATTCTCGGAGTTGGATTGTTTGATGCATATGACACAAAGCTGTACCGAATCGATGGAAAGATGTCGCGTCCGCTTCAAGCGTTTGAAAAATGCAAGTGGCGAAATAATCAGAAGCCGGGTGTGAATGAAAAATTACTCGCATTGTCAACGTGTTCTGGAGATATGGATGATCGGCGCATCGTATTGTTCTGTGCGATGAAGAAAAGGAGTAATTAGAGTGAACGGTTGGAAAGAAAAAACTTCAACAGAAAAGAAGACGATGCTTCACCGAATTTGGGTCGGAATATTTCTTCGAATCGGATTTTTCGCATTGACGGTCGGGTGTATTTTTACCTTCGTATTCGGAATCCATTTGTTAGAGGGTAATGACATGTATCCTGCCATGAAGGATGGCGATTTGCTGGTAATCTATCGCCTTGGAAATTTTAATCGATGGGATGTTGTGGAATACCAAGTAGATGGAAAGAAATACGTCGGACGAATTGTCGGAACAGAAGGGACGGTGGTAAGTACAACAGAAGATGGAAGACTTACATTGGATGGACGTTTTCAGCCGATACAACCCCGCAAGGGCATCTATGAGGAGACGATGGCGAGTGATTTGAATCGTGGCGATGTGAATCCGGAAGAAGCCGGGTCGAGTACGGATTTGGTGCTTGCGAAGGATACCTATTACATTCTCAGTGATCGACGAAGTGACGCGACGGACAGCCGAACATTTGGGGCGATTTCGAGAAATCAAATTCGCGGAAAGGTGTTTACACTGTGGCGAAGAAGAGATATATAACGGCGTGAATATCGCCAAAGAATAAATACAGAAAGGAGATGGACATGAATAGAAGAACTTGGAAAACGGTTCTTTGTCTGGTGATTCTGTGCCTTGCTTTCGGAAGTGTGACGACCTTTGCGTCGAGCGATGACACCCGGAAGTCGAGCATCCAGTTGACATATAGCCTAAAAGGAACCTCGAAAGGGGAACCGGTGATTTTCTTGCTCAAAGGTGTAACGGATGATACTCCGATGCCGAGTGATGATAATCCAGTTGAAATCAGCGTTGCCCCTAATACCACAGGCTCATTTGGAACAATCGTCTACGATTCACCCGGAATCTATTCTTACGAAGTGAGCCGAAAAGAAACTTCCTCTAAGCAAGACCAGTGGGATTACTCTGTGTACCAAGTGACGATTGTGGCACGAAGTAATGGTGAAGTGCAGCAAGTGATTGAGAAGGATGGCGAGAAAGTGATGAAAATCAGCTACGAGGATCAGACTCCTGCAGAGAAAGATGTCATTGAGAAAGTGCAGACGGGAGATTTGCAATCATTGATTCTTCCTGGAATTGGACTGCTGATTTCATTCATCGGACTCGTTGGACTTCTGATAACTCGGCGGAGAGAACGGCAATGTTTGGATTGCGAAGAACCGGAAGAGGAGAAGCTAGAAGATGAAGTGGAAATGCGAAAAAGTAATCTGAGCAAGGGCAAACAGAACATGACTGAACCAGCAAAGACAATTCTGGAAGAGGAGCGAAAGCCGCTCTCGGAATACTGGAAATACATGGGAATATTTTTGGCAGCAATAATATGTGTGTCGGGCTTTACGGTTCCGTCTTCTGCCGCGACGAAAGATTTGACGGTGACATATGATCAATATGAGGAACTGCCGGAGAATTACGTTCGAATCAAAGGGTTGCCACTCCATGAGGCAGAAATCAGCATGACGAATAGCAATATTCACAAATACAATGGCTATGTCGGAAATAATCAGACGACGAAACGTGATTTTATCGCATATTACGGTACTGTCAAATTCGGAAGCAAGAACCGGACTTCGACCGAAAATGCAACGATGACAGGCAATAACATCAATGGCGAAATCGTTCTATTGTGGAAGAACCGGGCGATTCTTTCGGATAATACGAAGGCGGATGTGAAGATTGTGGTGAGCGGCTGGACATTCTATTTGGGGAAGAACACGAATTCGAAAATTACTTCGAGCACGAAGGTGTATGTGCCGATTCTGCAAGCATCTTCGTCTCAAAGTAATGCGACGGAGCTTTGCAGCAGTTCTCCGCGAACTTCTTATAGCACCGCATCGGGAACAACGTCGAATACACTTTCGGGTGCAAGCATCAAAACGCATTGCAATGTTAAAATTGAAGTGCTCAAAGCAGGTACAGACGAGCCGATTGATGCGGAGAAATATCCGAGAATGCTTTTTGGATTCCGTGATTTGGACGTGGCGGATTATACCATTGCATCGGGTAAAAGTACGGCCGTTCGATACAACGGCGCATATGCAGAGGGTGTGGAGCTGATTGATGGATTCGAAAGCCCCATTTGCTTAGCGAAGAAAACAAGCACTAATCCCGCGATGCAAACGCTCGAGAAAGTAACGTTTGTGAACAACAATCTCCGAATCAGCGGTGATGGAAACAAATTCGAAGCCTATAACCAATTGACTGATTATCTCGGAGACAATGGATCGTATTATTCTGGATTTATCTCACCGGTGCAACCGCAAGGCTTTAATTTCAAGTGGACGGGTTCCATGGCGACAACGGGTAATATGCTCGGTACGGCGCTTTGGAATCAACCAGAGGTAGCGGTTCGCGCGACGGCAGGCGAAGGCGGCACCATTCAGAAAGAAGGAACGACGACCTATATCATCAACAGTTCAACGACATATGAT
>CAVFWT010000045.1:0-15915 GCA_963626305.1 bacterium | reverse complement strand
GTATAGAGTCGAACACCCAGCTTCCACAGATAGCTCTTCTCAGCAACGAACTTCTGCTCCACTTCCTGGTTGCCCGCGATTGTTTCTACTTTGTATTCATGCTCTTCGAGACGGTCTACCACATAATTTCGCAGAAACGTGCTGGCATGCGTCGCCACCACGCCCATCGTAACGAGTACAATTAGTGTCAATATAATCTTCCGCACGAGAAGAACCTTGCCTCTCCCCGAGAAGCCAGAAATCTCCGAAAATTTAGCCCATCTATCCTTCATTTAACTAACTCCTTATATTTCAACTTTTTTATTATACCTATTCACTCTTTTCATTTCAAATGGACTCCAGTCTACTTTCGTGTTTTTTTATAGAATTTTTAGATGGATTTTGTTACAATATTTGCATATTTATTCAATTTGTTAAAAGTAGGTTCCGTACTGTGTCCATTCCGGTCCACTTCGTGCTTGCACAAGAATGAATGAGTCCTAGCACGGAACGCAAAATGGTTAAAGATATTGTTTTAGAAAAGGAGTTTTTCCTATGGTTGAGACGGAACATCTAATTGTACGTAACGCTTCTTTCGCGGATTTGGACACTTTTGCAGAGTGGGAATCCCGTGACGATGTCATCGAACATTTCTGTCTGGATCACGTTCGCGATTTGGACACACTGACCGATGACTTCCACGCAATCATCCATGACCCATCACGAAGATGGCTGACAATTATGCTCAAAGGTTCTCGCAAGCCAATCGGCCGCGTCGGGCTGAATAATATTGATGATATCAATCAGTCCTTGAATCTGAAGATTATCTACATCGGTGATATGGAGAACCGTGGCAAGGGATATGGCATCGAAGCCATCCGTGCCGTTCTCGAATATTCGTTCTTCGAGATGAATTTGCACCGCGTTGCGATTGACCACTTCCTCGATGATATGGTCAGCGAGAATCTATACAACCGCATCGGCTTCCGCAAGGAAGGCGTTCTCAAGAGTGCCGGCAGACAAGGCAATGAATTCTTTGATTTGCAGCTCCGCGGAATCCTCAAAGAAGAATGGGAAGAACAGAAAGAAATCCTTCGCGTCAACGAACCAGTGAAGGTTCCAAAAGTTATCGCCGATCACCTCTAATCGCGGATACCCCAATGTGAAGCCGAACACCAGTGGCGGGCACGATGCGTTGACGACTCGAAAGTTGATTACTTCTAATCAGATAATTGATTTTTCAAAAACAAAAAGACAAGCAGATTTTGCTTGTCTTTTTGAATGGAGATAATTCTACACCCGCTAATCATTTGATTAGCTGACTTTAACTCAATTCTGTTTTATCATGCGGTATATCGCGATTTAGATTAAGTGAACAGAATATTGCCATATAAACTCCGCCAATTTCCTTTCGCAGATTACAAGTTTCTCTATGCGCAGTAAGTTAACTCTAACTTTTTTCTCCAAACCCCTTGACACTACCCCCGCATTCGAGTAATATCGGAGTGTAGGTTAGTTATACCTAACTTTAGTTAAGGAGGACTAATATGTTGGAACGTTGTCTCATCGAATGCTGTTCATCTACGCTGGCTTCACTCAAATCGGCAAGCCTGTTCAATGCGACATTCGATTCCTTAGAAGATGCAGAACGTCAGATTCATTTCTGGAACGACTGTTTCGAGCACAAAGGACTTCGTCTCTTTCTCCTTCGCTTCAAGGGAAACCGTGCGCTGATCTACATCTACCGCCTGAGTCAGTTGGAGAAAATTCTCCAGGATCCAGAAACTGCTAAATTTCTTAAGAAGTATGGATACGAGCACATCGATACAGAGCGTGCACTCTTGAGACTTCGAAACCGCATCGCCGAAAATGAAGACTTCCCACATGAAATCGGAATTTTCCTCGATTATCCCCTGGGTGATGTCATTGGTTTTATCGACAACGAAGGACGGAACTTCAAATGTGTCGGTTGCTGGAAAGTATATTGCAACGAATGCAGCAGCCGCAAGAAATTCGCACAGTTCAAGAAATGCCAACAGGTATATCGACGCCTCTGGCAGCAAGGACGGAGTGTTCTGCAGCTCACCGTAGCTGCTTAACATAGAAACATCTATTTTTACAGAAAGAAATGAGGTAAGTAATTATGAGCAAAGTCGCAGTAGTATATTGGAGCGGTACCGGTAACACAGAAGCAATGGCAGAAGCAGTTGCAGAAGGTGCAAAGGGTGCTGGCGCTGAAGTTGACGTAATTCAGGTTGCAGATTTCTCCGCAGCAAAGGCTGGCGAGTACGATGGTATCGCATTCGGATGCCCTGCTATGGGTGCAGAAGTTCTGGAAGAAGACGAGTTCGAGCCAGTATGGAACGAATGCGCACCAGCTCTGGGCGACAAGAAGGTTGCCCTCTTCGGTTCTTATGGCTGGGGAGATGGCGAATGGATGAGAAACTGGGAATCCAGCGCAAGCGATGCTGGCGTATCCCTGGCTTGCGAAAGCGTAATGGCAAACGAAGAGCCTGACGATGACGCAAAGGCTGCTTGCCAGGCACTGGGTAAGGCCATCTGCTAATTCTTCCCTCGCTACAAAGCAAATAACAAGTTCACAATATTATTACATTTTGCCTCGGCATACCATGTAATAACCCTCAACAAAATACATTACACAAGAAGCAGCACAGGGCTTTCGGGTCGCTGTGCTGTTTTCTTTCCGGCCAAAAACAGAATTGCGTTCTTCCAATTGCAATCGATTAGATGAACGCTAAGCGCGGTTTTGGATTGCGCGAAAATGGTGTTATAATAGCGCCATATTCGTTATTGAGGGTTATATAAGACATATCAGAGAGGTATGGACATGAGCACAATTACAAGAGATACCGCTTGGTCGCTTCTGACCAAGTACAACAAAGAGCCGTTCCACCAGCACCACGCTGTAACCGTGGAAGGTGTTATGCGTTATTATGCTGAGAAAATCGGAGAAGATGTGGATTTCTGGGGAATCTGCGGACTGCTCCACGATGTAGATTTCGAACAGTGGCCGGAAGAACATTGCAAGAAGGCGCCGGAACTGCTTGCCGAAATCGATGCTCCAGAAGAGATGGTTCACGCCATCTGCAGCCACGGTTATGGAATCTGTGTGGATATCGAGCCATCTTGCGAGATGGAGAAATTCCTCTTCGCGGCAGATGAACTGACCGGACTGATTGGAGCAGCGATTATCCTTCGCCCATCGCATAGTTGCAAGGATATGGATCTCAAATCCGTCAAAAAGAAATTCAAAGATAAGCACTTCGCAGCTGGTTGCGACCGTGAGGTTATCAAGCGCGGTGCCGAAATGCTTGGATGGGAACTTCCAGAGCTTCTTCAGACCGTTCTGGAAGCGATGCAGTCCCTGCCAGATCCAGATGAGCTGGACCGAATTAATGGCATTGAGGGGTAGTTTTTCCTATAGAAATCTGTTAGAATATCTACCGTGGTTCTGAGCGAAACCTTGCTCAGAACTGCATTTGCGCCCGTAGCTCAGGGGATAGAGTAGCACACTCCGAATGTGAAGGTCGCGAGTTCGAATCTCGCCGGGCGCACCAATACGAATTTGAAATAGGCGGGATTTATCCCGCCGTTTTTATTGGCGCTTACTTCGGTTTCTTGAGGTTGAATCATTTGACAAATCCCGATTGATAGAGCTTGATTGTTTAAGCAGTTCAGATACTCGGCTCCGATTTGCTTCGACGCGAGTCTAAATTATCACGTAATCAATACATAACGCGTCGCATTTTGAATTATAATGAAGTCCGCGTGATATTAATAAGAAAGAGGTATATATGATAGAGATTTTGAAAGCGATACTTTTCGGTATCGTCGAAGGTATTACGGAATGGCTTCCGGTCAGCAGCACTGGTCACATGATTCTGCTCGAAGAGTTCGTCAAGATGGACGTTTCTTCGGAATTCTGGGACACATTCCTAGTTGTCATCCAGCTTGGTGCCATCCTGGCAGTAGTGATTCTCTACTGGTGGGAAATCTGGCCGCTCAAAAGAGAAATTATAGAAGGCAAGCATGCCGTGAACCCAGAGAAAGCGATTCGCATCAACTGGGATGTTTTGAACCTGTGGGGCAAGACAATTGTCGCTTGCCTTCCAGCCGCAATTATCGGTGTAGCACTGGACGACTGGCTCGATGAGCACTTCTATAACTGGAAAGTCGTATCCATCATGCTGATTGTCGTTGGTATTGCTTTTATCATTATTGAGAACCGCAATTCGGACAAAGCACCGAAGACTGAGACGATGCAGGACATCACCTATAAAGAAGCGTTCATCATCGGGCTATTCCAGGTTATCGCTGCCGTGTTCCCGGGTACATCCCGTTCCGGTGCAACCATCCTCGGTGGATTGATGATTGGCGTATCCCGTTCCGCAGCAGCGAACTTCACCTTCATCCTGGCAATTCCGGTTATGGCTGGTGCGAGCCTTCTGAAGCTCCTGAAGAACGGTTTTCTGTACACTTCAACGGAATACATCATTCTCGCAGTGGGCATGATTACCGCATTCGTCATCTCGCTGATTATCATTAAGTTCCTGCTCTCCTACATCCGAAAGCATAACTTCAAACCATTTGGCTGGTACCGCATCGTGCTGGGCATTGCGGTAATCGGATACTTCTGGTTGGTGGGATAGACCGAAACAAAACATGCAAGAAGGAGGTTGTCAAAATGTCAGCCTCCTTTTTATTTAGCTGCAATCATTTCAACATAAATTCTGTTTTCCAAAAAACACCGCAATAAATTCATAAAAAAGAATTGACATGCACTGTTTGATGATTTATAATGTTAGAGAATAGCGAACACGCTTACATTTATTGGGAGTTATTATATGAGGTTTGGAGAATTTGTAAAAGAAAAACGTCTCGCTCAAGGCATGACACTCCGTCGACTTGCTAATGAAATAGGAATTGCACCTGCCTATATGAGCGATATTGAAAAAGGATATCGATACCCACCAAATAAAGATAAGTTATACTCTATAGCTACTATATTAAATCTTACTGATGCGGATCGAGATTTGATGTTTGATCTTGCTGGATGTGAAAAAGAAAATGCAATCTCACCGGATTTGCCTGAATATATAATGCAAAATAGGCAAGTAAGAGTTGCACTACGTCGCGCAAGGGATTGTGGCATGGGTGATGATTTTTGGCAAGACCTAATTGACAAGATGGAACACGAACAAAATAAGGATACTGAATGATTTGCAAAAAATATTCTCAGGAGCAACTAGAATCTGAAGCGGAGCAATTATTAGAAAAATTTGACCCAACATTACTTAGTGTACCCAAAATATTTGATGTTTATAGCGTAATTGAAAAATGCCTTGGCGTAGATTACAGTTGGCAATATATCCGTCCTGACCAGAAAATTCTAGGACTTACTGCTTTTCGAGATGGATATGTCTGGGTCTCACCAACGCCATATTTCTACGATGGAATTACCCCTATAAAAATTAATCTTAGTAAAGGTGAAATTGTTATCGAACGAACATTAACAGAAAACAGCAACTCAGGGAGAGAGAATTTCACAGTAATGCACGAGGTATTTCATCAAGTTATACACAAAGATATCTTTTGCAATGCTACTGGTGAGTTCATTCATGAAACAACCGCATCCGCTCTCAGCGGAACAAATCATCGCTTGAAAACCAACTTAGATTTCATTGAGTATCAAGCAAATGCATGTGCTGCAGCCTTTCTTATGCCAAGAAAGACCGTGCCATCCATATGGAGAAGAATAAGCGGATATGATTATCCTGTTTCTGAACGTTTTGTACGCAGCCAAACAATTCACGATATTGCAGAAAGATATCAAGTTTCAAAACAAGCAATGCAATATCGTCTATTTCATCTAGGTCTCATTAAACCTGAAACAAATTATCAACATTTTCAATTTAATTCTAGAGTAAGGGAGTTTTGACTCCCTATATTTTATAAACATATGTTAGTTTTCTGCGAACACGCTTACACGCAAGGGAGGAAAATTGGAAACAAAAGGCTATGTATATCGTTGTCCGAAAACATGTCCCATTAATAAAAGATGCTTCATCTTAAAAACTTCAGCAGCGTTAGTTCAGCCAATATATGTACTCCAAAAATGTCCTGCAACAAAAGGCAAGGATATTTTGGTGCGCATTGGAAACGAACCGCCATAATACAAAATCCATAATAAAAATATATTACTTGCAACCAGACCGCATTGACGTGCCATATTGCAGAATCTCAAGTACACTCCAGTACTATTCTGCGATATTTCATGTTAATGCGGTTTTTTGTTAGAAAAACATACAAAATAAAAGTCATAAAGATTGGAGGATAATAAATGGCAAAAAAGAGATTTGCAAATCTTGATGACGGTTGTAATCCTGAACTTGTACAAGGGGCCAATTTCGATGGAATTCTTGGAATTCCAGTCATTGAAGCACCGAATAAAATCGAAATCCCTACTGGATTTACACCTTTTACAAAGCGAGAAAGAGCACTTGATACAAACGAAGCTATTTGCTTTTTCGAAAAAGATCCAAATTTTGCAGAAGTCCTAATCACACCTGAAGCATACATCGAGGAGTTCCGCCAATTTCGTTACATATTGCCAGTTGACTGTTCACTCTACAGAGATACACCGCTGGCAATACAGGTAATTAACCTCTACAGAAGCAGAGCTATAGCAAGCTACTATCAACGTCATGGATGTAATGTGTATCCTTTTGCGAGATGGGGTAACGAATTCACATATACAACTCATTACTTTCCAGAAAAAATTGCATTCCTTGGGTTACCAAAGCATAGTCTTATTTGCATTGGTACGTATGGATGTATAAAAAGTCGTGAAAATAAATATCACTTCAAAGCAGGACTTGAAGCAATGTTAGAAAGTCTTGAACCTAAAAAGGTTCTAGTCTACGGTGCAATGCCTCCTGAAGTATTTGGTTGTTATCTTCATACTACAGAATTTATTCAATATCCGGATTGGACAACTCGCATACATGGAGGTGTATAATGGGCAGTGGAGAAAGCTGGCTTTACGATTGGTTTTACGACAATCAGATTATAAATGAGACGCCTACTATCTGGGAGAATTTTCGTTTAATCCCAGGAACTGCTGGAATTGTTACCGGCGGAAATCCTACAATATTAGGGAAGAATTTATTAAAAGAATTAGATGTGCATTCATTAAAAAAGTGGCCTGGTTATCAAGCACATCATATTATTCCAAAAGAACTTTCGAATCATCCAATTTTAAAAAAAATGGGAATAGACTTAGATGACTCAAGCAATGGAATATTTCTTCGCATCCCGGGAAACAATGTTAGCGTACGCTCTCGACACCGAGGGTATCATTCCGTCTATTCTAAATTTGTAAAACAAAAGCTTGATAGTATGAATGCAAACGACAGCATCACGCTTCTTCAATTCGAAGTACGAACATTACAATTAAAACTTCGTGAACTTCAATCAATTGGATTGCCAATGTATGAATCAGGAGGTGCAACAATAGAATTGTGGAACCGTTATTTTGAAAAACTACAATAAGGAGATATCATTATGGATAAAGAAGCAATTGAAAAATTAATTTATTCTGCCTCAGAATCTGAAGTTGCATCTTATTTAAAAGCATGTACGGATCCAGAGGATTTATACATCTATGCATTTAATTATAATTGGGGTGGTGGTTTTGAACTGCCTAAACTCATTATTAATAACCCAGTATGCACCATCAGTACTGCTAAATTAATTTTTTGGAGAGCGGATGGAATAAATTATCTGCGTAACAAAACTTCAGAAGAAGTTTTCCCGGAGTGGAGATTGTTTATTTCACTACTTTACAACCGCATAAAAGAACGGGACTTTCAAACAGATAATTTTCAATTCAATGTCCCACTAACTAAAGTACAGGAATTTAAATTGAGAAAAGCAATTCTGCCAGAAGATCTATTGTTTCTAGAAAATTCTGCTGGAAAAAATTTGGACATTGAAATTTAAAAGCACAACTTCAAGCCGTTCGGCTGGTACCGCATCGTGCTGGGCATTGCGGTAATCGGATACTTCTGGTTGGTGGGATAAAACGCAGAATCGGGAATCTATGACATACGAAACCGGGCAGTGCATTCGCACTGCCCGGTTGTTTTTAGCAAAATTATTTGGTGAAAATTCTACAGCATTTCGAGGAATGCGGTCACACGAGTATTAATCTGTGCCACATCAGCCTGCGAGTAATCTGTCACGATGCTCAGATATGGTGTTCCCTTGCCAGTAACGAAACGCTCGATGGTCTTGGACTCAATGTTGTATGTCAGGCATGCTGAGAGAGTCATGTCGAGTACGCCATCTACTTTGAACTGCTTCATCAACTTCTCCAGCAGTTCGAGGCGGTTGTTGTTCGGGGTCATAACCGAACATCCAATCTGCAGATAACGATCCGCAATTGCCTGCAAGATATCCTCTGCATCTTCATCGACCAAGTTATTGAAACTCTTGTAACCCGAGCAGTTCTCGAACGCAACAACGACACCGCCATTGTCTTCAACCGCTCTGATTACCTTGTTCGTTCCACCGCCCATCGGGCAGCCGGTGATGAGGATTCTCGGCTTCTTTCCGACATTCTTTCCGGACTTATATTCGTCTTCGATGCGTTCTGCGAGAGCGTTCACGTCGTCGATGACCTGCTTCTTATCGAACTTGTATCCGCTGCCTTCTATAGTGCTGAACAATTCCATTCCGTTAATCGGTGCAGGGTCGCTCATCATGACATCGGACAGACGGCGCTGTGCCTCTCTCAGCTGGTTCTGCGTGTGCACTGCCTCGCGAATCTTCTCGTCGGTAATCTCCACACCCAGTTTCTCTTCGAGGTAATTCTTGAATTTAACAACCTCTTTGCGCCACAGCTCACGTGCATACTCATCCTGACTGTTCGGAAGATTCATGAGGTAAAGTTCCTTGAAGTCCGACATCAACTCGTACATCTTCTTCTTTCCGTCGCAAGTGGTCTCCCCTACAACAATATCCGAGAAGTGGAAGAATGGGCACTTGTCAGTCTTTGCAAATCCATAGCTGGACTTAACCAGCGGACATAGGTTTGCCGGCAAATCCTGCTCTGCATCCGGAATCGGTTCATCCGACATCGAACAAAGGCTGACGCTGGTCGCACCTGCAGCCATTACAATTTCCTGTGGAAAATATGTGCAATACGCACCAACAACCGGAATGCCCTTCTCCTTGAACTCTTTTACCGACAGGAACGCATTTCTTCTAGCTTCTCCGAACTCTTCAAAAACGTCCGGCAGCGATTTAATTAATTCCACGATCAAATCCTCCTTCAACATATCAAAACATTACACCGACATTCTATCATTCGTGCAATGATTCTACCTATTGTAAAAACAAATTTCATTATTCCAGTATATCCGATTTGATAATATTTTCCAATGTGTCACTTAATCAAAAGCAATAACAAAAAAGCAAAACCTCCGATGACATGGGGGTCGTCACCGGAGATCCTGCCTACTACAAAATTATTAATTAAGAAAGAACAATTAAAGAAAATGCATTATGGTTACTGCTTCTTAGGAGCTCGCCCTCTTGGGGTTCCTCCCTTGAGCAATTACATATTAGCATTGAAATGTGACGAATTTGTCAAGGCTCGGTATTACTCCGGTGTTTTGGCCATGTCACTTTCTACTTATTCGCTTTCTTCTTCAGCGATAGAAAAGAATCGCCAATGCTTATAATTACCTTTTGTCTAGTGAAATCATCCAGCCTCACTTGGCACTTTTTACATCTCTTTCATATAATTTTTTTCACGTCCATGATATAATTATGACAACAAATATCACTCGTCATTACAGACAGGAGGAGACTATGAAGTACACAGTTATGGGTGATTCCGACAACCCAATCATCGACATTTCTCTTAGCAATGGAGAAACCATCAAAATTGAAAATGGTGCAATGGCATTCATGCAGAATGTTGAACTCAAAGGTGAGACTAACAGCAAGAAGAAAGGCCTCGGTGGTATCGTCAGTGCTGTAGCACGCAGCATTGCCAGTGGTGAAAGCATGTTCATCACTCACGCAACCGGAACAAGTGACAACGCTCGTCTTGGTATCGCACCGGCTGTTCCAGGTAAAGTTGCTTGCATCAATGTAGAAGAAGGCAAGCAGTATCGCCTCAACACTGGATGCTTCCTCGCTTGTGATGACAGCGTATTCTATAACATCAAAAAGCAGGAACTCGGCAAAGCCATCTTTGCAAACACTGGTGGTCTGTTTGTAATGGAAACCGAAGGAACGGGTCAAATTCTTGTGAATGCATTTGGCGATCTCCAGATTCTGGAAGTAAAGGATGGTGCACCACTTACTATCGATAACGAGCACGTTGTTGCTTGGGATGCAAACCTCGACTATAACATGCGTATTGCTTCTGGCACATTCGGAATCATGTCCGGAGAAGGAATCGTTAACGAATTCCATGGAACAGGTAAGGTTATCATTCAGACTAGAAACCTCCACTCCCTGGCTGATGCTGTTGCAAGATACATCCCAACATCAAACGAATAATTACAAACTGCACCTCAATATTGAACGACTAATGGGTGTGCAAACTGTTCGCACCATGGCATGCAAAAAAGAGTTTGGAACCACTGTGTTCCAAACTCTTTTAAATTCACATCTAATTTTCTGTCTTAATTTTCGGCTTAATTCTTGTCGTTGTCCTCATCCATCAGTGGGCTCTTCGCTACCTCCTGAAGATAATCCAATCCCTTGCTGCCTCTTTCGACAATTTCGAGTAGCGTGTATCGGCTTAATTCTAGGAATAGTACGTTCTGAATACGCTCCAGTTCATAATGCACGCAGCAAGGCTCCTGATCCGTATTTCGCGGACATTCTGCACCCAGTTTAAGACAATCGTTCACTGCCAAATCTGGATTCATTACCTTGAGCACATCCAGCGGTGTAATTTCGTCCAAGCCTCGCGCCAGTTGATACCCACCGGCATTACCACGAATACTAACAATCAAGTTTCCCTGTTCAATCTTTCGCGCTACCTTGTAGGCAATCGCGGTCGTAATGTATTCTTTCTCTACAATTGCAGCAATACTAGTTGGCTCATCCAATTTTAAATTTCGAATGATTCGAAAGGCGTAATCAGTCTCTCTGCTTATCAACATATATTGTTATATCTCCCTATCCAATACTAAATATACCTACCCACAATTAAACATTATTATAATCAATAGCAGTGATGTCAGTCAAGTTTAATGTCGATTTAATTAGACTCGGGTCAACTTTTGTTCGTCGAGAAGCAATCTCTTCCAACAGATTATCCACCAGAAGCATACTTCTAGTCCCATTCGGCATCCGAATCACCATCTGACTCACCTTCGAAATTTGCGACATTCCGTAGTTTCCGCTGAATCTGGCGAGTACGTACGCCGACTAATTTGTCGAGATCCGCATTGGCTTGATTCAAGCGGTGTTGTGTGCTTTCGAGCACGTCTGCGAATGTATCAAACTCTGTTCGCACTGCGGCAAGTAGCTTCCATACTTCGCTGGAGCGTTTCTCAATTGCCAGGGTATTGAATCCCATCTGCAGAGAGTTCAGCAGTGCCGAGATTGTCGTTGGGCCCGCGATTGTCACCTTGTATTTGCGCTGAAGCATCTCAATCATGCCATCGCGAACAACCTCGGCATAGAGACCTTCAAACGGCAGGAACATTACGGCAAAGTCCGTCGTATACGGCACTTCGATGTATTTATCATGAATATCCTTCGCCTCCGAAGCGATGGTCGTCAAGAGTCGCTTCTTCGCTGCTGCAATCACTGCTTTGTCCCCTGTATCGTAAGCATCTTGAAGTGCGCTATACGTATCTGCCGGAAACTTCGCATCAATTGGCAAATATACGGTATCATTATCACCCGGCAAGCAGATAGCATATTCGACGCGTTCGCTGCTTCCTGGCCGCGTTGCAACATTCTCCACGTACTGTTCCGGACTCAGAATCTGCTCAAGAATTGCCCCTAGCTGAATTTCCCCGAGAATACCTCTCGTCTTTACGTTGGAAAGAATTTTCTTGAGGTCACCGACGTTGGATGCAATCGTCTGCATTTCGCCAAGTCCCTTGTACACCTGTTCCAGCCGTTCATTGACCAAACCAAAAGATTGCGTCAGTTTCGTCTCCAATGTCTTCTGCAAACGGTCATCCACGGTGTGGCGAATGTTCTCAATTTGCTGCGCATTCTCCTGACGGAGGCGGCTGAAATTCTCATCCAGTGCCTTGAGACGTGCATCCTGCTGCTGTGCAAGTGCTTTCTGTGTCTCAATTGAAGATTGGTTGTAGAGACGAAAGTACTCGCCAGTACGTGAACTGCTCCGCCGATTGACAGAAACAAGCAGTGTCAGTAGGAATAGAATTCCGATGCTGAGCAATATTAAAATGATGAGCAAAATTCGTTCGAACATATATAGGCTCCTTTGAGTGATATTTATCACTTTCCAAATTTTCGTTTTCTACATTAGCGACTCTTCGAATTTGCCGCTCTGAGTCTGTATTAGTATAGCATATTCGCCGCACAAAACGAACATACGTTTTGTGTTCATGAGACACTTTCGTAAACGGTGCCATAAGCTTCCGTGGTGCTTGTGGCAAGTGCATATGAAGATACCACCCTCTTGTTATGACAGCGTAGATAACGATTCAGATGCATTCGCCTATGCTTAATCGGAAGTTTCTGCGGAACGAAAAGCGGAGCGCGGCCTGCTTGGCAGGCCCGCGCTCCGCGGTTGTTTTTAAGCTGATTCTATTTCAAATTAGCCAACGATCTGGTACTTCTTCTCAACGTGGTTCAGAAGTTCGCAGCCGTCTTCTGTTACGAGAACCAGGTCCTCTACACGAACGCCATACTTTCCTGGGATGTAGATACCAGGCTCGATGGAGAAGATGTTTCCTGGAACTGCAACATTCTTGTTGATTGGGCTGACATCACCGTATTCGTGGTCATCCTGGCCGATGAAGTGACCCAGACGAACGCCCCAATACTTAGTGTATCCCTGCTCATCAACGTAATCTCTAGCCTGTGCATCGATGTCGCAAATCGGAACACCTGGCTTGATTACAGCTTCTGCCTTGAGAACTGCAGTGCGAACGATATCGTGAACCTTTGCCTGCTCGTCGTCAACGCTCTTGCAATAGAAGGTTCTGGTCATGTCGGAGCAGTATCCCTGCCATACGCAGCCCATGTCAATCAGGATGCACTCGCCAGCTTTCAGAGTTCTAGTCTCACTTGGTTCGTGGTGCTGGTCAGCAGCGTTCTCGCCGAAGCATACGATCGTTGGGAAGCTGCAGCCGCTTGCGCCTTCCTTGAGGTACTCAGCGTCAATCCAGTCAGCAATCTGCTTCTCGGTCATGCCTTCCTTGATGTATCCGGCAACTCTCTCCATAACGGTATCGTTAATCTCGGAAGCCTTCTTCATCAGAGCGATTTCTTCATCATCCTTCGCAGCACGTACGTTGTCTACACAGTCAGAACCCCATACAGTCTTCAGGTTCGGGCAACGCTCCTGCAGTGGAACGAGGTAACGTACAGTCATCGACTTGTCAACACCCAGAGTTCCCTCTGTATCGATGTTCTCTGCAATGAGACCAATCTGGTCGTCCATATCGGTGAACCATACTTCTTTGTAACCGGTGTCGGATACGAAGAACAATGTATTCATGAAGAATACGTGCTCGCCATTCTCCTTGAGGAGAAGAGCCCACAATCTTTCCATTGGCTCTACATAGAAACCAGTCAGGAATGCGATGCTCTTGGAGTCTGTAATGAAGAGCTGGTTGAGGCCCTTCTTCTTCATCTGCTCCAGAACACGTTCAATTCTTTCATTCTGCTTTGCAGTGAGTTTTTCGTTCATTATCCTTAATCCTCCTTATAAATAACAGAAAATTTCTATATTTATTCTATCACAATTCAATGCCACAAACTAGCCTGTAGTCTGTACTTCGGTCTAATAAATTATTGAAATATCAAATCTTATATAGAAACATTATTGACCCATTGTTACAACATTCTCGGCCACGCTAACGCTGATGAACATCCAACTGTTGATACGGGATTACCAGATCAGATGCCTGAATATGCTTCTGCACGATGGACAACGATACACGGAGCATTGGCCAATGGATTTTCGGCGAACAAGCAAAACGCACGCGATACATTGCCCCTGATTCCGTGAAGGATGTCAAGCCGACGTAGTCTGCAGAATCGATATCGTCGATTTCGCCGATTTCTTTTGCCGCTTCCGCTAGGACCGCCCGGACATTTTCTGGCTTCTCGTCGAAGGAGAAGAGCACATCTACCGAGTACACACCTTTGACTTTCGAGACTTGCGTGATGTTACGGTTATTCATGTGGACGATATTGCCGCTATTGAGATCCTCTAGAATTGTTGTCACCAGTGTGAAACTGAGTACGGTTCCTTCAATTCCATTGATTTCTACATTCTCTCCAATGATAACCGAATGGTCATTGAGGAGGTGAAGTCCCATGATGATATCTTTAAAGAAGTCCTGTAACGCCAATCCCGCAATCGCCGCGATGAGCGCCGTTCCGGTAATGATGGATGAAATGTTGATACCATTTGCCTGCAGAATCGCAAAAGCGCAAATCTGCACAACAATCAGCTTCATAATTCCGAATCCGTTATACAGATATCCACGGAGGCGCACATCCTTCGGGTTAATCATATTGCGGTATTTCCGACCGACTCTGTTGATGATTGCGATCATTCCCAGTGCCATCAGCACATAGAACACGCTGATCATGATATTCTTCGTGAACATGTCCGAAATCGCATGTTCGAAGTTCTTCTCTACACTTATTACAGTATTCATTCTTTCACCTTTGTGCATCAATAAGTATCGCAAATGTTCCCAAGGAACGGAACATTTGGTTATGCATACTACGTGAGATTATATCAGATATCATGCACAAATTACAGAACATATTGCACTGTCCTTTAAGTGACGTTGGAGCATCTTTTGTTCGATGGAATCTCTCGAATTCATAGTCCTTGGGCAATTTCGCTCGGCATCATTTTGTGTTTTTGTTCTAAACTTTTCGTATTATTTTGGATAAAAGCAACATTTTGCCTTGACACGTTCCGATATAGCGAGTATTATATATACACAATTGAGATAGAGGACGCGCTACGTGAAGAGTACTCGCCTCCCCATGCCGTGCAGGGCAGGAGCGACGAAAGGCACCAGCGCCGAGGTGACCGGTTCTGCACGGACGGTTTGCCGGGCGATGGAAATAAGATTCCACCGACTGTCGCATACACACTATGCGGAGGGCTATCCTTGATATGAGTCATACTTCCGATGGCTGCACGTTCGATTGATGGCGTGTTTGTGGAGTCGGAAACGTGTGAAGTACGATTATCAAGCAGTGAACTCCGGAGTTCACTGCTTTTTTTATCGGTTCAAGGCTCTCTTCTCAAATATATCTGTATCACATAGTTATATTAGGAGGACAAACAAAATGACTACACCTATTTTCGAAGGATTTGCAACCGCGCTGATTACCCCGATGACCGAGGACGGCGTCAACTACGAACAGTTCGGCAGACTGATTGACTGGCAGATTGAGCAGGGCATCAACGCGCTGGTTATCTGCGGCACCACCGGCGAGGGCTCGACCCTGACCGACGCCGAGCACAAGGAATGCATCCGCTACGCCGTGGAGAGAGTGAACCACCGCGTTCCGGTGATCGCCGGCACCGGCAGCAACGACACCGCATACGGCGTGCAGCTCACCCGCTACGCTTGCGAGGTAGGCGCCGATGCGTGTCTGGTTGTAACTCCTTACTACAATAAGGCGACGCAGAAGGGCCTGGTTAAGATG
>CAVFWT010000044.1:0-16039 GCA_963626305.1 bacterium | reverse complement strand
GGTGGTTCTTTTGTCTCGGACGCATGCGTCCTCGATTGGCTAAGAGCCATTAATAGAAATACCTACCTGCGCCAGGTCGGCACAGATAGGTATATTGTATTTGTTTTTAGCAAATAATTCAATTACATTGGAGACTCGATGCCTTCCGGATCGATGTCTTCCCATTCTGGATTTGCGTGCTCTGCATCGATTGCAGCGATTTCTTCATCGGTTCTGCCCTTCCAAGCAGGACGGCCTTCCACGTGCTCCATCTTGCCAGCAACAATACCGCAGATTGCGTAGGAAGCCCAGCAAAGAACTGCGCCCCAGAAGTTCACGCCGAGGAAGTTCGCATAAGCGCCCGTTCCGATGTTCATGAAGGATAGGCTGTCTGGGCTAACGGTGTCTACAATACCCAGAATCATTCCAATCCAGAAGGAGAGGTGGAATCCGATTTTGGTTGGCTTAATCGGACCAGCTCCGTGCAGGAGGAAGATTGGTCCAAGACCCATGATCATGGTTCCGGAAATTGTTGTCGCAGCCAGGATATCTGTTCCAACGATCATCGGCAGGTTACCAACGATTGCGAAGAATACCATGAATCCAATACCAATCCAACGAGCTTTTTCATGTGGATCCTTGCCGAGGATTGCTGGCAAGTCACGAGCGGTCAGCTTCGCAAGCGAGCTGAATGTGGAGTCCAGTGTGGAACCACCGCACATTACCATCATGATTGCCATCAGCAGGAATGCGGCAATACCCATGCCCTGAGCAACGCTCTGTGCAGCATCGGTTACGCCTTCCAGTCCGGAGAGCATCGCATCAACACCGATCATGGAGAAAAGTACGATTGCGAGGAATCCGAGGAGACCGGCAACGGTAAAACACTTCAGCATCTTCTTCTCTTCGCAGATGAATCCTCTGTCCGTCAGCACAGCATCGTGGAATCCGTAGGAGAGGCACTGAAGTCCTGCACCCAGTACGAAATCGAGTCCGGCATCCATCTTCCAAGATCCGCTAGTCATATATGCGGACAGTGGATGAGCTGGAAGAATCCAGAACAGTGTGAATACGAGCAGTACCACGAAGAGACCTGCCTGCAGCACATCTGTAATCAGGGAAGAACGCAGACCACCCCAGCAGCTGTAGCCAACCGTGATGGCGGTGAACAGCAGCGCTGCGATGATAAACGGCTTACTTCCGGATTCACCGTAGTAACCACCGATTACCGATGTATTGGACCATACTTCGTTGAACAGACGTACCAGAATTGCCGCACTGAAGCAGAATGCTGCTGCGACACCGTAGTTGTTGGTCAGGAAGTCCGTCATCGATTTCGCACCGAAACGACGACGAAGTCTATAGATTGCATATCCAGTCAGTGGAATGCAGAGCCAATATACGGCATATCCTACACCACCGACAATTCCGTAGCTGTAACCCATGTTGGCACAGTTGTACACGGACTTTGCGAAAATCCAAGCGATAAATACCGAAGAGGTAACCATCAGGGAAGACGCAGCACGCCCCTGCTTATCGGTTCCCTTGAAGAAACCACCGATTGTTACAGCCTTCGGAGAGATGGCAAACATTACAATGCCATACACGATTAAGAATCCCCAGAAGAGTATTCCAGTTCCGTTATGCATGATTGCTCCTTTCATGTCTTTCCAATAGTTAAAATTAATAATCTCATTTGTTAGTGGTAACTAACAGGATAAATGCATTTTATTATACCGAAACAGTTTACTTATTTCAAACTTTATGGATAACTCCAATATAAACAATTCTATTATTCATTCTCTCGATAATTTTAGACCACATTCCAAGTTATCTTTATACATCATTATCTCGTTTCCCTCTCCGTTTAAAAAAACATGGCCATTCCAATCCGGAACCGACCATGCCTTTTTTTACTATACCATTTATATTATCTGCAAAAATTATGCATTCTCTGACTTCAGGAATTATGCATCCGCCAGAATCGTTCCAGTAAGTTCATCAGCTTCCTTTACGATTTCTGCGACTTCTTTCTCCCAACTTGCTGCCATCTCTTTATCCGCAAGATAAGATGTATTCGCAAGCACATTCATCTTCGCCGCCTGAATGCAAGCATTCAAGTTGAGTGCAGATACGTAAAGATCGCTTACCAGATTCTTGTTAGACTTTCCAAGAATCTGCACGTTGAGGCGAAGACCTTCTACTGCTGCGCGGCATGCATTCAGCGGTGCGAGTCCGGCATTAACCGAAGCATCTGCAATTGCCTTCTTGCGAGCTGCTTTCTCTTCTTCGGTTTCTTTCGGCATTGCGTATGCATTAGATACCCCTGTAAAAGCATCCTTATCATCATCGATTCCCTGAATCAAGCGATTCAGCACTTCCTGCGCTTCATCGCGAACTCGGATGTTCAGTTCTTCGTATTCGGCATACTTTTTCTTTCCAATCGTCAGATTCGCTACCATCATAACCAACGCAGCACCCTGTGCTCCCGTTAATGCGGCGACCGCACCGCCACCCGGAGCTGGTGCTTCCGATTTAAGGTCATTCAAGAAGTCAATTATTTTCTGGTCTTTGATCATGTCATTACCTTCTTTCTAAATTTGAATTACTGGCATATCTTCGAATCATATCTTCGCTTATTCGCACATCACGCATTAGGATACCTAATTACATATTGTTCGAGATGCATTCTGAAGTAATGATACCATACCTCATCGCATTTCTTCACCTTATATTTATTCCTCTTTTTCCTGTGTTAGTTCTTCTCGCGTAAGTTGTGAGACCCTTGCAAATATCTTTCTTATTTTTGAAAAAAGCACTAAAAAAACGCTGAAGGCATACCTTCAGCGTTCTCTCATTTTCTTCTTCGCGGATTAGTTGTTCAGATCTGCATCGAAAGGAAGCAGTGCTACTACGCGTGCTCTCTTGATAGCAGAAGTAACTGCTCTCTGGTGCATTGCGCATGTACCGGTTACTCTTCTAGGAAGAATCTTACCTCTCTCGGTAGTGAACTTCTTCAGAGTCTCTACATCCTTGTAATCGATCTTCTTATCCTTATCAGCACAGAACTGGCATACTTTTCTTCTTCTCATGCCGCCGCGCTTTCTGTTGTTATTGTCCATTTTCGACTAAATCTCCTTTCCTAAGAAATTTTAGAACGGGATGTCGTCATCCGCAGCCTGGAATGCATCTGGGAAATCATCCTGACCTCCAAATGGACCCTGCTGGGAATTATCTGTCTGCGGACTTCTCTGATAACTATTATCATTGCTTCCGCTGTTTCTGGATCCGAGGAACTCCACACGGTTTGCAATCACATCCGTCGTGTAAATCGTCTGTCCATCTTTCGTATAACTTCCCGTCTGAATCCGTCCGTTGACTGCAGCCTGGCTACCTTTCTTGAGGTATCTTTCTACGGTCTCAGCTTGCTTTCCGAATACAGTGATTCGAATGAAGTCAGCCTGACTCTCGCCATTCTGTCCCCTCTGTCTGTCAACTGCAAGCGTAAAATGCGCTACAGCAGTCTGAGTATTCGGGGAATAACGCAACTCCGGATCTCTCGTTAATCTTCCAATCAGTATTACACTATTCATGTTTCACCTGTCCTTTCCGAACTTCGTGAACGAAGACTATTTCTCGTCCTGGCAAACGATGATGTGTCTCATGCAATTATCGGAAATCTTCAGTCTTCTGTCCAACTCCTTCGGCAGCTCAGCACTTGCCTTGAATGGAATGAGCACGTAGAAACCTTCCTTCTTCTTGTTGATCGGATATGCCAGCTTCTTCAGACCCCACAGATCAGCTTCTCCTGCCTCTCCATCAGCTCCGATGATGCCCTTAACGGTCTCGATCATCTGGTTTCTTGCAGCTTCATCCATAGCCGGATCAAGAATGAACAATAATTCATAATTTCTCATTGTTTTCACCTCCTATGGCCTAATGACATCTTACGATGTAGGAGTACGGCCTGCGAATTCAGACCATACGTTTCAATTATACAGAATCGTCAGAGAATTGCAAGGATAAAATTATTTTTATCCGCATATCTCTTCCGAGTTCAGCACGATAGTGAATGGTCCATCGTTGAGAAGTTCCACCTTCATGTCAGCACCGAATTCGCCGCGTTCCACGGTATCGACGCGTTCTTTGCACTTCTCAATGATATATTCGTAGAGCGTATTAGCGTGGTCAGGGGAACCAGCCTGAACGAAGGAAGGACGGTTGCCTTTCTTGCAATTTGCGTAGAGGGTGAACTGTGATATCAGGAGAAGGGAACCGTCAACATCTGCCAGTGCGCGATTCGTCTTGCCGTTCTCATCTTCAAAGATGCGGAGCTTAATCATCTTGTCCAGCATCTTGTCGGCAATTTCTTCGGTATCCGTATCGCATACGCCAATCAGCACCATAAATCCTTTGCCGATTGATCCGATTACTTTCTCGTCTACCGTTACACTTGCGTGCGTCACTCTCTGAATTACAAATCTCATTCTTCTAATCCTTTCTTACCGAATATCTAATTGGAGTATCCCCAAGCACGTCTCTGTTTGTATATTGCTGCATCGCAATCTACCGTACGCACTTCTATTGCATTTTCAAATACGTTAATTTAAAATAATTCTAGCTGATTGTGCGGGAGCTCGCAAGCCAAATATCCCGCTGACAAGACATCATCAAGCAGTTTAATAAACTGCGATAAGGAGAAAATTTCACTATGTTTAATCCATTCAAATCTATCCCGGCCGGACTCGCAGTTCTGTCCGGAATGAATAATTTTACCAAGCAGGCACCGATTTTCGAGAAACTTCGTGCGGAAGGAAAGTTCGAAGAGGAGAGGGCGCTGATTCTCAAGGGAACATCCGAGTTCGCGGACAAGATTTCACGTCAGATTGGTATCGATTTCGACATTCACGGTGAAGAGAACATTCCGGAGTGCGGACCGCTTCTCATCGTTGCGAATCACCAGAGTTATACGGACATTCTCGCGATTCTCTACGTCATCCGTAAATTCCAGGTTGGCTTTATTGCCAAATCCGAGTTTACCGGATTCAAACCGCTGGCAAAGGCGATTAATTACACGCGTTCCATCTTCATCAAGAGGGGTGACGCCCGCGCTGCCATCCAGACGCTGAACGAAGCCGCCGATCTCATGAAGAACGGTTTCTCGCTGGTCATTTTCCCGGAAGGTACCCGAAGCCAGTCCAGCGAGATGGGTGAGTTCAAACCGGGCAGTTTCAAATTCGCGCAGAAGGCAAAAGTCCCGATTCTTCCAATTACGCTCGAAGGTGGCTACCATTTCTGGGAAGAGAAGGGGAGCGTTAACCCGTGCACCATTCACGTCAAAGTTCATCCGCTCGTTCATTTCGAAGAGATGGACCGTAAGACTCAGAATCAGGCACACGTCCAGATTGAGCAGACAATCCGTGACGGACTGCAGGAATTCCTCTAACCGAGATTTTTCTAAAAGTATGTATCATCGTAATTCAAGGTTCCGCGTAAGCGGGGCCTTTTGTAATGGAATTTGATTTTAGAAAAATGCATATCTTAATTATAGTTTTTTCCTTAATTGAACTTTAAAAGCATTTCTTATATTTATTGGAAGTTAGATTTATTATTTTCTTATAATTGAATATGGATTCGTGTCGAATCCACTTCTTTCACAATATAAATCGGGAGTATTGTGGGAGGAGATTTGACATTTAATGCTTATATAATTAAGGAGGAAATGCACATGAGCAATGCAATGCGCAAAGTCACTGCCTGGCTTCTGGCTTTTGCAATGATTCTCAGCGGATTCAGCATCTTCGGCTCTTACGGTATCGCAACGGCGAATGCCGATGTGGATACTTCGACACTGGTCCTCAATGTTAAAGACCAGTATGGAAATCCAGTCGAGGGCGCTCAATTCTATTTGAAGGATACGACTAATAATGTAGACAGCGCTAATATCGCTATCAATGAGAAATCAGATTCAAAGGGTGTTCTTAGCCACACCTTTACAAATGAAATGACTATGGGAGAAGCTGATTATAAGCTTACCCTGGTAGATGATCAGAATATCACTCTTACTACAAATGTTGTAATGAATCTTTCTGAGGATGAACCACCTCTGATTAAAACCGTATACATCGACGACAAAGAAACAAAATACACTGGTTCCATCGACGTTGTTGTGAACGATCCAAATGCCAAAGAACCATCTGCTGTCGCAGAAGCAACTGATTCCGAAGTAATTTCTTACACAAAGGATTCTGATTCGAATACAGTACTGCTCGATGCAAGAAGCACTGATGCTTACAACGGATGGGTAATCGGCGATGCGGAAAGAGGCGGTCACCTGAAGACTGCAAGCAGCTTCCCAGCAAATGCCATCAAGAATGCAAAGACACCGAACTCTCGTGAAGGTACAACGGTAGATGATTATCACAATCAGATGATTAGCGATGCTGGCCTCACAAAAAATTCTCAGATTATCATCTATGATACCAACGATTCCGATGCCAAGTATGTATATAACTGGCTTAAGGATAAGGGATATTCTGCAGACAACATGAAAATTTACAACGCAACTTCCCTAATTAACAACGGCAAGGCAAAGGTTGTAAAGTATAAGAACTACGACATGTACGTTCCTGCAGAAGTTGTAAAGAACATCTCTGACAACTACGTTTCAAAGACTGAAAACTACAGCAAAGATGCAAAGAACATCATCAACGGTGATGATGTGGTTCTTCTCGATGTAGGTTGGGGAGATGAGTCCAGCGATGAAGATACCGGTTCCGGATATGATTCGGGTCACGTACCAGGTGCGGTTCACGTAAACACTGATGATTACGAAACCCCAACTGTATATGTTAACTCCAAGCCAGATGCATACAAGTCTGAGTGGAGACTGAACAGCGACAAGAAGCTGATTGAACTTGCTGAGAGCAAGGGAATCACACTGAATTCTTGCGTAATCCTCACAGGTTATGAACCAATGGCTGTTACCAGAATGGCTATTATCCTGAAGTATCTTGGTGTTGAGAACGTTCACGTAATGAGCAGCGCAATGACTGATTGGAATGCAGCTGGATACGATCTTGAAACAGGCGTGAACAAGAACGAGAAAACTGACCTCGGAACCACTAAACCACTCAACCAGGAAGTTATCGATACAACTACTGAAGTTCAGAAGGAACTCAAGGATTCTCACTACGTTGTTGTAGATACTAGAACAAAGGAAGAATGGGATGGAAAGAGCTCCGGATATTCCTATCACGATCTGATGGGAAGAATCCCTGGAACTGTATACTCCAACGTTGGTGTTGGATATTCTTCCAGCATGTTCTACTACAGAAATGCCGATAAGTCCATGAGAAGCGGTGATGCAATCGTAAAGAAGTGGAAGGCTGACGGCATCGACACCAGCAAGCACATGGTATTCTTCTGCGGAAGTGGTTGGAGAGCAGCTGAATCCACATGGGAAGCTTGGCTCATGGGTTACGATGCATCCCTCTGGAGTGATGGCTGGTTAGGTTGGTCCAACGACGGCAACAACTATAGCCGCAACGGAAAGACTTATGTTCTGAACCAGAAGACCGGTAAGGAAGTATGCCTCACATCCACCACATCTTCTTCCATCAGCAGTCTCAAGGCAAAAGCTGGTAAGAAGAAGGTAACCGTAACTTACAAGAAGAACTCTAACGTTACCGGTTACAAGGTATATTACAAGAAAGTTGGCGCAAAGTCTTACAAGCTAGCTAAGACCACTTCTTCCACGAAGGTTACGATTAAGAAACTGACAAAGAAGAAGAAATACTATGTCAAGGTTCGCGGTTACAAGACAGTTAACGGCAAGACTTATTACACTAAGTACAGCAAGACCGTTAAAGTTCGTGCGAAGTAATATACTTCTATAACCCATATTCCCGATAAAAAAACAAACACCCGGAGAACTTAGTTCTCCGGGTGTTTTTTCGTAATCATTCAGTTTCCGAGGAAGCATCCATACGTCATTTTCTGTGCACACATTCTCAACATGTCCGCAGAAATCCATTATTCAAATGAATACGCATGAATGCCTACTTGTGACCAATTAGTCGAGGAGCGAAAGTTGCTCATTCTTCGGCTCTTCGGATTTCTCCTTTGCCTTCTGTGCATCTTCTTCGTTCTCAACAACTTTTGCCAGTGATACGATGTGGTCTGCCTCTTCGACCTTCATAATCTTCACGCCCTGCGTTGTTCTGCCGGAACGCGAGATATCATTTGCATGAATTCGAATGATGACACCGTTCGAATTGATGAGCATGATTTCATCCTCATCCTTGACGAGCATACCGCCAACCAAGAATCCAGTCTTCTTGAACTTCGTCTTGTCATACGTTGCGATACCCTTGCCGCCTCTGGTCTGGATGCGATATTCATCCAGTGCAGTACGCTTACCGAATCCGTTCTCGGTTACGACGAGCATCTCACGAGTTCCATCGCTGTCGAGTTCCATCGATACGACTTCGTCATCGCCTTCCAGATTGATACCGCGAACACCGCCGGCATTTCTTCCCATGCTGCGAACATCGCTCTCATTGAAGGCAATTGCCTTACCCTGTCTGGTGATTACGTAAATCTTGTCATCTCCGGTCGACTGACTGACTGAAATCAGCTTATCGCCATCCTTCAGGTTAATCGCAATGAGTCCGTTCTTACGGTTGCTGTCGAATTCGGACATCGGCGTCTTCTTAATCGTACCGTTCTTCGTAATCATCACGAGGTATTCATCCTGCGCAAATTCTTTTACCGGAATAACGGCAGTGACGCGTTCGTTCGAATTCAGGCTGAGGAAGTTGATAACCGGTGTACCCTTAGCAGTTCTGGATGCTTCCGGAACCTCGTATGCCTTCATCTTGTAGACCTTACCCATATCCGTAAAGAACATCAGATAGTCGTGTGTCGATGTGATGATGAGATCCTTTACGAAGTCGGAATCTCTCGTGGTGAGACCAACGATTCCCTTGCCGCCACGGCGCTGTGCTTTGTATGTATTCTCCGGTACGCGCTTGATGTATCCGAGGTGGGTGAGGGTGACTGCGACATTCTCTTCGTCAATCAGTGCTTCCTCATCGAGTTCACCGCTATCGTTGACAATCTTCGTTCTTCTCTTATCGCCATATTTCTGCTTGATTTCGAGAAGCTCATCTTTGATAACGCCCATGAGCTTCTTCTCATCGGCAAGAATTTCCTTATAGTAAGCAATTTTCTTGCGAAGCTCAGCGAGTTCTGCCTCGATTTTCTCTCGTTCCAGTCCTTGCAGTCTAGCAAGTCTCATATCGAGGATTGCCTGTGCCTGAATCTCGGTCAGTCCGAAGCGAATCATCAACTTCTCTTTCGCATCGTTGTAAGAAGAGCGGATGATTTTGATTACTTCATCGATGTTATCCAGTGCGATGACATAACCTTCTAAAATATGAGCTCTCGCTTCTGCTTTCTTAAGATCGTAACGGGTTCTTCTCGTTACAACTTCTTTCTGATGTTTGAGGTACTCTTCAATAATCTGATAGAGGTTCAGAATCTTCGGTTCGCCGTTCACCAGCGCCAGCATAATCATGCTGTACGATGTCTGCAGCTGTGTGTGCTTATACAGACGGTTCAGGACAACGCTTGGATTTACATCCTTCTTCAGATCAATGACAATTTCGGTCTTTCCCTTACTGGAATAGTCCTCAATTCCGCTGATTCCTTCTACCTTCTTGTCTTTAACCAGGGATGCCATCGACTCAATCAGGCGAGCTTTGTTCACCTGATACGGAATCTCGGTTATCTTGATTTTCATTTTACCGCGAGTGCCTTCTTCGATGGTGCACACGGAACGAACCAGAACTTTACCCGTACCGGTACGATATGCCTGTCTCGCGCCTTCCTTGCCGAGAATTTCTGCTCCCGTTGGGAAGTCCGGTGCCTTGATGATCTTGATCAAATCATCAACGGTGCAATTCTCATCATCAATCATCTTAACGCAAGCATCAATGGTCTCGCTCAGATTGTGCGGTGGAATGGATGTCGCCATACCAACGGCGATACCGTTCGAACCGTTGATGAGAAGGTTCGGCACACGGGAAGGGAGCACAACTGGCTCTCTCTCTTCGCCGTCGTAGTTGTCGATAAAATCAACGGTGTCCTTCTCAATATCCCGAACCATCTGCAGGGAGAATGGGGACATTCTCGCCTCGGTATAACGGGATGCAGCTGCGCCGTCGCCATCGACGGAACCGAAGTTACCATGACCATCTACCAACGGATAACGAGTAGAGAATGGCTGTGCCATCTTTACCATCGCATCGTAGATAGAGCTGTCGCCATGTGGGTGATATTTACCCATTACTTCGCCGACGATACGCGCGGATTTCTTATGTGGTTTGTCCGGCGTGATTCCCAGTGCGCTGAGGCCGTACAGAATTCTTCTGTTAACTGGCTTCATACCATCTCGCACATCCGGAAGAGCACGGCCGACAATAACACTCATCGCATAGTCGATGTAGGAATTCTTCATCTCCTCATGCATTTCATGAGTGATTATTTTGCTGTCTTCCAATAGATTTGTTGACATTAAAACTCCTCTTTACATTCTTCTCATGACCAATATTACAGGTCCAGTGTAGCGTACTTCGCGTTCTCTTCGATGAACTTCTTACGAGGCGGAACTTTGTCACCCATCAGTGTGGTAACAATTTCGTCTGCCGCTTCGGCATCATCCAGCGCGATTTGAATCAGTGTACGGTGGTTGAAATCCATAGTGGTCTCCCAGAGCTGAGTTGCGTCCATCTCTCCCAGACCTTTGTAACGCTGAATTTCAATCTTCGAACGGCTGTCTTTCGACTTCAATTCTGCCAGAAGTTCGTCCTGCTCTCTGTCGGAATATGTATACCATACGTCTTTGCCTCTTTTTACCTGGAAAAGTGGTGGCTGAGCGGCATATACATATCCACCTTCAATCAGCTGCGGCATGTAGCGATAGAAGAAGGTGAGAAGTAGTGTACGAATGTGCGCGCCATCGACGTCGGCATCGGTCATGATGATAATCTTGTGATAGCGAAGGTTGTTCTCGTCGAATTTGTCATCGATACCGCAACCGAATGCGCTGATCATGTTCTTGATTTCATCGGAATCCAGTGCTCTTGCTCTAGTTGCTTTCTCAACGTTCAGAATCTTACCACGGAGTGGGAGGATTGCCTGACGAGATCTGTCACGGCCTTCCTTCGCACTACCGCCAGCGGAATCTCCCTCGACCAGGAAGATTTCGCAAAGTTCCGGATTCTTCTCAGAGCAATCGGCTAGCTTACCCGGAAGTGATGTCGATTCGAGTACATTACTTTTACGAGAAGCTTCTCTAGCCTTACGTGCAGCTTCTCTTGCGCGAGAAGCGTTGACGCATTTCTCTACAATTTTCTTCGCCTGAGCTGGATGTTCGTCCAGATAGAAGGTGAAGAATTCGTTCATGCTGCTCTCAACAAAACCGCGGACTTCGCTATTTCCCAGCTTTGCCTTGGTCTGACCTTCGAACTGCGGATCGGTCAGCTTCACGCTGACAATCGCGGTTACGCCTTCACGGCAGTCATCACCAGTGAGCGCATCATCTTTTTCCTTGAGCTGCTTGTTGCGGCGCGCGTAATCGTTGATGGTACGCGTAATCGCTGATTTGAGACCTTGGAGATGGAAACCACCTTCGATAGTGTTGATGTTGTTCGCATAGGAGCTGACATTCTCGGTATAGTTCGTTGTGTACTGAAGGGCAACTTCCACTTCGTACTCTCTTCCCGTCTTCTCGTCCTTCTTCTGATTTTCGAAATAGAAGATATCTTCGTTGATAACCTTCTTGCTCTTGTTCAGGAATGCGACGAACTCTTTGATTCCGCCTTCGTAGTAGAAAGAGTCCTTCTTCTTACGACCTTCACGCTTGTCTTCAATGGAAATGCGAAGTCCCTTGTTCAGGAACGCCATCTCTCTCATACGCGTGTGAAGTGTGTCGTAATCGTAGACAGTCTCGTCGAAAATTTCCGGATCCGGCCAGAATGTCGTCTTCGAACCGGTGCCCTTCGCATCACCGATAACTTTGAGCTCGGTAACGTCCTTCCCCTGGAAATATTCCTGCTGATAAAGCTTACCGTTTCTCCGAACCTCAACGACCATGTGCGTGGAGAGGGCATTTACAACAGATGCACCTACACCGTGCAAACCGCCGGATACTTTGTATCCTCCGCCACCGAACTTACCACCGGCATGCAGTTGCGTGTGGATAACTTCCACCGTCGGCTTCCCCTCGGTTGGGTGCATGTCCACTGGCATACCACGTCCATCATCGCTAACCGTAATGGAGTTGTCTTCGTTAATGAACAGTTCAATGTGTTTACAGAAACCAGCAAGCGCTTCGTCGACACTGTTATCTACAATTTCGTAAACCAGGTGATGAAGACCTTGCGGTCCAGTACTACCAATATACATTCCCGGTCTGACACGCACCGCTTCGAGCCCGTGCAAAACCTGAATTTGTTGGCCTGTATAATCGCCTTTCTTGTTTTCTGCGCTCATTCAAACCTTCCTTTGTTGTTTAATATTTTGCGAATTAATTTCCTATATTTTTTCCTGTAAAAATAAAAATCGGCTATCTTTACATAACCGATTTATTTTACCATATGTTCACTTTTTGTTCAACACTGACGAAAAACTATAAAACAGTGTTTTAAATCGCTTATTCCTTAATTTTTCAATGTTTTTTCAGTACTTTCTATCACTGTACCACTTTGGATGGTGTATACATTTCCTTTCATCATTTTCTGAAGTACACCGCTGTGGCTATCTGTAGTGGTAATAAATAGCTGAACATCTTCTATTTGACGGAACAGATACGTCTGACGCTCTTCATCGAGCTCTGAGAGAACATCATCAAGCAGCAGAACCGGATTCTCACCGATAACATCACGAGCAATCCCAATTTCTGCAAGCTTAAGTGCTAGTGCTACCGTCCGCTGTTGTCCCTGTGATCCATATTTTCGTGCATTCTTTCCGTTGATGTAGAACTCCAAGTCATCGCGCTGCGGCCCGATACTCGAATGACCGCTGTAAATATCTCGGTCTCTCCGGGAAATGAGTTCGTCATAGGCATTTTCTTCCGACATGGAGCAGAGATACTTAATTTGTAGTTCCTCTTTGCCGCCCGTGATACTTTTCTGTACTTCATTGGCGCGCTCCGACAGAAGATGGATAAAATTCTTTCGATACTTCACGATTTCCGCTCCATATTTTGCAAGCTGAAGGTCATAGATATCGAGCATATCCTCATTTAAGTTATTATTCCGATAAGCATCCTTGAGCATAGAGTTCTTCTGATGAAGAGCATCGCGGTACATACGAACGCACTCGTAATAACGAGGTCTGATTTGAGATAGTTCTTTGTTCACGAAATTTCTTCGCTTCTCTGGACTGTCTTTGATGATACGAAGATCCTCCGGTGAGAACACCATCACCACCAAGTTATTCAGTAGATCCGCTGTTCGCTTTACAACTTTGCCATCTTTCTTAATCATCTTCTTCCCACTTCGATCTAAGATGATAGTAATATTTTTTGCAAAATCATCGCTAATAAGATCAAGAGATACGCTTGCCCTTGTTTCGCCGATTCGAATTAAGTCAGAAGAGTTCTGCGTGCGAAAAGAACGGGCGAATGCGCAGATGTAAATTGCTTCAATCAAATTGGTTTTACCTTGGGCATTTTCCCCAATTAAAACATTTCTAGAGCTGTCAAAAGACAGCTCTAGATTTTCAAAGTTTCTGAAATTGTGAAGTTCGATTCGCTCTACGTTCATTATATGTCTGTTATTATTTCCTACTTTTGATTAGTTTCATTACTAATTCATTCTTACCGGAAGAACGAGGTACAAATATTTCTCGCCGCTCAGCGGTTTTACGATGCAAGGGCTGACGCCATCCTTCACATACATGTAAATTTCTTCATCTTCGATGTTCTTCAGAATATCCTGCAGATATTTGAAGTTAAATCCGATTTTGAAGTTTGTGCCTTCTTTGATGATTTCAATTTTCTCGTTGATGTTACCCTTATCGGAGAACGAGGAGATGACAATGACATCGTCTTCGATATCAAATTTTACCATGTTGTTATTCATGCTATTGGAAAGGAGGGCAGCACGCTCGATGCTTCGAATCAATTCTTCCTTCTTTACGCGAATGCGTGTTGGTGTCTCCGCACTAATGATTCTCTTGTAGTCAATGTAATTACCGTTGAGCACGTTGATGATAACTTCTTTATTATCGACATAAAATACCACTTTGCTGTCCGAAAGTTCCATGCGCAGGTTTTCATCGCCATCATCTGTGATGACCTTCTCCAGATTAAGAAGCTGTCTCGCTGGAATAACCACTTTGAAGTTTGCCGAAGCATCCGCAATTTCTTCATTGTAAATTGCCATACGGAATGCATCAACTGCGACCATGCGGAAATTACCTTCTGCTACTTCACAAAGAACGCCGGTAAGAATTCCGTTGATTTCTTCTTTGCTGGCCGAGAATGCAGTCTTCTTAATCAACGTTTTAATTTTGCTTTTATCTACCTGGACGGAGATAGTGCTGTTACTTGCATTGATTACTGGGAATTCATCGGCTCCTGCACAGAGGTAATCTGATTGGAAACGTCCACTCGAAATATGAACCGATGATTTGTTTGCATCGTAATCCAGAACGACTTCTTCTTCTGGAAGCTTCTGAATAATATTCTTGAAAGTTCCCTGATCTGGGATAACAAAAGACATGTTGTCTTCTTCTGCATTGACATTCACCGTTGCTTTAATGGTGATGCTGGTATCCGTTCCAGTAATCTGAAGCGATGTCTGGTGGACATCGAATAGAAGACCTTCGAGGATTTTGGCAGTGGTTCTAGAACCAACTGCGATGGAAGCACTATTCAGTGCGCTGTACAGTTCGGATTTCGTGCAGTAGATTTTCATGATATTCCTTTCGTGAGAGTATTATTTTTAATATTCATAAATTATAGTTGTAGTAGTAGGGGCTGTGGATAATGTGGAAAACTCTGTAGCCCTTATTTGAAAGGCAATTGAAGGAATTTCACACTGTGGAAAACCCCATAGGAAAACTCTGTTGGAACAATGTGTATTATTCGGAAGTGTTTTCGTACTTATTTGTATTCTTTGATTTTCTTCTTTAGTGCATCCACATCAGCTCGTGTGTAGTCGTCTTTCGCATATAGGTCAGAAATCTTGTTGACCGAGTGAATGACAGTAGAGTGGTGTTTACCGCCAAACAGTTCACCGATTTCCGGTAGGGAAAGCTCAGTATTCTCGCGGCAGAGGTACATCGCAATCTGTCTTGGATAAGCGATTTCCTTGTTGCGCTTGGTAGAGTCCATGTCTGCAACCTTTATTTTAAAGTACTTTGCAACGATAGAACGAATTCTTTCCGGTGCAATTCCGTTATCTGTGTCCTTAATAATGTTGCGAAGCGTTCGTTTTGCAAATGACACATCGATATGTTCGCCCAGCAGGTTCGAATATCCGGTGATGTTGTTGAACGCACCTTCCAGTTCGCGGATGTTGTCTTTGAACTTATCTGCAATTAAGCAACATACTTCGTAAAGATCGTCGTCCCATTCGAGGTTGGAGTTTTCTGCTTTTTTCTTCAGAATTGCAACCCTGGTCTCAAAGTCTGCTGGTGTGATGTCTGCAATAAGATTCCATGCAAAACGCGTGCGCAGTCGTTCTTCGAGGTTCACGAGCTGATTCGGTGGGCGATCGCTGGAAATGACAATCTGTTTCGAATCTTCATATAGAGCATTGAATGTGTGGAAAAATTCTTCCTGCGTCTTATCTTTGTTTTCGAGGAACTGAATGTCATCGATGAGCAGAACGTCCGCCTTTCGGTACTTACTCTTAAAGGAACGCATCTTATTCTCTGAAATTGCCTTGATCAATTCGTTCGTGAATGTCTCTGATGATACATACACGACTTAGGCCGCTGGATTGTTTCGAATAATATAGATGCCAATCGCCTGCATCAAGTGGGT